>JBGQCL010000169.1:0-21949 GCA_041495365.1 Kofleriaceae bacterium | reverse complement strand
CGTGCTCGAGCGCAAAGAGGTCCGCCGGGTCGGCGGCGCGAAGACGAACGAGGTCGACGTCCGGATCGTCGCCGCGACCAACCGCGACCTCGGCGTCGAGGTCAACCGCGGCCGGTTCCGCGAGGATCTCTACTACCGGCTCGCGGTCGCGCGCGTCCACGTGCCGCCGCTGCGCGAGCGCAAGGACGACCTGCCGCTGCTGATCGAGCACATCCTCGCGACCACGCCCAACGGCGAGACCGCGTCGATCGCGCAGGAGACGATCGACCTGATGATGAAGCACGACTGGCCGGGCAACGTCCGCGAGCTGCGCAACGTGATCGAGCGCGCCGTGCTGCTCGCCGATACCCCCGAGGACGAGGATGCGCTGCGCCGGACGCCGGCGGTGGCGCCCCGCGGCGAGCCGTCGGTCACCGCTACGCCGTCGCACACCGCGACCAGCTCCGACGCGGCGATGACCGTGCCGGTCGACGTCGGCATCCCGTTCAAGCTCGCCAAGCAGAACGTGATCAGCGAGTTCGAGAAGCGCTACATCTCGCGGCTGCTCGCCCAGCACGACGGCAACATCTCGGCCGCCGCCCGCGCCGCCGGGATCGATCGGATGTCGATCCACAAGATGCTGCATCGGCTGGGGCTGTCCAATCCCGGTCGGGAATAGCGGGCATCGCGGAGCTCTGCGACCCGCGCGACGCGACGCGCGGTCGCCGGTCGTGAATGATCCGACCGGCTTTGCCGGGCCAGAGGGGCCGCGGACCAGGATGAGCGCGGACGTCGCACGGCGAGCGGCCCGGCGGCCGATGCCCGGGTGCTGATCCAGATGCCGAGGATCGCTCGACAACTGGAGCAGTGCAGGTTGTTCACGCGCGCTCGCGAGACACCGCGCGCGACCGCGCGCTCGCGGCTGCGGGCTCCCCCGATGCAGGCGCGGTAAGCCCGCGTGCGGCGGCGGCCGTACGGTGTGCCGCCACCACGCACCGCTCGGCACGAACATCGCAATGCCGAGCGGAGATGCCGATCCTTGCGCCGGACGAGCTGAGAACGTCTGCGAGTGAACCGACCGACGACGACTCCCCGGATCTCGACTGGACGCTGGCGCTCGCGGGTGGCGACGGCGTCCGGCTGTCCGAGTACGTCCTGCGCCGGTTCGGCCGGCGGATCCCCAAGCAGTACTGCTGCCTGCTCGGCGAGCGCTCGATGCTGGAGCACACGCTCGAGCGGCTCAACAAGCTGACCCCGGCGTCGCGCACCCTCACCGTGATCGGCAGCTCGCACGGCGGGATCGCCGCGCCCCAGCTCGCCGGCCGCAGCGATCACGTGTTCCGCCAGCCCAGCGCGCGCGACACCGGCGTCGCGCTGTACGTCGCGCTCGCGATGATCCGGCGCTGGCACCCCGGTGCGACCGTCGCGATCACGCCGACCGATCACTATGTGGTGCCGTCGGCGCGCTACGTCGAGCAGGTCCGGATCGCGCGCGATGCCGCCCGGCGGCTGCGCGACACGGTCGTCGTGCTCGGCGCCCGGCCGACCGAGCCCGATCCCGAGCTCGGCTACCTGACCCTGGGCGATCGTCTGACCGAGGTCCCCGAGCTCCGCCGCGTGGTCGGCTTCGTCGAGAAGCCGGCGCCGGCGCGCGCCCAGCAGCTGATCGCCGCGGGCGGGCTGTGGAACACGATGGTCGCGTGCGGCACGGTCGACGCGCTGTGGCAGCTCGGCCGCCAGACCGAGCCGCAGCTGATCGACATCCTGGACTCGTTCGTGCCGCTGGTCGGCACCCGCGACGAGACCGACGCGATCGAGTACATCTACCGCGCGATCCTGCCGGTCAGCCTGTCGCGCGACGTGTTCGAGCGCGCGCCCGAGCGGCTGATCGCGCACCAGCTCGACGGCGTGGACTGGAGCGACTGGGGCCGGCCGGAGCGGATCGAGTCGGTCCTGGCGGTGCGCCGGTCGCGCGCGCTGGTCCCGAGCCGGGCGTACGCGCCGTGACCGCCGACGGCTCCGCACGCGGGCAGCCGGCCGACGCCGCGACCGGCCCGGCCGCCGACCCGACGACCGCCCGGCGCCGGCAGGCGTGGCCAGGCCGGCCGTACCCGCTGGGCGCGACGTTCGACGGCTACGGCACCAACTTCGCGGTGTTCAGCGGCGTCGCAGAGCGCGTCGAGCTCTGCCTGTTCGATCCCGAGGCGGGCCGGAGCGGACCGGTCCAGGTCGAGAGGATCCCTGCCGAGGACGTCCGGATCGACCTCACCCGCGGGATCGGCCAGATCTGGCACGCCTACCTGCCGCTGGTCGGCCCGGGCATGCGCTACGGGTTCCGGGTTCACGGCCCGTGGGATCCGGGGCGCGGCCTGCGCTGCAACCCGAACAAGCTGCTGGTCGACCCGTACGCCCGCGCGATCTCCGAGGGCCTGCACTGGGGGCCGGCGCTGCGCGGCGATGATGGCAAGGGCGGACCGTCGAGCGAGGACAGCGCGCCCGACACCCTGCGCTCGGTGGTCGTCCAGCCGTACTTCGACTGGGGCAACGATCGCCGGCACGAGATCGCGTGGAACCAGACCGTCATCTACGAGGTCCACGTCAAGGGCCTGACCATGCGCCACCCCGACGTGCCGCCGCACCTGCGCGGGACCTACGCCGGGCTCGCTCACCCCGCGATCATCAAGCACCTCCAGAGCCTCGGGATCACCGCGGTCGAGCTGTTGCCGATCCACGCGTTCATCCACGACGGCTTCCTGCTCGAGAACGGGCTGCGCAACTACTGGGGCTATCACTCGATCGGCTACTTCGCGCCGCACCCCGAGTACGCGAGCGTGCACAGCGCGAACGGCGCGGTCGCCGAGTTCAAGCACATGGTGCGGACGCTGCACCAGGCGGGGATCGAGGTGATCCTCGACGTGGTCTACAACCACACCGCCGAGGGCAACCACGACGGCCCGACGCTGTCGTTCCGCGGCCTCGACAACGCGGCGTACTACCGGCTGGTCGCCGATGACCCGGCCTATTACATGGACTACACGGGCACCGGCAATACGCTGCAGATGCGCAGCCCGCACACCCTGCAGCTGGTGATGGACTCGCTGCGCTACTGGATCGAGGAGATGCACGTCGACGGGTTCCGGTTCGATCTCGCGTCGGCGCTCGCGCGCGGCCTGCACGAGGTCGACCGGCTCGGCGCGTTCTTCGATCTGATCCAGCAGGATCCGGTGGTGTCGCGGGTCAAGCTGATCGCCGAGCCGTGGGACGTCGGCGACGGCGGCTACCAGGTCGGCAACTTCCCGCCGCTGTGGTCGGAGTGGAACGGCAAGTACCGCGACTGGATCCGCGACTACTGGCGCGGCGAGCCCGGCTCGCTGCCCGAGCTCGGCGCGCGGATCACCGGCAGCTCCGACCTCTACCAGCAGGGCGGGCGGTTCCCGCACGCGAGCATCAACTTCGCGACCGCGCACGACGGGTTCACGCTGCGCGACCTGGTGTCGTACAACGAGAAGCACAACGAGGCCAACGGCGAGGACAGCCGCGACGGCGAGAGCCACAACCGGTCGTGGAACTGCGGCGCCGAGGGCGACAGCGATGCCCCCGAGGTGCTCGCGCTGCGCCGCCGCCAGCAGCGCAACTTCCTCGCGACCCTGTTCCTGTCGCAGGGCGTGCCGATGCTGGTCGGCGGCGACGAGCTCGGCCGGACCCAGCGCGGCAACAACAACGCGTACTGCCAGGACAACGAGCTGTCGTGGTTCGACTGGGAGCACGCCGACCCCGAGCTGCTCGAGTTCACCCGCCGGATCGCCGCGCTGCGCCGCCGCCACCCGGGGTTCCGCCGGCGCGGCTGGTTCCAGGGCCGGCCGGTCCGCCGCGGCTGCCCCCAGGGGGGACCCTCGCCGCAAGGTGATTCCGATCCTTGCTTCGCTGCGGACCGGAATCGATCGGTTCGGCTCGGGTCCCCCCAAGGGGGACCCTCGCCGCAAGGTGATTCCGATCCTTGCTCCGCTGCGGACCGGAATCGATCGGTTCGGCTCGGGTCCAGCACCGCGCTGCCCGACATCGCGTGGTTCGCCCCCGACGGCACGGAGATGACCGACGAGCAGTGGGACTCCGAGCTGTCGCGCTCGCTGCAGGTGTTCCTCGACGGCCACGGGATCGCGGTGCCCGACGAGCGCGGCGAGCCGATCCTCGACGACACGTTCCTGATCGCCTTCCACGCGGCGCCGGAGCCGCGCAAGATCAAGCTGCCCGACGCGGTCTGGGGCAAGGTGTGGTGCCGGGTGATGGACACCGAGCGCGGGTTCGCTTCCGAGCAGGACGGCTGCGCCGAGCGCTACGAGGCCGGCGCCGAGATCGACGTGCTCCCGCGGTCGCTGTGGCTGCTGCGCAGGGTGTCGTGATGCCGCCGCGGCGCGCGACGTACCGGCTGCAGCTGCACGCCGGGTTCACGTTCGCCGACGCCGCGGCTGCCGTGCCGTACCTCGCCGAGCTCGGGATCAGCCACCTCTATCTGTCGCCGGTGCTGCAGGCCGCGCCGGGCTCGACCCACGGCTACGACATCGTCGATCCCGACCGGGTCAACGGCGAGCTCGGCGGCGAGGACGGGTTCCGCGCGCTGGTCGCCGCCGCGCACGCCGCGGGCCTGGGGATCCTGCTCGACATCGTGCCCAACCACATGTCGATCGCGGGGACGGCGAACCGCTGGTGGGTCGACGTGCTGGAGAACGGCCCGGCGAGCTACTACGCGCACCACTTCGACGTCGACTGGGGCGCCGGCGACGAGCGCGTGCTGCTGCCGGTGCTCGCCGAGCGCTACGGCCGGGCGCTGACCTCGGGCGGGCTCCAGCTGGCGCGCGGGCGCGGCGGGCTGGAGGTCCGGGCCGGCGAGCTGCAGTTCCCGGTGTCGCCGCCCGCGCTGGGCCGGATCGTCCGGCGCGCCGGCGAGCGGATCGCGCACCCCGAGCTGCAGTTCATCGGCGACGCGCTGTCGGCGCTGCCGCCCAGCGCCGACAGCGGGGCGCGCCGGCGCCGGCACCGCGACCGCGCGGTGCTGCTGGCCCGGCTCGCCGAGCTCGGCGACCGCGTGGCGCACGCGCTCGACGAGGAGATCGCCGCGATCAACGCCGATCCGGTCGAGCTCGACGCGATCCTCGAGGCCCAGAACTACCGGCTCGCGCACTGGAGCGTCGCGGGCAGCCAGCTGTCGTACCGCCGGTTCTTCGACATCGACTCGCTGGTCGGGATCCGCGTCGAGCTCCCCGACGTGTTCGCCGCCGGCCACCGGCGGATCCTCGGGTGGGTCGACGACGGCACGGTCGACGGGCTGCGGGTCGACCACGTCGACGGCCTGCGCGATCCGGCGGGTTACCTGCGCCGGCTGAGCGAGGCGTGGGACGAGGCCGCTCGCCCGCCGTGGATCGTGGTCGAGAAGATCCTGTCGGGCGACGAGCAGCTGCCCGCGAGCTGGCCGGTCGCCGGCACGACCGGCTACGAGGTGATGAACCGGATCGCGGCGCTGCTGGTCGACCGCGACGGCGAGCGCGCGCTGACCGACGCGTTCACCGAGTACACCGGGCAGGCCTGGGATCCGGCGGGCGAGAGCCGGCGGGCCCGGCTCGACGTGCTGAGCGACGCGCTGCACAGCGAGCTGGCGCGGCTGACCGAGGCCGCGGTCCGAGCGTGCGGCGCCAGCCCGGCGTGCCGCGACTACACGCGGGCCGAGATCGAGGCCGCGATCGCCGAGCTGCTCGCGGGCTACCCGACCTACCGGACCTACCTGGGCGACGACGCGACGTGCGAGAGGGGACGGGAAGGTCCCCTATGGATCGACGAGCCGCGCGACGCGACGCGCGGAGGGGTGAATCGCACGGCTTCGCCGGGCGAGAGGGGACGGGAAAGTCCCCTTTCGATCGACGACCCGCGCGACGCGACGCGCGGAGGGGTGAATGCGCCGGCTTTGCCGGCGCAAAGGGGACGGGAAAGTCCCCTATCAATGTCCGACCGCGGGCGGATCGCCCACGCGGCCCGGGCCGCGCTCGCCGCGCGCCCGGAGCTCGATCGCGATCTGATCGGCTTTCTCGAGGCCGCCCTGGCGTTCGAGCTGCCGGGCGCCGAGGCGATCGGGCTGGCGCGCGCGGCCCAGCAGGTGTCGGGCCCGGTGGTCGCCAAGGGCGACGAGGACACGCTGCAGTACCGCCAGGTCCGGCTGCTCGCGCGCTGCGAGGTCGGGTCCGATCTGGCGCGGTTCGCGATCGAGCCCGACGAGGCGCACGCCGGGTTCGCGGCGGGCGGCCCGCACGCGCTGCTCGCGACCTCGACCCACGACGCCAAGCGGGGCGAGGACGTCCGCGCGCGGCTCGCGGTGCTGTCCGAGCTCCCGGAGGCGTGGCGCGCGGCGGTCCTGCGCTGGCGCGCGCGCGCCGAGGCCGGGTGGGGCGGGGTCGCGCCCGATCGGGTGTTCGAGTACACGATGTGGCAGACGCTCGTCGGAGCCTGGCCGCTCGCGCAGGACCGCGCACAGCGATTCGCCGAGAAGGCGACCCGCGAGGCCCGGCTGCGCACGTCATGGCGGCGGCCCGATCCGGCGTACGAGGCGGCGCGCCGGCGCTGGCTCGCCGCGGTCTACGCCGACGCCGGGCTGGTCGCCGAGCTCGCGGCGTTCGCGGCGGAGCTCCAGCCGCACGGCGATCGCAACTCGCTCGCCCAGCTGCTGATCAAGCTGACGGCGCCCGGCGTGCCGGATTTCTACCAGGGCAGCGAGCTGCGCGACGACGCGCTGGTCGATCCCGACAACCGGCGGCCGGTCGATCTCGCAGCGCGCGCGCGCGGCCTGCGCGAGCTGGTGATCGCCGGCGATGGCGCGGGCGCCCGGTCGGGAGGCGAGCTCGGCGCGGCGAAGCTGTGGACGATCCATCGCGTGCTCGCGCTGCGCAGCCGCACTCCGGACGTGCTGGCGGCGCCGTATCGCGCGCTCGCCGCGTCGGGAACGCACGCACGCCGCGTGTTCGCGTTCGCGCGCGGCGACGATCTGGTGACCGTGGTGCCTCGCCTCGGTGTGCGCGCGTCCGGCTGGCAGGACACGGCACTCGCGCTTCCGCCCGGGACCTGGCGCGACGTGCTGACCGGCCGCGAGGTCGCCGGTGGGCTCCAGGCGGTCGCGGCGCTGTGGCGAAGCTTCCCGATCGCCCTGGTCCTGCGCGTCGGGGCGTGAACTGCCCGCGCACGCGCGCGTCGGCGCGCAGTGGGCGCTGCCGATGACGCGACGCGACTCGGCGCTCCGGCCACGACCCCGGGCGGACCCGACTTGGCATCGCGCGTGAAGCACCCTGGTTCATGATGTCTGCCTCGCAAACGGCCACGTCGGCCACGGAACAAGATCTGCGGCCGCGGGCCCGCACGCTGTCATGGATGGCCTCACTGTCCGTGGCGGCCGGCGAGCTGCGCGCGGCGGAAGGCTACCTCCTGGAGCTCCTCGCGTGGTGCGCGTTCGGCGATCGCGACCCGACGGCCCTCGCCGACGGCGAGCTGTGATCGGGGACCGCCGCGTGCGAAATCGCTGCACCGCCCGATCGCCGGCGTGCGCGAGTTTGCGGCGGTGGCGCACGCCGGTCGCCGACCCCGCGGTCGGGTGAGATCACCGCCGGCTGCTCGAGCGCGCAAGCGGTGCGCGATCGAGACGGTCGATCACGGGCGCGCGCGGCGATCGGCGCAACCGCGTCGCGCCGCGCAAGCCGGCTGTCCGATCAGCGCGCCACCGAGCGTATCCGCCCGGCGTGGCGCCGCGCTTGCACCAGCATCGGGGCATGGCCGAGCGATTCCGAGGGAAGCGGCTGCGATTCGTGCTCGCCGCAGCGCTGGGCGCGCTGATCCCGAGCGCCGCCTCGGCGGGCGAGCCGAGCGATGTCCTGGACGTCATCGAGATCCCGCCCGGGTGCGAGGCCTACGCGGCCGGCACCGCCTCGGACCAGAACCAGGCGTGGAACCAGCTGCTGTCGTTCGCGGGTTGCGTGCAGGACGCGACGATCGCGCGGATCGCCGACCGGGCGCAGCTCCGGCCCGTGGTCGATCAGCTCCACGACGCGCTGGCGCCGTCGATCACGCTCTACCTCGAGGCGATCGAGCACGGCCCGCCGGGCATCCGGCTGCGGGCCGCCTACGCGGCGGGGATGGCGAACATCGCGCTGGTCACCCGGCTGCGCAGCTCGCTGGTCGCGCCGGCGGACTGGTCGGACGGCGCGGCGGTCGCGCGCTACCGCGCGCTGCACGACGCGATCGAGCCGCTGCTGCTCCGCGCCCGGCGCACCGCGTGGGTCGCGTTCGCGGCGGTCGACCGCCTGGCGGCGCAGGACCCGGCGGTCGCGCGCGACCCGGTGACCCGCCACGCGGTCGCCGCGGCGCGCGAGCTGCTCGAGCAGATGAACCGGGCGCGCGACCCGGTCTGGCAGGCGCCCGCGATCGTCGCGCGGACCGCGATCTCACGTCGCGTCGATCGGCCGCTCGCCGGTTCACCGCCGGCCGGGTAGGATGCGGGCTCTGCCGCGGGTGACGATCCAGGGCGATGGCGAGCCGATCGCCGTTGACGTTCCGGCCGGGACGACGCTGTTCGAGGCCGGCGCGAAGCTCTCGGCCGGGATCGACACCGCGTGCGTCGGCAAGGGCACCTGCGGGCTGTGCCGGGTCAAGATCGTCGCCGGCACCGAGCACCTGTCGCCGTACGGCGACGAGGAGCGCAAGCACCTGGGCAACGTCTACCACCTCACCCGGGTCCGCCTGGCGTGCCGGTCGCGGCTGACCGGCGGCGACGTCGCGATCCAGATCGTCCGCCGCAAGAAGTAGCCCCCGGGTCGGGATCACAGCGTCGGGATCACAGCGTCGGGATCACAGCGTGACCGTGACCCGGGTCGGCTCGTGCTCGACGACGTCGACCGTCACCGTCTTCGGCGGGGCCTGCGGGTGCTCGATCCGCAGCTGCTGGCGGCCGACCGGCAGCTTGAACGGGGTCTGGCCGCCGGCCATCGTGTAGTTCTGGCCGAGGTTCTTGCCCTTGTACCAGACGTAGCCCCAGTCGGCGGCGCCGCCGACCAGGACCAGCACGGTGCCGAACTTCTGCAGCTCGCGCAGCTCGCGGGTCACGCGGAGCTCCTCGCCGGCGGCCAGGTCGACCTTGAGCTTGAGCGGCTCGTACCCCGAGCGGGTCAGCGCGAGCTCGGCGCCGTGCGCCGCGGCGACCGACACCGTCAGCGGCGAGGTCCCCTGCGGCTGCCCGGCGAGCGCGACGGTCGCGCCCGGCGGCGTGGTCTCGACGCGCAGCACCGCGGGCGCCGCCGTCAGCTTGGGGCGGAACACCAGGGTCTTGCCCGGCTCGACCGCGAGATCGTCCTCGTACGCCTGGTAGCCCTTGAACTCGAGCTTGACGCGGACCTTCACGCCGCCGGCCACGCGCTCGCGGCGCGGTGTGGGACCGAGCCGGCGGTCGCCGAGCGTCACGATCGCGCCGGCCGGGCTCGAGTCGAGCTCCAGCGTCCCTCGCGACTCGGCGACGGGGGCGTCTCGCACGATCGGGGCGACCACCACCGCCGGCGTCGGGCTGGCCGACGGCTGGGTCAGCCGCCAGGTCGTGAGCCCGCCGGCGGCGGCGAACCCGGCGGCGATCGCGACCCAGACCCCGGCCCCCCGGGCGAGGCCGCGGCGCCGCGATCGCGCGACCGCGGGGGCTGGCTCGGGGCGGTGCGACTGGCTGATCGGCGGGTCGCCGACCTCGGTGAGGCGGTCGCGGTCCTTGGGCTCGGCGTCGTCCGGCGCGCGCGGTCTGGGCGGCGCGGTCGATCCGCGGCGCTTGACCGGGCCGATCTCGAAGTCCTGGCCGCGCGGCGACGCCGCCCGGGCCGGTGGCGCATCGCCCGGGGCGTCGCCGGCCTCCTCGAGCCGCGACAGGCCATCGCTGTCGGTCTTGCGGAACAGCCCGGTGGAGGTCGGCTCGGGACTGGCGAGCTCGGTCGGCGGCGGCACGCCATCGGTGACCGCCGTGCGGCGCGCGATCGACTCGTCCGCGAGCTGGCGCCGGATCACGTCGTCGAGCGCGCCCCGGCCGGGCTGGCGCTTGGTCGGCAGCACGGCGGCGACCGCCTCGGCGACGTCGAGCGCCGTCGCCATGATCGAGGACTCGTACGACAGCTCGATCAGCGAGCGCAGGATCGCCGCCGGGCGCGACGGCCGGTCGATCGGCTTGCGCGCCAGGGCGATCCCGAGGACGTCGTCGAGCCGCGACGGCAGGCCGGGCCGGAGCGACGTCATCTTGGGGATCTGCATCGACTCGATGTTCCGGATGATGTCCTCGGCCTCGTCGCCGGGGAACAGCTTCTCGCCGGTGAACAGCTCGAACATCACCGACGCCGCCGAGAACAGGTCGCTGCGGGTGTCGAGCGCGTCGCCGCGCGCCTGCTCGGGCGACATGTAGCGCCACTTGCCCATCACCTTGCGCGGGCCGGCGCCGCCGCCGCGGTGCGACGACTCCGCGATCGCGATGCCGAAGTCGGCGATCTTCACCTCACCGGCGCGCGAGATCAGGATGTTCGACGGCGACACGTCGCGGTGCACCACGTTGTGGCTGTGCGCGAAATCGAGCGCGCGGACGATCTCGATCGCGACGTGGAACGCCGCCGACAGCGGGACCAGGCGGTGCTCCTCCTTGAACCGGCGGAGCAGCGCGGCGAGATCGAGCCCGTCGACGAACTCCATCGCGATGAACAGCGACTCGCCGATCCGGCCGAAGTCGAACACCTGGACGACGTTGGCGTGCGACAGTCGGACCGCGACCTTGGCCTCGGCGATGAACCGCGCGGCGAACTCGGGGTCGCTCGCGAGCTCGGGCAGGATCCGCTTGATCGCGAGCGTCTTCTCGAAGCCGTGCGGCCCGTAGGCCTTCGCGAGGAACACTTCCGCCATGCCGCCGACCGCGATGCGGTCCAGCACGTCGTAGCGTTCCAGCGACTTCTGTAGCGGCTCTTCCATACCGGGGCGTCCCAGTCGCGCGATCGCGTCGCTGGGAGACAATGACTTCAGTGGGCCTCGCGCGCCAGGTATCCTATAGTACGGGAATGTCGCCCGGGATGGCGTCGCGAACGTTGATCCTGTGCTGGTCGTGCGTACTCGGCGTGCTCGGCGCGCCGGTGCGTGCCGAGCCGCGCGTCGATCCGGTGTTGCCAGCACCTGCCGCCCTGGCGGAGACCGCCCGTGATCCGGCCGCGATCGCTCGCCAGCCGGTCGCTGTGATCGACCTGACTAACGATCCGGCCGTGCGCGAGGTCGCCTACAAGCTGCTGGAGTTACTCGCGTCACATGCCGAGCTCGCGCCCCCCGGTGTGTCCGACGGCGCTGCGCTGGTCGACAAGCTGCCGCCCGACGACGAGCTGCGGATCGCCGACGCGCGCCGCAAGCTCCTGTCGGCGGCCAAGGACCTGGCGCAGCGCAGCTTCCGGGAGGCGGCGATCGACGCCGTCGAGGGCCAGGAGGCGCTGTGGCGGGTCGCGCCGCGCGCCGCGCTCACGCTGTACGCGGATCTCGAGCTCGCGCTCGGCCAGTCGAGGCTCGGCGAGCAGAAGGACGCCGAGGCGCGCGAGGCGTTCGCGCTGACCCTCCGGCTGGATCCGGCCCGGACGCTCGACGACCGGCGCTACGTTCCCGAGGTGATCCAGACGTTCGAGGCGGCCCGGGCGGTCCAGCCCGGACTCGGCAAGATCGTCGTGCGCGGCACCGGCCAGGTCTGGATGGACGGCGACGAGGTCGGCGCGGCGCCCGGCGAATTCCCGGCGCTGATCGGGCGCCACGTGGTGTGGCTCACCGGGATGCTGCGCGAGACCGCGGGCAAGGAGGTCGTGGTCACCGCGAACCGGCCGGGCGACGCGACGATCCTCGACGGACCGCTGACCCGGCCGCAGAAGGTGGTCCGCTACCGGGTCGCATTCGCGGAGGCCCAGGACCGGGCCAAGCGCCTCGACGCGATGACGGCGCTGGCCGGGTTCGTCAACGTCCACGACGCGATCCTGCTGTTCGCGGTCAACGGCAAGATCCTGTGGCAGGCCTGGCGCGATCGCGGGCCCGGGTTCAGCGAGGTCCGCGAGCTCCCCCGCAATCGGCCCGGCGAGATCCTAAAGTCACTGGTCCCGCCCCACCCGGTCGATCTCGCGACGGGCGTCCGCGTGCCGGCGTTGCCGCCGCCGTGGTACCGCCGCCGCACGGTGCAGCTCGGGGTCGCCGCGAGCGTCGTCGCCGCGGTGGTCGGCGGCTACTTCTGGGCGCGTTACCACGAGCCGGATCGTCCCTGGAACTCCAACATCACCGGGTTCCGTTCCGGCCCCGGTCAGGGGCCATGACGCGCGCGGTCCCGGTTCTCCTGGCGACGTGCGCGGCCGGGGTCTGCGCGTGCAGCACCCCGACGCCGCAGATCGTGCTCGGCCTCGCCGGGCCGCCGACCCAGGCCTGCCCGGACGACTGCGCGAACATCGCGCTGCCGTGCGACGCGGTGATGAGCATCCGGATCGTCGAGCCGGGCGCCGATCCGACCGATGTGAATGCGCGCCACCTCGACCAGTGCGTGCCGGTGCTGTCCGACCCGCGGCACACGATCTGCGCACTGAACTCGGTCAGCCTCGACTCCAAGCTGATCCCGGTCCGCGATCTCGCGGTCCAGATCGCGGTGTTCCCCGGGTCGCTGGCGCCGATCGACGCAGAGACCGGCAAGCGGACGTGCCCGAACGTCGCCTACAGCGAGGGCACCGGGTTCCCGATCGAGCAGCCGTTCGCCCCGGCGCTCGGCCGCCAGGTGTTCTATCACCCGGGCGACGTGACCGTGGACGTCAGGCTCGGCTGCACCGACGTGTCGGCGATGCAGGCCGGCGAGACCTGCCACAACCCATCGGCCGGCGCCGCGACCGCGACGGTCCTCGGCTTCGACAGCCAGGTGCCGGTGCCCGTCGGGCCGGGCGGGGACGCCGATGCACTGTTCGTGTGGTCCGGCGAGCCGCACGTGTTCGACGGCAGCTACGTGCTCCAGCCGGCGGACCTGGCCGCGATGCACCTCGACGACAACGGCACGTCGCACTGGACGGCCGAGATCGCGCAGTCGTTCAAGCTCTACGCCTGCGTCGAGGTGCTCCAGGACATCGCGGGGATCGCCGCCACGCTGCACTGCGCGTCCGCCGCCGACTCGGCCGCCGACCTCACCGGGTACTGGATCCGCCGTGAGACCCTGCAGCCGATCCTGAAGACGGCGGCGGAGGTGCTCGGGGATTCCGTGCTCCCCGATGCCGGGCTGACGATCGGCCTGGTGGTCGACGGCTCCGCGCTCGGCGTCGAGGGCGTCGCGGTCAGGACCAGCGTCCCGGCCCACGTCACGTACCTGTCGAAGACCGGGATCGGGAAGGACGCGACGTTCGCGACCGGCATCTTCGTGTCCGAGGACGCCCCGTTCGGCACGACGTTCTTCGCGCCCGGGGCGCGGTCCGAGATCGGCGGCCTGGTCGCCGGCAAGGCGACGATCGTGGTCCTGACGATGGGGTCGCCGACGCACTGATCCAGGTGGATCGTGCGCGGCGCGGCGGGTGCGGTACGGTGCGGGCGTGCCTCGCGCCATGACCCGGACCTGGTATCGCGTCGCCGTGGTTCGCCCCGGGGGCGTCCCGGCCGTCGTCGCGGCGGCCGGCGAGCGCATGGGCGTCGCGGTGGCGGTCGCCGAGCGCCACGCGCCGGGCAGCTTCGCGATCGCGGCCGAGATCGCCGACGAGTCGCAGATCCCGCTCGGCGAGTCGCTCGGCAAGTCGACGGTGGTCGAGCTCGGCGCCGGCCCCGATCTGCCGGTGTTCCGCTGGCCGGCCGGCGTGCTGCCCAGGCTGTCGGCGGCGGCCGCGGCGCGCGGTGCTCGGCGCGGCTGGATCCGCCGCCCGGACCCCGAGCTGCAGGTGATCGAGGCCCAGACCACCGCGGACCACCTGGTCGACCTGTTCCTCGGGATGATCGAGCGGCTGCCCAGCGCGGACAACCTCGAGGTCCGCGTGCTCGATCACTTCGACGGCGCCGAGCCGAGCGAGGCGGCCGGGGCCAAGGCACCCCGCCGGACCGACGTCTGGCTGACCTCGCGAGTCGACGCGCGCCGGATCCTGCGCCTGCTCGACGATCACGACGAGGAGCTGCTCGGGAACGGCCACCTGGAGCTCTCGGTGTACCTGCGCGCGCAGCGCGCGACGCTGCGGCTCACCGAGCACAAGACCGTGGTATGGCTCGCGAGCGATCGCGCGCTGGACGGCGAGGTCGGGCGCTGGCTTCGCGAGCTCGACGTCCCCGAGGTCGACGCGCTGGTCACGGTCAAGGACGCGCCGCACTTCCACTACCGGCCGGCGCGCAGCCGCGGTCGCAAGGAGCTCGGCGAGGCGCTGTACCGCGAGCGGCTGCGGCGCGTCGACACGCTGCGGCCGTCACCCGGCGCCGCCCGCGCGCCTCGCGAGCGGTGACGGCGCTCGGCCATCACGGCCGGCGCGGTGCCGCCGCGGGCCGCGACACCGCGGGGTGATCGCGCCACCAGAACCGCAGCGGACGGTGGGCCCACGCACCGGCGTACGCGACGCCGATCCGGGGTCCACGGGCGATCCGCGGTGGTGGGGGGGCGGCGGCGACGAACAGGTCGCCGCGCGCGAGGTCGCGGCGGTCGTGCCGGCGATCGAGCCCGAGCGCACGGGTCACCTTGCCGGGGCCGCGCCCGGTCGATGGATCGTCGGGCAGCCCGAGGCACGGGGCGATCGCGCGGATCAGCACCGCCTGGCCGTCGCCCGCGGTGCCGGTCACGATGTTGAACATCTGGTGGATGCCGTAGCACAGGTAGACGTACGACACCCCGCCGGGTCCGAACATCACCGAGGTGCGCTGCGTCGGACCGAACCGCGCGTGGCTCGCGAGGTCCTCGGGGCCGAGGTAGGCCTCGGTCTCGACCACGAGGCCGGCGCGGTCGCCATGGACCAGCGCGCACCCGATCAGCTTGCGCGCGACCGCCGCGGCGTCGTCGGCGAAGAACGCCGCGGGCAGGCGGGCGCGCTCGAGCTCGCCGAGCGATCCCACGGTCAGGCCCACGGTCAGGCGGGGTCGCCTCCCGGCGCGTCGTCCGCCGCGGGCCCGGCGGACGGGGTCGGCCCGAGCAGGCGGTCGCGGTTCCACTGACCGAATACCTCGGTGACCCGGCCGTCGGCGGCGAGCGCGTCGAGCAGCGCGGTGGTGCGCTCGCGATACGTCTCGGGTGCGATCTGGCCCTGCAACAAGCGGAAGCGCAGAAACAGTAGCGCGGTCTGGGCGACGTCGGCGAGGCAGTAGCTCTGGATCGACGCCAGCTGGCCGGCGCGGTACAGCCCCTCGACCTGCGAGCCGTCGACGCCGAGCTTTCCGGGCAGGCCGACCAGCCGGGCGATCGCGTCGAGCTTGCCGGCGCGCGCGGCGCCGTGCTCGGCGAGCCAGTCGCACAGGTCGAGGTGGCCCTCGGCGCTGTAGCGATGGCGGACGTCGCGGTCGCGGTAGTACCAGGGCAGCGCGATCGCGTGACACAGCGAGCGCATCACGACCACCGGAAGATCGAAGCTGCGGCCGTTGTAGGTCACCAGCACCGGGCGCGCGCGGCCGACGAACCGCGAGAAGTCCTCGAGCAGGGCGCGCTCGCGGAGGTCGGCCGCGCCCGGCGATCCGGCGCTCGGCGCGAGCGGCGCGTCGTGCGCGGCGCCGGCGACCGGCTCACCGCCGATCACGCCGAACCGCTTCAGCCGGTAGTCGTGACCGAGCCACAGGCAGCCGATCACGATGATCCGGTGCGCCCAGGTCGGCGGGAACACGGACTCTCCGCCATTTGCCAGATCCGGCCGCTGCCAGCGATCGGTGTCCGGAACTGTCTCGATGTCGAGGATCAGGTATTCGGCGCTCGGCGTGCGGGCCACGCAGCGACGCTAGGCCGACGGTGTGACATCGGACGCACGCGTGCGAGCAAGCCGCGCGGAGGCGGCGATCGTGCCTGATCGCACTTTGTTCCGGTGCTCCGCCCGGCAATAATACCGGCATGGCCGTGTCCCGCCGCGGGGTGGCGCTGCTCGCGCTGTTGCCCTGGTTCCTCGTGTCCGATGCGCACGCCGATCCGCCCGCGTCGTGCCGCGTGGTCGACGTCGACTTCACACCCGGAGGCTCTCCGTCCACCAGCAAGGACCCGGAGATCGTGCCCCAGATCGTCGCCTGGCTGGAGAAGCCGAACGGCGAGTTCGTCGCGACGCTGTACATCACCGACGAGACCGGCCGCTATGGCCTCGGCAACCGGCCGGGCCGGTTCGACTTCAACAGCGGACCGATCTGGCCGTACGGTCGGCGGGTCACCGTGTTCCCGGTGTGGGCGAACCGGCGGGTGAGCAATACACCGGGTGTGAGCAAGCGGTCGGACCTGATGTTCCCGCAGGTCAACTACCAGAATGGCGAGGACTTCAACCTCAGCCACCCGGCCGGCGACAGCTCGCCGGAGGTCCACTTCTGCCGGCCGCTGATCCCGAACGAACCGAGCTGGGACGCCGCGACCTGTCCGTCGACGGCCTACACCGACAAGGGTCAGTTCGCGTCGGGCAGCCCCACCGAGCTGTATCCGCCGCGCGCCGACGTGATCCCCTCGCTCAAATCCAGCGGCGGGCAGGACTCGCCGTCGGTCGAGGAGTACCGCAACCGGAACCCGTTCGACGCGGTCTCGCAGGCGTCGCCGCGGCTCGGCATGGAGACCCAGATCAGCTGGCCGATCCCGGCCGATCTGGCGATGGGGGACTACGTGCTGTTCATGGAGGTCTCGCTGGAGCGCGACGTCAACGACCACTACACGGCGGAGATGTTCCCGTCCCCCGCCGGGATCCCGTGGTCGACCTACGGGGTCCCGTACCGCGGGCAGCCGTCGGTGATCTACCAGGTCCCGATCACGATCGGGAACACCGAGGCGATCGCGACGACCGATACCTACGCCGGCTACGGAGATCCCGGACCCACCGGCGCGTTCGACGGCAAGACCTTCCCGATGCCCGATGGGATCATCCGCCCGCCCGACGACACGATCACGACCGATCGCCCCGGCAGCGGCGCGGCACGCCTGCTGCTCACCAGCAAGGGCGGCCAGCTCTTCCGCATACGGGTCGATGCCCGGACCGAGCCCGACCTGGTCGCACCCGGACCACCGGGCGCGATGGCGGTGATCGACACGCAGGCGGGTGGGGCGACGCTGTCGTTCACCGCGCCCGGCGACGACGGCGTGATCGGCTCGGTCACCGGCTTCGACGTGCGCTACCGGGTCGGCAACGCGCCGATCGGCGATTCCGAGTTCGACGCGGCCAACGAGGCCAGGTTCACCGGGAGGATCGTCAAGGCGGGCGACCTGCAGACCCTGGTGATCGCCAACCTCCTGCCCGAGACGCCGTACAGCTTCGCAGTGCGCGCGTTCGACGACTGCCACAACAACGGCAAGAGCACGACCGTGATGTTCACGACCGCGCCGCGCAAGCTCGGCGAGGTCGACGCCTGCTTCATCGCGACCGCGGCGTACGGCTCGCTGCTGGCCAACGACGTCGAGATGCTGCGCCGGTTCCGCGATCGCATGCTCAGGCACAGCGTGCTCGGCGAGCTCGCGGTCGAGGCCTACTACACGTTCGGGCCGGCCGTGGCCGGCCTGATCGGCGAGTCCGACCTGTTGCGGTCGACCGCGCGCGACGCGCTCGCACCGCTGGTGCGCTGGGTGCGCGAGGTCCACTGAGCCGCGCCGGAGCGCGGGCGGCCGGCGCGGCTACGGCCCGGCGACGGCGACCCGGGCACGCAACGTGACCGGGACGGTGTCGCCGGTCGAGCCGCAGGTCCGGGTCAACGCAACCGTGGCATCGATCGTGAGCGCGAACCCCGCCGCGTCGCTGCCGTTGCCGCACAGCCCGCTGGAGCTCGCCGTGCCGCTCGGCGGGGAGCCGCGGTCGACCGTCAGCATGCAGCCGCCCGCGGTGCCGTTCAGGTCGACGACGTGGACGTCGGTGCTCGGCTCCGCGCCGAGCGGGAGCGGCTGGCCGGCGAGCAGGTCCGGCCGGCCGATGCACAGCGTGATCAGCCCGGTCGATCCGGCGTCGGTCTGCACGCCGTCGAGCGTCAGGCTGATCAGGCTGGATGGGGCGCCCGGGGACGGACAGTCGCGGTTGGGCGATCCGCGGAGCTGGCCGTAGGTCAAGCTCAGCCCGCCGCCGCTCGCGATCAGCCCGGAGTCGGGTGCGCCGCCGGGGCCGCAGCGGTCCTCGCCGCCGCCGCAACCCGCCGCGCCGCCGAGCGCCAGCCCGAGGGATAGCCCGGCGGGCAGGCCGCGGACAACCATCGACGCGAGGCTAGTACTCGAACGGAATCGTGACAGCGACATGGGCGATCACCGCGTTGCCGAACCGGTTGTGCTGGGCGGTATAATCCAGCATGCCTTCGAACCGGGTGCCCGCCCAGCGGCCGGACAGCCGGAACGCCTCGCCGAGCACGCCGAGCTTGGCCTCCAGCGTGTAGCCGGTGAAGGTCGACAGCTTCACGTCGTCGGTGACGAACGGGCTCATCGCGGCGCTGTCCGCCGGGTAGCGGTCCCGGAAGAAGTAGGCACCGTCCTGGGTGTAGTAGCGAACCCGGACCGCGGCATCCACGTCGCGCCCGACCTCCTGGACGATCCGGAGCTCGGGCGCGTGGGCGTGGACCTGCCAGTCGTCGCGGTAGTAGCGGTACGCGCCGATGAACGTGGTGCCGGTCGCGGCGAGGTAGTGGCGGATCGAGCCGGCGAACGCCTCGCGCGTGCGCTCGGTGGGGTGGCGCTCGGGGACCAGGACCTCGCCGACGACCGCGGCGCGGTACGGGTTGGACTGGTAGCCGCGCAGGGTCGCGAGGTCGACCGTGGCGGCGACCACCGTGTTCTTGCCGACGATCTGCGACACCGATCCGTACAGCGCGTAGACGTCGAGCGGGCACTCGGGATCGGCGGGGTGGGTGTCGTCGCACCGCAGGGTCGGCATCGCCGGGCCCTGCGCGGCGGCGGCGCTGACCGTGTCGGCGCTGATCCCGACGCCGAGCCCGATCACGGTGTTCTTCTGGCCCAGCTCGAGCTGGGCGCGCAGCCCGCCGTAGAGCGAGCGGTAGTCGGATTCGGTCGAGTACCTGGCGTCGCCGCCGACCGTCAGCGCGCCGAGCTCGCGGGTGTAGCCCACGCCGGCCTCGTAGCGCAGCTCGTTGAACGGCAGCGCGTTGACCGCACCCGACGACGACGACGCCGACGTGATCGCGTCGACCAGGAAGTGGCCGGTGACGATGCCGTGCGCGCCGGCGTCGAAGATCGCGTCCATCATCGGCTGCATCACCCGGGTCGCGCGTTCCTTGTAGTAGACCCCGCGCACCGCGAGCGTGCCGTCGCCCGGCGCCGGGGCCGCGACCGCCAGCACCACGCCCGCCGCGATGGCGGCGGTCAGTTGCAGCCGCATCCGCCGCCCGGCTGCCCGGTACCGCCGTCGGCGCCCTCGCGGGCGCCGCGCTCGTGTTCCATGAACCGCGCCTCCCCCGGATCTCGGTCGCTGGTCATCGCGCGCTTCGCGAGGTGGCCGCGCTCGTGGGCATGGACCACGGCGCAGCCCGAGGTGCCGAGAATCAAGGCGATCGCGACCGCGATCCAGGGTGAGTCCTGCACGGGGGGCGGCGACCATAACACGCGCGTCACGTGGCAGTCGCGCGGGGATCCGTTGTACACCTCGCGCATGAAGCGCTTGTCGGTCCTGCTCGTGACGCTCGGGGCGTGCGCTGGCACACAGCCAGAAGAGGCGACTCCACCCGCCACGCCCGGGCCGACCGCCTCTGCGCCGGTCAAGCGCGTGACCTCGGGAGATGTCTCATTCGAGCTCGACAGGCAGGACATCAAGGGCGTGGTGTACGAACCCGACCCGGGGCTCGGCCGGCCCGGCATGCCGCTGGTCGATGCCAAGCGCAAGACCCCCAAGGAGAAGCAGCGCGCCCTGGTCCAGTCGACGAAGGATCCGGTCGCGAAGCAGGCGCAGGCCGCGATCTACGCGACGATGCTGTACAGGGAGGCCAAGGACGAGAAGGACAAGGCCAAGGAGCGCGAGAAGCTCACCGAGGCCCGCAACACGCTGAAGGAGGTCGCCGACTTCGTCCGGGACAAGGCGATCGACGAGATCACGCTGCGGCTGCTCGGCAGCTACGATCTGCTCCTCGCGGCGAACATAGAATCGGAGCTGCAGAAGGAAACGGACGCGTCGAAGAGGAAACGACTGAAAGAAGCGAAAACCAGGGAGTACGAGGCCGCGGAGAAGGCCTGGCAGGCGCTGCTCGCCATGGTCGAGAAGGACCCCAAGGCGAAGGACGTCGGCGACATCCGCACCGGCCTGGCCTACACGCAGCTCCGGCTGTTCAAGAACGCAGACGCGCTCGCCACGGTGACCGCCGCCAAGCCGGAGGACCAGCAGCCCGAGCTCGCCTACGACACGGCGTGGGCGAAGCTGCGGACCGGCGACAGCGCGGGCGCGTGGCAGGCGATCTCCGCCGCGGCCCAGGGCTTCACCGACGTGATCCGGGACGACGTCGAGCGCGACGTGCTGTGGTTCGCCGGGCGCGCCGACGTCCCGCTCGACCAGACCCCGGCGACGATCGCCGTGCTCGCGAAGGCGCGGGCGGCGGCGGCGAAGCAGCCGCAGCTCGAGCAGCGCACGCAGTACGAGCTGACCGCCAAGCTCGGCCTGGTCAGCTACGCGCTCGCCGGCCGCTGGGCCGATGCGGTCGCCGCGCTCGACAAGGCGGTCGCAGCGGGAGGTGACATCCTGCCGCCCAACGACCTGCCGGTGATCCGCTACTCGCAGGCCGACTTCACGGTGCGGCTCGATGCGCCCGACGTCGCCGCGAAGTTCGCCAGGCAGGCGATCGACGCCTACAAGCCGTGCGCCGACAAGTGCACCGCCAAGGACCGGGCGGACATGATCAAGGGCGTGTACCTGCTGGGCCAGCTGTTTCACGTGCTCTACGCGACGGCCAACGACAGCCGCTACTACCAGCCGGCCCACGAGCTCTACGAGCTGACCACGCCGATGCTGGAGCCAGCGCAGCAGGCCGAGGCGCAGCAGAACCTCAAGAAGCTGGAGACCACGCTGAAGAACACGAAGGTCGGGACCGGCACGCACGACAAGGGCGCGCTGGGCGCGCTGCTGCCGCGCCACGACCTGGAGGTCCAGGCGTGCTACGAGGCGGCGCTCCAGACCAACCCCGAGCTCGCGGGCAACGTGGTGGTCAACGTGGAGGCCGATGCCAGCGGCGCGATCAAGGGAGTGGCGACCGAGCCCAAGGCCGGTGCCGCGGATCTGTCGGCGGTCGCCGGCTGCATCGCCAACCGCGTCAAGCAGTGGAAGCTGCCCAGGCGCGGGATGGCAGGCACGACGCGGATCAAGCTGACGTTCGCGCTCGCGGTCAAGCCGGGCTGAGCGGCGCACGATGCGGCGATCGCCGCGTCAGGTCGCCGACGTTCGCTTCGTCTTGCGGATCGGGCGTATCGGGCGGGTCGGGCGGGTCGGGCCCGCCGGGTGCCGAGCATGGCTGCGCGCCGGGACACGCGGGGCCCGCCGGCCACGCACAGGACGGCACAGCGGGCGACCGGCCCGCCAGGCCGCGCGCTCCAGCTCGGCGATCCGGCGCTCGGCGCGGGCGAGTCGCCCGGGTTGCTCGGGATCGCCGGCCAGGCCGCTCGGGAGCGCGCTGGTCGCGACGAACTGGCGGAGCGCGTGGTAACCGCCGCGATCGTCGCCGAGCTGCTGGAACGCCACGGCGAGGTTCCAGTGGTGCAGCGGCCAGTCCGGCTCGGCCCGGATGGCGCGTCGCAGCGCGACCAGCGCCTCGGCCGGCCGGTGCTGGGCGAGCAGGGCGGTCG
>JBGQCL010000168.1:0-22134 GCA_041495365.1 Kofleriaceae bacterium | reverse complement strand
GCCCCCGAGCCCACCGCCCCCGGCGCTGCAAAGGGCGCTGTCGTGACGGTCGTGGAACCCGTCGTGCCCCGGCCGGCCGCCGTACCCGCTGCCGGAGCCGGAACCGGCGCCTGACCCACCACCGCTGCCCGAGCCCGAGCCCGAGCCGCCCCCGCCACCGTCGCCGCCCCCGCCCTTCTTGCACTTGCCGGGGGCGCTCGGAACGAGGGTCGGGAACGGCGTGCCGGCGATGCCGGTGAACGCGATGTCGTCGATCTGCCAGCCCGCGCCGCCGGTGTTGCTGTCGGTGCCGATCCGGAACCGGAGCTGGAACGTCTTACCGGCCAGCCGGTTCCCGAGGAACAGCGTGAAGCTGTCGGACGCCGGGAACGACGGGTTGGTGCCACCGAACGCGCGCCGGCCGGCGAGCGGGTTGGTCCCGCCTGTGATCAGCGTCGCGGTGTAGCCGGGGTTGGCGATCAGGCCGATGTCGGTCCAGGTCACGCCGCCGTCGGTCGAGAACTCGATCACGCCGCCGTCGAACGCCGTGGACGGGGTCGCGCCCGACGCGGGGGTGAACTCGAACGAGAACTTGTGCGAGAACGAGATCGTCAGGTTGCCGGGGCCGGCGGTCAGCGGCGGCGACGTCAGGCTCGCGTCCGAGGTGAAGGTCGCGTCGTTGCCCGACATCATGCCGTCGAGGCCGGTCTCGCGCACGTGCGACCACGTCGTGGTGCCCGGGGTCGACGTCCACACCGTACCGACCGCGTCGAAGCTCTCGGTCGCGGAGCTCGCCGGCTTGTCGTCGGTGTTGAGCGGCGCGATGATCGGCACCGCCACGTTCGCGCAGCCGTTGCTCGACGTGATCTGGACCTGGAGGTCGCTCGCCATCATCGTGGCGACCTTGCTGTCGAGCGTCGTGGTGAACGTCGCCGCGGTGCTGCCGTACGCCGGCAGCGCGCCGACCACGACGGTCGTCGGCTTGATGGCCAGCCCGGCGATCTTGGTGGTCAGCGAGATGTTGACGTCGGCCAGCGCGACCGGGCCGGGGTTGGATACCGGCACGGTGATCTGCGCAGTCTCGCCGGCGTCGAGCACGCCGTCGCTGTCGCAGTCGGTGGTCAGCTGCTGGGTCAGCGCGCCGGGCTCGATCCGGCCCTTGACCTCGTTGCTCTCGACGATGCCCTGGAAGTTGACCGAGTCGCGCGGCGGCGACACCGCGCAGCTGCCGAACCCGCGGCGCGCGAACGCCGCGGCCAGCGTGTCGTGATCGGGCAGGTTGACCGCGTGCGCGGCGATCAGGATCGAGTCGCGGACCTCGGTCGGCGTCGCGTTGGGCGGTGCCATCAGCAGGCCGGCGACCACGTACTGCCGCATCTTGAGCCGGGTGTCGTTGAACGCGATGCCCCGGGCCGCACCGGCCTTCTGCAGCGCGACGTAACCCTCCCACAGCATCGACGTCCAGACCTCGCCGGCGTTGTGGACCTCGGAGTTGAGGCCACCGGCGTTGAACGGGACCGGCGGGCCGGGCAGCGGCGTGCCGTCGGCCATGTGGCGGAACGACAGCGGGTTGATCGCCTGGTTGGTGCTGTACGGCGCGCGGCGGATGCCGAAGTACACCGGATCGGCGGCGAAGCTCGCGGTCGAGTACGTCGCCATCGGGTACGCCTTGTCGAGGTTGTCCCCGGCGCGGGCGATCACCAGCAGCGAGTCGAAGTCGGCCCAGCCCTCGCTCATCGCGCCGCACAGCGACGTGTTGCACACGCTGAGCCGGTGGTGGACGTAGTGCATGAACTCGTGGCTGATCACGGTGGTGTCGAGCGTGCCGTCGAGGTCGGGGCCCGCCGGGCCGCGATGCAGCGTCGCGTTGATCGGCGTCGGGCCGGCGGCGACCAGGTCGGCCTTGATCCGGTTGCCCTCGTCGAGCGTCACCGACAGCACGCCGATCGTGATCGGCGTGATGATCGTCGGGTCGTCGGCCATCCCGGGCGGCGCGATCGAGGCGACGTTGTTCGCCAGGATCACGCCCACGCCGCCGGCGTTCTGGACGTTGAGCACCTTGGTCTTGAACGTGCACGTGCCGCGATCGACCACCACGATCTGGCCGGTCACCGGCGCGGCGAGCGCGGTGCAGCCGTCGGTGGCCGGCGCCACACCGTCGTTGGCGAGCGCGACCGGCGCGGTGGCGTCGAACGTCGCCGGGCCGAACGTCGCCTGGCCCACCGACGGCGTGCGGTTGGAGATCGACAGCTTGCGGTCCGGCTTGCCGTCCCACACGAACACCTGCATGCGCGGCGGCAGGCCGTCCGACGGCGTCGACATGTTGGCGTTGTTGCGCGAGCCGCCGAGCGCGTTGTCCTGGGCCTCGCCGTTGATCGCGTCGTGCTCCACGCCGCCGCGGCCGTAGTTGTTGTCCTGCGCGTTGCCGGTCGGCTCGGTGAACCCGGCGTCGTACCAGAAGTCGTGCAGCCAGTTGATCGTGAAGAACAGCGAGGTGATCGCGGCCATCTGCTGGTCCTGCGACGACAGCGGGGCGGCGCCGGTGTCGTAGGTGCGATCGAACGCCGCCGGGCCGGTCAGCGAGGCGCGGAAGTCGCCGAACGTCAGGCCGTCGGGCGCGTTGAGGTCGGTGTAGGTCTGGACGTTGTTGCCCTGGGTCTCGGTCCGGGTGGCGGTCAGCCACGGGTCGGCGGCGCCGCCGGTGAACGGGTGGTTGAGGCCGTCGACCGTGATCAGGTTGGGCAGCACGTACGCGGGGTACGCCGTCGTGTTCGGCACGCCGGTGGCGTTCGGCGTCACGTCGACGATCGGGCCGTCGAACGGATGTAGCTCGCCGGTGGTCTCGGCCCACACCCGGTAGGTGTACGCCGCGTCGGCGGTCAGGTTGGTCCGCTGCAGCACGCGGCCGTCGTCGGCCGCGATCATCGTGCGGAACGCGTCGCCGCTGGTGCTCGCCATGGTGCTGGCGTAGGCCTCGACGCTCCACGCCGGGATCAGGATCTCGCCGGTCGGGAACCACACCTTCTGGGCGCGGGCGAGCGACACGTTGACCTGGCCGGACTGGCCGGCGAGCAGCCGCGTGCCGTTGGCCGCGGTCCCGGCGGTGGTCAGCGCGGACGCGGCGACCGGCGCGCTGTAGACGTCGCTGACCGCGCGCGCCACCGCGCCGGCGTCGTCGTCGAGGAACGTGACGTTGCTCGGCCGCGGCGCGTCGATGCCGACCAGCTTGCCGCTCGCGGCGAGCAGCGCACCGTTGGCGCCGAGCAGGACGCGGAGCTCGCCGCCGCTCGCCAGATCGACCGGCAGGCCGTCGATCACCTGGCGCATCCGCACGACCGTGCCCGGCGCGATCGGCGCCTCGGCGATCGACTCCAGCGCCGGCATCGCGGTCGACCGCACGCCCCACGCCGGGGCGAGCCGCTGGACGTGCATGCGCGCCGCGGCCGACGCGGTCGGCGCCGACATCTGCAGCGCGGGACCGCCGCGCAGCAGCCGCGGGATGCCGTGCTCGTCGACGGCGAACGGCACCACGCCGAGGTCGATCGCGGCGGCGACCGGGGTCATCGCCGTGATCGGAGTCCGGACCGGCGGCGGCGCCCCGCCGGGCGGCGGCATCGCAGGATCGGTACAGCTGACCAGCAGAACCATCGGTGCGAGGAGCAGAGGCCGGGTGTGGATCGCCATGCGGCTGCGACGCTAGCACGCAGCGCACGGCGCCATGGCTGGGATCTGATGACCCGCCGCTGACCCGGCGAGAACCCGACCTGACGTGGCAAATGATTCACAGCGCCGCGGTCAGTCCGGATCGTCGATCGGCGGCGGCGGTGGGATCGGGGCCGGGACGTACGTGAGCCGCAGGTCACCATCGAGCCAGACCGGATCGCCGTCCGGCAGGAAACGATGCGCCGCGGCGAGCGACGCGAGCCCCTCGCCGCCGACCCAGCTCCGGGCGGGCCCGCCGACCACCTTGGGTGCGACGTACAGCACGATCTCGTCGGCAAGCCCGCGCTCCATCATGTAGGCGTGGATCTCACCACCCCCCTCCACCAGCACCGACGTGACGCCGGCCTTGCCGAGCCGGACCGCGAGCGCGTGGAGGTCGACGCGGCCGTTGCGATGAGCTCGCAGCCGCCAGACCTCCGCGCCGCGCGCGACCAGCGCGGCCTCGCGCGCGGCGGGGGCGGCCGGGCCGCACGCGACGATCGTCCGCGGCCCGGACCGGCCGGGCAGGACGTGGGCCGACGGCGGCGTGCGCAGCCGGCTGTCGACCACGATCCGCAGCGGATTGCGGCCCCCCTGGCGCCGCGCGGTCAGCCGCGGGTCATCGGCCAGCACCGTGCCGACCCCGACCAGGACCGCGTCGTGGGTGTCGCGCAACCGCATGACGTCGGCGCGGGCGGCCTCGCCGGTGATCCACTTCGAGCGGCCGGCGACGGTCGCGATCTTGCCATCCAGGGTGATCGCCGCCTTGAGGGTGAACGCCGGCCGACCGAACTGCGCCCAGGTCAGGAACGGCCGGTTGGCCCGATCGCAGGCCTCGCGGAGCACGCCGACCGCGACCTGGATCCGCGCGCGGCGGAGCAGCTCGATGCCACCGCCGTGCTCCGGGATCGGGTCCTGGGAGCCGATCACGACCCGTGCCACGCCGGCGTCGCGCACGGCCGGGGCGCACGGCGGCGTCCGGCCGTGGTGGCTGCACGGCTCGAGGTTGCAGTACAGCGTCGCGCCGGGCGCCTTGCCGCCGAGCTTGCGCAGCGCGGCCGCCTCGCCGTGGTCGGTGCCCGGGCCTGCGTGGGCGCCCTCGGCGATCACCCGGCCGGCGCGATCGACGATGACGCAGCCGACGATCGGGTTGGGCGCGGTCCGGCCGCGGTACGCCTCGGCGAGCTCGAGGCAGCGCGCCATGTGACTGCGATCGATCGACAGGGGGCTTTCCCGTCCCCTCTCGCCCGGCAAAGCCCGGCGATTCACCCCTCCGCGCGTCGCGTCGCGCGGCTCGTCGATCCCCAGGGGACTTTCCCGTCCCCTCTCGCCCGGCAAAGCCCGGCGATTCACCCCTCCGCGCGTCGCGTCGCGCGGCCCGTCGATCCCCAGGGGACTTTCCCGTCCCCTCTCGCCCGGCAAAGCCCGGCGATTCACCCCTCCGCGCGTCGCGTCGCGCGGCGCTGCACCTTGCGGTCCTGCGCTCGGTTCGCGGTCCTCTCTCGTCGGATTCCTTCTCGGATTCTTTCGTCGCTTCCGTTCCGGGCGCTCCGGATCTGCCCGCCGGGTCACCCGATCCGCTCCGCCGGGTCCGGCGCCGGCACCACCATCGCGTGCTTGTCGGTGTGCTCGTCGGACAGGGGGTGCGGCCCGGTGTCGTTGCGGAGCGCGTCGAGCTCCTTCTCGAAGCCCTCGAGGTCGCGGAAGTCGCGGTAGATCGAGGCGAACCGGACGTAGGCGACCTGGTCGAGCGCGCGCAGCCGCGGCAGCACGCGCTCGCCGATGCCGCGCGACGCGATCTCGGACACGCCGAGGTCCGCGATCTCGCGCTCGACCTCGAGCGCCAGGGCGGCGACCTGATCGCGCGACACCGGCCGCTTGGCGACCGCGGCGAGCAGCCCGTGCTCGATCTTCGCCCGGTCGAACGGCTCGCGCCGGCCGTCGTTCTTGAGCACCAGCGGCATCGACTCCTCGATCCGCTCGTGGGTCGTGAAGCGCCGCGCGCAGCTCTCGCACTCCCGGCGGCGGCGGATCTCGCCGCCGTCCCTGGACACCCGGGTCTCCATCACCTTGTCCTCGGAGCCGCCGCAGAACGGGCAACGCATGATCGCTAGTCGCCCTTGTAGCGGGTCACGATCAGTGCCGCGTTGGTCCCGCCGAACCCGAAGCTGTTCGACATCGCGGCATCGACCCGCTGCTCGCGCGGCTGGTTGGGCACGTAGTCGAGATCGCAGTCGGGATCCGGCGTGTCGTAGTTGGTGGTCGGCGGCAGCACGCCGCGCGCGATCGCGAGCGCCGTGATCGCGGCCTCGATCCCGCCGGCGGCGCCCAGCGTGTGGCCGGTCATCGACTTGGTCGACGAGATCGCGAGCTTGCGGGCGTGGTCGCCGAACACCGCCTTGACCGCGATGGTCTCGTTCTTGTCGTTGAGCTCGGTCGACGTGCCGTGCGCGTTGATGTAGCCGATCGCGCCCGGCTCGAGCCGCGCGTCCGCGAGCGCGGTGCGGAAGCACGCCTGGGCGCCGCGGTGGTCCGGCGCCGGCGCCGCGACGTGGTGCGCGTCGCTGTTGGCGGCGTAGCCGACCAGCTCGGCGTAGATCCGCGCGCCGCGCCGCCGCGCGTGATCGAGCTCCTCGAGCACGACCACGCCGGCGCCCTCGCCGATCACGAAGCCGTCGCGGTCCATGTCGAACGGCCGGCTCGCGCGCTGGGGCTCGGCGTTGCGGGTCGACATCGCGCGCATCGCGTTGAACCCGCCGACCCCCAGGATCGCGATCGTGGCCTCGGCGCCGCCCGCGATCATGCCGTCGGCGTAGCCGTGGCGGATCGCGCGCATCGCCTCGCCGATCGAGTGCGCGCCGCTCGAGCACGCCGAGACGTGCGACATGTTCGGCCCGGTGGCGCCGGTCCGGATCGAGACCATGCCCGGGATCTCGTTGATGATGATGTCGGTGACGAAGTACGGCGAGAACCCGTGGCGTGGGCCCTTGGCGCCCTGCGCTGCGTAGGTGTCCTGGATGGTCTGGACGCCGCCGAGGCCGGCGCCGATGTACGCGCCCCAGCGGTCGGCCTCGGCCTCGGGCAGCCGCGGCCCAAGCCCGGCATCGGCCATCGCCATCACGCCGGCCGCGACGCCGAACTGCAGGAAGCGATCGAGGTGCTTGATCTCGCGCTTGTCGAAGAACAGCGCGGGGTTCCAGCCCTTGACCTCGCAGGAGAACCTGGTGGCGAAGTTCGTGGTGTCGAACAGCGTGGTCGGTGCGGCTCCGCTCCTGCCCGCCATCAGGCCCGACCACGTCGCTTCGAGGTCGTTGCCGATCGGGGTGATCAGGCCGATGCCGGTGATGACGACGCGACGTCGAGACTCCATGACGGCTCCTTACCGCAGCTTGGCCCCGTGCGCAGGCGGGGGGCGCGCCGCCCGAACCACGATTATTTCGCGTGGCTCTTGATGTAGTTGATCGCGTCCTTGACCGTCTTGATCTGCTCGGTGTCTTCCTCGGGGATCGTGATCTTGAACTCCTGCTCGAACGCGAGCACGAGCTCGACCACGGCGAGCGAGTCCGCCTTGAGATCGTCGATGAACGACGCCTCGGGCCGCAGCTGCTCGGAGGACACCTCGAGCTGGTTGCAGATGATTTCCTTGACCTTGGTCTCGATCTCTTCAGACGACATGGTTCCTCGTGGGTTGGCCCGGGTTGCCGGGTTGATAGTCCAGATCGGGCGCTACATCAACATCCCGCCGTTGACCCTCAGCACCTGGCCGGTGATGTACGCGGCCTCCGGTCCGGCCAGGAATGCCGCGGCGTCCGCGACGTCCTCGGGCCGGCCGATCTTGCCCAGCGGGATCGCCTCGAGCAGCTTGGCCCGCTGGGCCTCGGGGAGGTGCTCGGCGGTCATGTCGGTCTCGATGTAGCCCGGCGCGATCGCGTTGCACGTGACGCCGCGCGACGCGAGCTCCCGGGCGGTCGACCTCGTGAGCCCGATCAGGCCGGCCTTGGACGCCGCGTACGCGGCCTGGCCCGCGTTGCCGGTCTCGCCGACCACCGACGTGACGTTGATGATCCGGCCGGCGGCCTTCGCGCGCAGCAGCAGGCTCGCCGCCGCGCGGATGCAGTGGAACGCGCCGCCGAGGTTGACCGCGAGCGTCTTCTGCCACTGCTCGTCGGAGAACCGCAGCAGCAGGCCGTTGATCGCGACCCCGGCGTTGTTGACCAGGATGTCGAGCCCGCCGTGGTCCTTGCCGATCGCCTTGATCGCGTCGGTGACCGCCGCGGCGTCGGCGACGTCGAACGCCGCGATCGCGGCCTGTCCGCCGGCGGCCTCGACCGCCGCGGCGGTCTCGCGCGCCGCGTCGGCGCGGGCGGCGTAGTTGACGATGACATGGGCGCCGCGCCTGCCGAGCGCGACGGCGATCGCGCGCCCGATGCCGCGCGATCCGCCGGTGACCAGCGCGACCTTGCCGGTGAGTGCGGTGTCGGTGATGGCCATGCTGCTGGATCTCCTTGCCGTCAGGCCGCGAACGCCTTGACCTCGTGGGGCTCGCCGATCGTCGTCGTGGACATTCCACGGGGGGCCCTGCCCCCCGCCCCGCCGGCAGAGCCGTCGAGGTCCCGACCCCCCGCCGTCTCGCCGAGCTCGCCGAGGGCCTCGACGATCCGCTTGACCAGGCCCCTCAGCACCGAGCCCGAGCCGAGCTCGTACGCGCGGGTCACGCCCATCGCCGCGATCGCCTGGACCGACTCCTCCCAGCGCACCGCCGCGGTGACCTGCTCGATCAGCAGCGCGCGGATCCGCTCCGGGTCCTGGTTCGGCTGGGCGGTGACGTTGTGGATCACGGGCACGCGGGGCGCCGGGATCGCGACGCCGGCGAGCGCCGCGGCGAGCTGGTCGGCGGCGGGCTTCATCAGCGAGCAGTGGAACGGGGCGCTGACCGCGAGCCGGGTCGCGCGCCTGGCGCCGGCCGCCCTGGCCTCGGTGACCGCCCGGTCGACCGCCGCCGCGCTGCCGCTGATCACGATCTGGCCGGCGCCGTTGAGGTTGGCCTGCTCGACCGGCTCGCCGGGCGCGCTGGCGCGCTCGCACACCGCCTGGAGCGCGGCGCGATCGAGCCCCATCACGGCGGCCATCGCGCCCTGCCCGGCCGGCACCGCGTCCTGCATGTACTGTCCGCGCAGGTGAGTCAGCCGCACGGCGTCGCGGAACGCGATCGACCCCGCGGCGACCAGCGCGGTCCACTCGCCGAGCGAGTGGCCGGCCACGACGTCGAACGCCAGGCCGCGCTCTGCCAGCGCCCGGAGCACCGCGATCGACGTCGTGAGGATCGCCGGCTGGGTGTGCTTGGTCAGCGTCAGCTCATCTTCGGGGCCCTCGAAGCACAGCCGGGACAGCGCGAACCCCAGCACGTCGTCGGCCTCCTCGTAGGTCTGCCGCGCGACGGCGAACTCGTGCGCCAGATCGCGGCCCATGCCGACCCGTTGCGAGCCCTGGCCGGGAAACAGCAGCGCGGTCTTCATCGCCGGCTATGTCGCATGGTCCGCCGGCGTGGGGAAGTGACGCACCCGCCGATTCGGCCGCGGCGCTGCAAAACGCACGCGCGATCGTCACATCCGAACCTACGAACCTACCGCAGAACCGTGCTAGGAGCGGGCGCATGACGATCAAGATCTTCGGCCACCCGATGTCCACCTGCACGCGCAAGGTCCTGATGACGCTTGCCGAGACCAGCACGGCGTACGAGTTCGTGCTCGTCGACTTCGCCAAGGGCGAGCACAAGCAGGCGCCGCACCTGGCGCGCCAGCCGTTCGGCCAGGTCCCCGCCATGCAAGATGGCGACTTCGAGCTCTACGAGTCGCGCGCGATGTGCCGCTACATCAACGAGAAGGCCAACGGCCCGCTGATCCCGCGCGACCTGCGCGACCGCGCGCGGATGGAGCAGTGGGTCAGCATCGAGACCTCGAACTTCACCGGCCCGACGATGAAGTTCGTGTTCCACCACATCTTCCAGCGCCAGCAGACCCCGGAGACGCTCGAGACCGCCGCCGGCCAGCTGGGCACCGCGCTCGGGATCATGGACAAGGAGCTCGCGACGCACTCGTTCATCGCGGGCGGCAGCTTCACGCTCGCCGACATCTCGTTCATGCCGTACATCGAGTACGCGATGAACACGCCGGCCAAGGAGCACTTCACCAAGCACGCGCACGTGATGGCGTGGTGGAACAAGATCAGCGAGCGGCCGACCTGGCGCAAAGTCGCCGGCCGCTGACCGACCACGCACCGGGCAGATCCCCGGCAATTCATCAATTCTGCTGGGGAAACCCGGCGCCGACCGCAGCCTGCCCGGCCGGCGAGTGCGCAGACCGCCGAATGGGTGATAGACAGAGCACTCGCTCGTGGCCGGTGCGCGCAGCTCCCTGGGTTACCTGAAGCCCTACCGCCGGGCGGTGGCTGCCGGGGTCGCCATGATGATGGCGACCAACCTGTGCGCGCTCGGCGTGGTGAAGTACCTCGGCGACAGCGTGCAGGCGATCAAGGACGGCCGCACGGACGCCGTGCCGCGCGACGTCGCGCTGATGATCGGCTTCGCGATCGCCACCGCGGTGACGCGGATCCTGTCCCGGGTCTGGATCTTCAACGTCGCGCGCGCCGCCGAGTACGACCTGCGCAGCGAGCTGTTCGGCCACCTGATGACGCTGTCGCCCGGCTACTACCGGGACCACCCGACCGGCGATGTGATGTCGCGGCTGACCAACGACGTCCAGACCGTGCGCGCGATGTGGGGCGCGGGCGCGGTCCATCTCACCAACGCGGTGACCGCGTTCGGCGCGGTGCTGACGATGATGCTGCTGCTCGATCCGGTGGTCGCCGTGCTCTCGATCATCCCCTACCCGCTGATCTTCGTCCTGGGCCAGGCGCTGTCGCGGCGGGTGTACCGGACCACGCGCGAGGTCCAGGCCGAGCTCGGCACGCTGTCATCGCGGATCCAGGAGGACCTCGGCGCGATCCAGGTGATCAAGACCTACGGCCTGGAGGAGGTCCGGCGCAGGGGCTTCCTCGCCGGCTCGCAGCGCCTGCTCGACAAGAACATGGCGGCCGCCAAGGTCCGGGTCCAGCTCGGCCCGATCCTGAACACGCTCGCGCCGCTCGGCGTCGCGATCCTGATCCTGGTCGGCGGCCGCGCGATCATCCACCACGAGATCGAGGTCGGCTACTTCACCAAGTTCTCGGTCCTGCTCGCGCGCCTGGTGTGGCCCACGCTGACGCTCGGCTTCATGCTCGCGCTGGTCCAGCGCGGCCGCGCATCGTGGAGCCGGCTGGTCGAGCTCCAGCAGACCCGGACCGACATCCCCGACAGCGACGAGCCGGAGCCGGCCGCGAGCGCGCTGCCGGCGCGGGTCGAGGTCAAGGACCTCAGCATCCGGATCGGCGACCGCGCGATCGTGGACCGCGTGTCGTTCGAGCTGGCGCCGGGCAGCGTCACCGCGATCGTCGGCCGCACCGGTTCGGGCAAGAGCACGCTGGTCGAGGCGCTGTGCCGGCTGATCGAGGTGCCGCCCGGCGCGATCTTCCTCGACGGCCGCGACGTCACCCGGATCCCGCTGGCGTCGCTGCGCGGCCAGATCGGCTATGCGCCGCAGGAGGCGTTCCTGTTCTCGACCACGATCGCGGACAACATCGCGATGGGCCACGGCGGCGGCACCGCGATCCCGGCGGCGCGCGCCCGCGAGCTCGAGCGCGCCGGCGCGATCGCCGCGGCGGTCGATCTCAGCGGCGAGCCCGAGGTCACCGCGGCCGCGACGGCGGCCGGGCTGACCCGCGACCTCGCGGTGATGCCCGACGGCCTGGCCACGATCGTCGGCGAGCGCGGCATCACGCTGTCCGGCGGCCAGCGCCAGCGGGTCGCGCTCGCCCGCGCGCTCGCCGCGATGCCGCGGCTGCTCGTGCTCGACGACTCGCTGTCGTCGGTGGATGCCGAGACCGAGCAGGTCATCCTCGGCCACCTGCGCGCCGTGATGTCCGGCCGCACCGCGGTGCTGATCTCGCACCGGGTCTCCGCGATCAGGGACGCCGACCAGATCCTGGTGATCGACGAGGGCCGGATCGTCGAGCGCGGCAGCCACGACGAGCTGCTCGCCGCCGGCGGGCTGTACGGCGAGCTCTACCGCACCCAGCTCCAGACCGAGCTCGGGGTCACCCGCAAAGAGGCCGTGTGATCCGCAGGCTGGAGGCGGTGTAGTGGCGGCGGTCGCGCCGGCGGGGCCGATCGGGCCGGTCGGGCAGCGTCGCCCGGGGCTGGAGGCCGAGGCCGTGCTCGGCAAGGCCTACGACGTCCGCCTGATCCGGCGGCTCGCCCGCTACGTCCGCCCCCACGCCCTGCTCCTGGCCGGCTGGGTCGGCATGATGCTGGTCCGCACCGGCTTCGAGCTCGGCAAGCCGATGGTGGTCGCGGCGGCGCTGCGGTATCACATCCTCGGCGGCCGCATCGATCTCCTGCCGCTGGATGCGCTGGGCTACGTCGGCCTGGTGATCGGCCAGAACCTGTCGTCGTTCTTCGAGCAGTGGCTGGTCCAGCTCGCCGGCCAGCGCACGATGAACGACCTGCGGATCGCGATCTTCGACCACGTGCTGGCCCAGCGCGCGGCGTTCTTCGACCGCATCCCGGTCGGCCGCCTGATGACGCGGATGACCAACGACATCGAGAGCCTCAACGAGATGTTCTCGCAGGGCGCGATCACCATCGTCAGCGACGCGCTCAAGGCCGTCGCGATCATGGGGGTCATGCTGTACTACGACGTCGGGCTGTCGCTGATGACGTTCGCGACGCTGCCGCTGCTGTTCGTGATCGTCGAGTACGCCCGGCGCGCGATGCGGACGTCGTTCCGTCAGATCCGGGTCCGGCTCGCCGCGATGAACGGGTTCGCGCAGGAGCACCTGTTCGGCATCCGGGTCGTCCAGCTGCTCGGCCGGGGCAAGATCGCCCAGCGCGAGTACAACGAGATCAACGCCGGCCACCGCGACGCCTACCTGCTCCAGATCCGGGCCGACGCCGGGATGTACGCGCTGGTCGAGGCGATCAGCTACGTCGCGATCGGCGGCGTGCTGTGGTGGGCAGCGCAGCACCGCCTGCTGCCGGGGGGAGACAACGCCGCGGCGATCTACCTGATCGTCCTGTTCTACGAGTACATCGGCCAGTTCTTCGAGCCGATCCGCGACCTGTCGGCCAAGTACGCCGTGATGCAGGGCGCGATGGCCGCGTGCGAGCGGATCTTCCAGCTGCTCGACACCGACGAGCGCGACGGCGACGCCGGCAGCGCCGACGTGACCAAGCCCGAGTGGAGCGACCTGCCGACCAAGCGCCAGCCCACCGGGCCGGCGGTCGAGCTCGCCGGCGTGCACTTCAGCTACGGCGCCGAGCCGGTGCTGCGCGGCGTCGACGTCCGGGTCAGCCGCGGCTCGACGATCGCCATGGTCGGCGCCACCGGCTCGGGCAAGTCGACCGTGATCAAGCTGCTGACCCGGCTCTACGAGCGCGACCGCGGCGCGATCCGGATCGACGGCGTCGATGTCCGCGATGTCCCGCTCGCCGAGCTGCGCCGGCGGATCACCGTGGTGTCGCAGGACGTGATCCTGTTCGCCGGCACGCTCGAGGACAACATCACGCTCGGCAAGCCGTACACCCGTGACCAGATCGAGACCGCGATCCGGCGGGTCGGGCTCGACCGCGCGCTGGCGCGCCGCGGCACCGGCGTCGAGACCCGGGTCGCCGAGCGCGGTGCGAACTTCTCGGCCGGCGAGCGCCAGCTGGTCGCGTTCGCGCGCGCGCTGCTCCGCGACCCCGAGATCCTCGTGCTCGACGAGGCCACGGCACACGTCGACCCCGAGGCCGAGGAGCTGATCGAGACCGGCGTCGCCGAGCTGATGAAGGGGCGCACCACGCTGGTCATCGCGCACCGGCTGTCCACGATCCGCAACGCCGACCTCATCGTGGTGGTGGACAAGGGCCAGGTCATCGAGCAGGGCAAGCACGACGAGCTGATCGCCCGCGGCGGGTGCTATGCCGCGCTGGAACGGACGTTTCGCCGCCAAACCATCGATCCCGCATGACCCTGCATGCCCCCCCCGGATCTCCCACACCCGCCCATACCCCCGTCCCGTTCCGCCCTCCCCGGGCGTTCCTCACTAGCTACCCACACCTCCGTCCCCTGGCGGACCTGTGCTTCGACCCTGATTTGGGTATGATTGCTAACAGATGTCCCCCGCGTCGATCGAACTGCTTCGGCATGCGGTGGGCGCGATGGCCGATGGCGCCATCGTCGCCGACACCCGGACAGGAGAGGCGTTCATCAATGCCGCAGCGCGCGACATGCTGGGAATTCCAGCCGAGGCGCAGATTGACACCACATACCTGAAGGACACCGTCGGGTTCTACCCGTTCGATCTCGCCGCCGGGGCGCTCGATGGCCAGGCGATCCGCGAGGAGGTCCGCATCGGCGACCGCGTGCTGCACTCGGTGGTGACCCCGCTGCGCGACGGCGCGGCGTCGCTCGGCGCGATCGTGATCCTTCGCGATCTCGGAGACACTGCGGAGGTCGCCCGCCGGCGTGCGGAGTTTGCGCAGGTGATGTCTCATGAGCTGCGAACGCCTCTGACCTCGATCGCCGGCGCGCTCGACATCGTGCTGTCGGGCTATGCCGGGCCGCTGTCCGACCCGCAGCTGCGCTACGTCGACATGGCGCGCCAGGCGACGACGCGGATGAACCAGCTCGTCGATCAGCTGCTCGAGCTCGCGCGCGCCCAGACCGGCTCGATCACCGTCGCCGCGACGCCGGTCCAGCTCGACCGGCTCGCCCGCGAGGTGATCGACCGCTACCGCGGCGCCGCGGCCACCAAGCACCTGACGATCGTGCTCGGCGCGTCGGCCGAGGACATCGCGATCCTCGGCGACCCGGAGCGGCTGGCCCAGGTGCTCGGCAACCTGCTGTCCAACGGGATCCGGTTCGCTCCGACCGGCGGCGTGATCGACGTCCAGGTGTTCGGGCCGCCGCTGACCGAGGACGCGGTCGGGGTCTCGGTGTTCAACTCCGGCGAGCCGATCGCAGCCGAGGACCGCGAGCGCGTGTTCGAGCCGTTCTCGGCGTCGAGCCGGCGGGTCGGCGGCACCGCGCTCGGCCTGTCGATCTCGCGCACGATCATCGAGGCGCACGGCGGCCGGATCTGGGTCGAGTCCGAGCCCAACGGCACCAAGTTCGTGTTCACCCTGCCGTCGACCGCGATGCCCGAGAAGCTCGCGATGACGCCGCTCGAGGCCCCGCCGCGCCGCCGCGGCCTGGGCGAGGGCTCGTGCGCGCTGGTCGCGGACGACGATCCGCGCCGCGCCCTGCTGCTCAAGGGCCTGCTCATGTCGCTCAGCGACCACGTGCTGGTCGCCCACGACGTCGACACCGCGCTCGCGATCAGCCGCGCCGAGCACCCCGCGCTCGCGGTGGTCGCCGGCGCGATGTCCGACGCCCCGGCGCTGCTCGCGATCCTCGAGCACGATCCCGACACCCGCAAGACCGCGGTCATGGTGGTCGGCGACGCCGAGCGCCGCACCGACCTGGTCGCGGCCGGCGCCGACGACGTCATCGAGTTCCCGATCCAGCCCGCGGTGTTCCGCGAGGCCTGCCTGCGGCTGGTCGAGTCCGGCCGGCGCGAGACCCCGCGCGTGCTGGTGATCGACGACGATGCCTCGATCCGCTCGATCTGCCGCGAGGTCCTCGAGCTCGGCGGCTACCAGGTCCGCGACGCCGGCTCGGCGACCAGCGCGCTCGCCGAGGCCCGCCGGTTCCGCCCCGACATGATCCTGCTCGACGTCCTGATGCCCGGCATCGACGGCTACCGCTGCGCCGAGATGCTGCGCGCCGATCCCGCGGCCGGCATGGCGCCGATCATGTTCCTGTCGGCGCGCGCCGACACCGCCGACAAGGTCCGCGCGTTCCGCTCGGGCGCCGAGGACTACATGGTCAAGCCGTTCGACGCCGACGAGCTGCTCGCCCGGGTCGGCAAGGCGCTCGACCGCCAGGCCCGCGAGCTCGGCGCGTCACCGACCACCCAGCTGCCGGGCGCCGGCGCGATCCAGGGCGAGATCGAGCGCCGGCTGTCGATCGTCGACACCGACGCGGTCGCCTGCTACCTCGACCTCGACAACCTCAAGGCGTTCAACGACTACTACGGCTACGCCAAGGCCAACGCGGTGATCCGGCAGACCGGCGACGTGATCCGCCACGTCGTCACCCGCAGCGGCAGCCCCGGCGACTTCATCGGCCACATCGCCGGCGACGACTTCGTGTTCATCACCAGCCTGGGCAAGGTCGACGAGGTCTGCCGCGGCATCTGCGAGCGCTTCGACCACCTGATCCGCCTGTACTACGACCCCGCCGACCGGGCGCGCGGCTCCATCGATACCAAGGACCGGTTCGGCGTCCAGCGCCGGTTCCCGATCATGAGCGTCTCGATCGCGGCGATCACGATCGCGCGCGCCAGGTCGTACGCCGCGCTCGCCGAGCTCGCCGCGGTCGGCAAGCGCGCCGCCAAGGACATCCCGGGGTCGACCTACGTGCGCGACGGCCAGACCCTGCTGGCCGCGACCGCGTGAACCGCGACCGGGCTCAATCGCCGAACTCGATGCCGACACCCTTGGCGGTGCGGACCTGCTCGCCGTTGGGATCGACCAGCTTGAGCTTCTTGACCGCCTTGTCGATCGGCTTGGCGACCAGGTGGCCGCTCTCGACCGCTGCGACGTGGCCGAACTTGCCCTCGGCGATCAGGTCGACCGCCTTGACCCCGAACCGGGTCGCGAGCTCGCGGTCGAACGCGCACGGCGCGCCGCCGCGCTGGACGTGGCCGAGCACCGTGGTCCGGACCTCGTACTCGGTGTTGGCCGCGATCACCTCGGCGAGGTGGCCGCCGGCGCCGCCGAGCTTCTCCTGCTTGGTCACGTCGCCGGCGGCGACCACCGAGAGGTTGCCGCCCTTGGGCTTGGCGCCCTCGGCGACGACCGCGATCGAGTAGCTGACGCCGCGGCCGTGGCGGCGGTGGAACGCCTCGATCACCCGCATCGGGTCGTAGTCGATCTCGGGGATCAGGACGACGTGGGCGCCGCTGGCGAGGCCGGAGGTCAACGCGATCCAGCCCGCGTAGCGACCCATGACCTCGACGATCATGATCCGCTCGTGGCTCTCCGCGGTGGTGTGCAGCCGGTCGACCGCCTCGACCACGACCTCGACGGCGGTCTGGAACCCGACGGTGTAGTCGGTCGCCTCGAGGTCGTTGTCGATCGTCTTGGGCACGCCGACGATCCGGGTCGCGCCGCGCTGGATGAACTTGTGGGCGAACGACATCGAGCCGTCGCCGCCGACGACGACCAGGCCGTGGAGGTCGAGCTTGGCGAGGTTGGACATGCAGCGGGTCGACACGTCGTGGATCTCGACCCGGCCGTCGGGCAGCCGCACCGGATACGCGAACGGGTTGGCGCGGTTGCTCGAGCCCAGCATCGTGCCGCCGCGCTGCAGCGAGTGCTGCACGCTGTGCGAGGTGAGCTCGACGTACTCCTCCTCGTAGAGCCCCTCGAAGCCGTTCTTGATGCCCAGGACCTCCCAGCCGAAGGTCTGGCGGGCGTGCAGCGTCACGGCGCGGATCACGCCGTTGAGGCCCGGGCAGTCGCCCCCGCCGGTGAGGATGCCGATGCGTGTGCTCATCGCGGAAGAGTATCGCCGATTTTCGAACTGCCGCGCCGGCGCACATGGGGGCGGCGGCGCGCACTCGTTGCTTTTCGCAGCGCCCCGCGTTGCGGGACGCCACCGCGCGTTGCGGATCGCTACGAGGCTGCGCGCGCCGGCACGCGGAGCAGCTCGCGCAGATGATCGGGGAGCCGGGATAGGTTGTCCGGATCGTCATCGACGATCACGCCGCGGCACGTCGCGGCGCCGCACCGGCACGGCTCGGCGACGTCGGCGACGAACGCGTAGTCATAGGTGATCTCCTCGCCGACCGGGATGTCGCGCAGCGCGACCCACCACGCGGACAGCTGCGCGATCTCGCGATCCCACTTCAGCATCACCTCGGTGTTGGGATCGCACGAGTGATTGAACCAGCGGGTCTGGCACACCAGGTCCCAGAACAGCGGATCGCCGGTCTCGGTGTCCTCGCCCGGCAGGACCAGCGCGTAGGTGTCGTCGAACTCGGCATCGGCCGAGTACAGCACGCCGTCGCCGAAGCACAGGAGCTCGCCGGCGCGATACGGCCGGGTGGTCACGACGCCGTAGCCATGGATCTTGGACCTCACGACTTGAAGCCCATCGAGCAGAGGCATGGGCAAGCATCTTCATCAACCGCGCGCGGCTTGCAAGGCCACGCGCGCGACGTCTTTGCGGAACAGCCTCCGCGCCGGCGCTCCAGGCAACCGCGAGCGGGGTTTCCGGGTCGGCAACGCCGGCGGCCGTGCGATGCCGGATCCCGCCGGATGCCGCCGAATGCCGCCGAATATTGCAGTGCCGGTTGTCCCGGTTGTGGCGCAGGCGCACGAGCGATCGCGCACCGGGTGTCCGTGACATGAACACGCGGTCCGCAGTTGTGATGGCGCTAGCGATTCCGCGGACCGGTGATCGCGCGGTGATCACGCGGTGATCACGCGGTGATCAGGCAACACAGTACCTTGTCGGACCTGAATGTAGGTCCGTCGGGCCGGCGCTCCACGAACAACTGTTACCTAACGAGATCGTTTCCACGTTTCGCTTGCAGCTACCGGCGTTCCAGGCGACGGTAACCGTTAATGTCCAAGAGCCTCGTGCCTGAGCGCGGTGGTCGAAAGGCCGCCGCGACGCCACAGCCGAAACTGGCGCGCGGGACCCGCGACATATCGACCGCAACGCTCAAGGCCGCGCGCGGTACACGCGACCTTGCCCCGCTCGTCGCGCTCGACAGCGATGACGACACCGTCGTGGTCGACCCCGATCCGAACCTCTCGCAGGACATCGCGCTCGACGCCGAGGTCGGTGACACGGACGCCGGCGACACGGGCGAACCCTCCGAGGTGACCGAGACCCAGGCGGCCTCGATCGACGCCCGGATGCTCGAGCTCGGCAAGCGGCGGTTCGGGATCTCGGCGTTCCGCCCCGGCCAGGCGCTCGCGATCCGCAACGTGCTCGCCGGCATCGACACGCTCGCGATCATGCCGACCGGGGCCGGCAAGTCGCTGTGCTACCAGCTCCCCGCGCTCGAGCTCGATGGCATCACCCTGGTGGTATCGCCGCTGATCGCGCTGATGAAGGACCAGCACGACAAGCTCGCCGAGCTCGACATCGAGGTGCTGCGGCTCGACTCGACGCTGTCGCCGCGCGACGAGCACGCCGCCCTGTCCCGGCTGTCGGAGAACCGGCCGTGCATCGCGTACGTCACGCCGGAGCGGCTCGGCGAGCCCCGGTTCCGCGAGCGGCTGGCGGCGGTCCGGGTCGCGCTGTTCGTGGTCGACGAGGCGCACTGCATCTCGCAGTGGGGGCACGACTTCCGGCCGGCCTACCTCGGGCTCGGCGAGGCGGTGCGCGCGCTCGGCCGGCCGCCGGTGCTGGCGCTGACCGCGACCGCGCCGCCCAAGGTCAGGGACGACATCCTCGCGCAGCTCCAGCTCAGCACGGACGACGCGTCGGTGATCGACATCGGGCTCGACCGGCCCAACCTGCGCTACCACGTGATCAAGGCGCTGAGCGAGCGCAAGAAGCAGGCGCTGCTGCTCCGGCTGATCGAGAAGCAGCCCGGCTGCGGCATCATCTACGCCGCGACGGTCAAGACGGTGGACGCGCTGGCCGACTTCCTGTGGTCGCAGGGCATCGAGTGTGGCCGCTACCACGGCCGGATGCGGGCCAAGGACCGCGAGCGGGTGCAGAGCGCGTTCATGGAGGACAGCGAGCCGCGGCTGATGGTCGCGACCAACGCGTTCGGCCTGGGCGTCGACAAGCAGGACCTGCGGTTCGTCATCCACTACAACTTCCCCGGCTCGCTGGAGAGCTACTACCAGGAGGCCGGCCGCGCCGGGCGCGACGGCGCCCCCGCCGACTGCGTGCTGCTGTACCAGCCCGAGGACAAGCGGATCCAGAGCTTCTTCCTGGGCGGCCGCTACCCCACGCCGGAGCAGACCCGGGCGGTCGCCGAGGCGCTGGTCCACGTGACCCACGGCCGCACGGCGTCGCCCACGCAGGCGCAGGTCCCGCGCAACGACCTCGATGCCGACGTGTTCGTCGCGGTCAAGGACATCGCCGAGCGCGCCGACGCGCCGGCCAAGAAGGCGCGCGTGGTGCTGTCGTTCCTCAAGGAGGTCGGGTTCGCCGCCGAGGCGCCGGGCGCGCGGTTCGCGCCGCTGGCGACCCAGCCGCCGAGCATCGAGGACCTCGGGCGCGCCGCGAGCCGCTACGAGCAGAAGCGAGCGCAGGACCGCGCCCGGCTGGCGGCGATGCTGCGCTACGCTCAGTCGCACCTGTGCCGGACCCGCCTGCTGGTGACGTACTTCGGCTACACCGATCACCCGGCGTGCGGGTCGTGCGACAACTGCGTGCGCGCGGCCAAGACCGCGCCGCCGAGCGCCCGCGAGCTCGAGACCGTGGCCGCGACGCTGGCGGCCCGCCGCAGCGGCGATCCCGCAACCCGCAAGGCGCTGCTCGAGGAGGCGCTGCGCCGGAACCGCGGGGCCGGCCGCGGCCGTGCGCTCAAGATCGAGCGGGTCAAGCGCCCGGTGTTCGGCCCGCTGGAGAAGGGCGACCTGGTGCGCCACGCGACCTGGGGCGAGGGCGAGGTCGTCCGCGTGGTCGGCGACTCGGTGTACACGTTCTTCCCGGTGCACGGCGAGAAGCTGCTCAAGACCAGCTTCCTCGAGAAGATCGACGCGTGAGCGGAACCCGCTAGCGCCGCTGCTGGCGCTGGCGGCGGATCTCGTACAGCGCGAGCGCCGCGGCGACCGCGACGTTGAACGAGCCGACCGCGTCGCGGCCGTCTGCCATCGGGATGACGGCGTGGAAGTCGCAGCTGCGCGCGACCAGCGGCCGCACGCCGGTGCCCTCGGCGCCGAGCACCAGGCACAGCGGCAGCGCGCCGTCGAGGCTCTCGATCGGTTGCGCGCCGGGCGCGGCGTCGACCGCGACGCGCCACAGGCCGAGCCCGCGCAGCTCGTCGAGCGCGCGCACCAGGTTGCCGACCTGGGCCACCGCGACGAGCTCGCTGGCCCCGGCGCTGGCCTTGGCGGCCGCGGCGGTGACGGCGGCGGCGCGGTGCTCGGGGATGATCACGCCGTGCGCGCCGAGCAGGTAGGCGCTGCGCAGGATCGCACCAAGGTTGCGGGGATCCTCGACACCGTCGAGCGCGACCAGCAGCGCCGGCTCGGCGGCTGCCCCCGCCGCGTCGACCAGATCCGACAGCTCGGCGTAGGCGAACGGCCCGAGCCACGCGACGACGCCCTGGTGGCGCGCGTCCGGGCCCGCGGCCTGGTCGAGCACTCGGCGCTCGCGGTCCTCGACCCGGACCCCGGCCGCGCGCGCCGCGACCACGATCGCGGCGACCGGATCGCTGGTGGTCCGGCCGGCGCGGTGCGGATCGACCCACACCGCGCGCACGGAGGCCGGGCGCCGCGCGATCAGCTCGCGCACCGGCCCGGCGCCGTAGACCACGCGCTCCCCGGGGACGGTCATGGCCGGACCGCCCTCGCCGCTCGCGCGACCTCGCCGGCCGGCCCGCAGGGCCTCACGCGAGCGCCGCGAGGTCGGCGACGATCGCGCGGGCGGCGGCCGCAGGATCGCGCGCCTGGCGCAGCGGCCGGCCGACCACGATGAGGTCGGCGCCGGCGGCGCGCGCCTCGCGCGGCGTCATCACCCGCTTCTGGTCGCCGGCCTCGGCGTCCGCGGGACGCACGCCCGGTGTGATGATCAGGAATCCATGAGGTGCGATCACGCGCACGGCCGCGAGCTCGTGGGGCGACGCCACTACGCCGGCGCAGCCCGCCGCGATCGCGAGCTGGGCACGCTTGACCACGAGCTCGCGCACCGGGCCTTGCGCGCCGATCTGCACGAGGTCGGCCTCGTCGAGCGAGGTCAGCACGGTCACCGCGAGCACGCGCGTCCGCCCGGCGGAGCGCACCGCCGCGTCGAGCATCGCCCGGCCACCCGCGGCGTGCACGGTCATCAGGTCGGCCGCGAGCGCCGTGACCCGTGCGGTCGCCCGCGCCACGGTCTCCGGAATGTCGTGGAGCTTGAGGTCGAGCATCACGCGATGACCGCGCGCGACGTAGTCCTCGACGATCCGGGGGCCCTCGGCGCAGAACAGCTCCAGCCCGAGCTTGATCCAGCTCGGCACGCCGCCGAGCTGCTCGATCAGCTGGTCGGCCTCGGCCCGACCCGGCGCGTCGATCGCCGCGATCAGGCGGTTTCCGGGATC
>JBGQCL010000167.1:0-22206 GCA_041495365.1 Kofleriaceae bacterium | reverse complement strand
TCACGACGACCCGTCCGGGGTTCCATGGCGCCACCGTCGTCCACGTCGCCCGCGATCCCGCCTCGAATGCCCCCCGCGTGATCGGCATCTGGCGCGAGTGATCAGCGCGGGACCGTCGAGCCCTCTGGCAGGCACCCAGCAGTCCAGCTACTTGCACTGTGTCGGATGTACACTATCATGGGGGCATGCGATGCTTGCTGCGCAGGGACCACGACGCTGCCACCCTCATCCGCCAGCAGCTGGCCGCGCTCGGCGAGCCCGAGCAGGCGCGACGGATCGCGGACCGCGACCCGCTCGTGCGCGGTGAGACCGATCCGGGGCGCTGATCGGCCGCTACGCGCTGTTGCCCGGCATCACTGCGGCAGCGTGATCGTCACGCTGACCCCGCCGCCGGGACGGTTGGCGAGCGCGACGCGGCCACCGTGGGCCTCGGCGATCTCGCGGACCAGGGCGAGGCCCAGGCCCGTGCCGCCGCGCTTGGTCGAGTAGAACGGCAGGAGCGCGTTGGACAGCACGGCCTCGGTCATGCCGGTGCCGCGGTCGCTGACCTCGATCGCGATGGCACCGGGCAGCTTGCGGACGCGGAACTGGACGTCGGCGGGCGGCGATCCGGACTCGTGAGCGTTGCGCAGCAGGTTGACGAGCGCCTGCTCGAGCTGGGCCGGGTCGAACTGGCCGCGGGGGTCGGGGTACGCGCCGTCGACCTGGAACGCGACCTGGCCGCGCAGCCGCTCGACGAGCTCGGTCCACGCGGTCGGCTCGGGGCGCGGCGCCGGCAGCTTGGCGAACCGGGCGTAGCCCTGGATGAACTGCTCGAGGTGACGGGACCGCTCGGCGATCGTGGCGAACACCTTGTCGAGCTGGTCGTGCTTGCCGCGCCGCAGCAGCTCGCCGCCGGAGTGGGCGAGCGAGGCGATCGGGGCCAGCGAGTTGTTGAGCTCGTGGCTGATCACGCGGATGACCTTCTTCCAGGTCCGGACCTCCTGGCGGTGGAGCTCCGAGGTCAGGTGGCGGAGCACGAACAGCTCGTGCGGACGGCCGTTGAGGCGAAACCCGTTGCGCGCGAGGTAGTAGATCTCCTCCTCGCCGCTGCGCTCGACCGCGAACAGGCCGTCGCGGCCGCGCGCCACGGCGTCGCGCAACGGCTCGGGTCCGTCCTCGAGCAGCGCGTCGAGCCGCTGGCCCTCCAGGCGGCGGCCGCCGGCGAGCAGCTGGCGCGCGGCGAGGTTGCCGTAGACGATGTGGCCACGGGCGTCGCACAGCAGCATCGCCACCGGCGTGTTCTGGACCATGGTGTCGAGCAGGAGCTCGCGCTGGACCAGGGTCTCGCGCTGGGCGCGCAGGGTGTCGCCGAGGTCGTTGTGCGCGACGACCAGGTCACCGAGCTCGTCGCGGCGCGGCCACGCCAGGCTGAACGCGAAGTCGCCATCGCGATAGCTGGTGACCGTGCCGGCGAGCGCGCGGAACATCGCGGTGACCGGCACCAGCGCGCGCCGCACGGCCCACAGCGCGAGCGGCAGGAACACCGCGGCGGTGATCGCGCCGGCGAGCACCGGATCGCCGAGCCAGTCGCGCAGCGCGAGCGCAGCGACGACCGCGGCGGCGACCAGCGCGCAGGCGGCGGCGGCGAGGCGCCCGATCAGCGAGCTGCGACGGCCACCGGAGGTAGCCGGAGCGTGCGGGTCGGCGGATCGCGGCGAGGTCATCCACCGAGAATGGCCAGCTTTCGCGGTCCTGGCACCCGGTTTGTCCAGCGATCCGCCGCCGGCCGGCTCGCGGCCCGCAGTAGTATGCGCCGAGCAGCATGGCCGATCCGGCAGTCGTGGTTCTGAGCAGCGAGGACTTCGGGTCCATCGACGACATGCTCATCGCGCGCCAGGTGATCAGCGCCCTGGTGCTGTACCGGGTCCGCGCCGGCGAGCTCGCGGCGGTCCTCGCGACCCTGCGCGAAGGCGACGACGTCTGCCTCGCCGACGATCCGCAGGTCCTCGTCGAGCACCGGCTGCGCGTCATGGCGCATCGCGCCGGCATCGATCCGATGACCGGCGTGCTCGATCGCGCGAGCTTCGTGCGCGCTGCCTCCGCCGACCTCCCGGCCGCGCTGCTGGCCATCAACATCGATCGGTTCAAGCGGTTCAACGATCAGCACGACCACATGGTCGGTGACGAGCTGCTGCGCGAGGTCGCATCGTGTATCCGCTCCACCGTGCCCCGCGACGGCCACGTCGGGCGGTCAGCGGCGACCTGTTCGCCGTCACGCTTCCCGCCCACCACGATGCGCGCCGCGTCGCCCTCGCGATCCAGGCCGCGATCCGCGCCCGGCCGCTCCACGCCGCCGGCACGACGACGATGTCGATCGGCGTCGTCGTGCGCACGACCGAGACCAGCTACGACGAGCTGCTGCGCCACGCCGACGGCGCGCTCTACGCCGCGAAGGCGCGCGGCCGCGACCGGATCGTCGAGCATTCCGATCGCGAGCGCGAGGTCCGCGAGCGCGACGGCGACCTCGAGGTCGAAGGCTTCGAGGAGATGACCCGCGTGCTCGCCGAGCGCGTCGCCGACGTGATCACCGAGCGCGGCCGCCGCGTGTTCCAGGGCCTGCGCGAGCAGGCCGATCTCGACGCGCTCACCGGGCTGGCCGCCCGCCGCTACCTCGATCGCCGGCTGCCGTTCGAGCTCGAGCGCGCCCGTGATCGCGGCCGGCCGCTGTCGGTCGGACTGCTCGACATCGACAACTTCGGGCTCGTCAACAAGGCGCACGGCTGGCCGACCGGCGACAAGGTCCTCGCCGCCGCGGCCGCGCGGATCCGCGATGCGCTGCGGGCCAGCGACTGGGCCGCGCGGTACGGTGGCGAGGAGATCTGCATCGTCCTCGAGGGCGTCGACGGCGAGGCCGCGCGGGCCGTGCTCGAGCGCGTGCGCGCCGCGGTGGCCGGCAAGCCGTTCGCGACCACCCAGGACGAGCCGCTCGCGATCACGGTGAGCATCGGCTGCGTCGAGCTCGGGCCCGACGAGACCGCCGCCCAGCTGCTCGAGCGCGCGAGCACCCGCCTGCTGCTCGCCAAGCGCGACGGCCGCGATCGCGTGCGGTGATATGCGCGCGCCTCCGAGACCCGAACTACCCATGACAACGAGCGTCCGCCTCGTTCGCCGCACTTGCGCATTTGAGCGGCAGGACGTTGGTGTCGATGACAGTCGGAGGTGTCGGTCAGATCAGTTTGTACTCCAGGTAGAGCAAAACATCGAGCAGCTTGCTGGCGTCGATGGCGGAAGGGTCGCCGGCTGGAGATGACGGTGGGGCGAGGTTGCCGGGCGCGGTGATGGCCAGGGTGTGCGGGCCGAAGCGAATGCCGTCGCCGGTGAAGAACTCCGAGGGTACCGACGCGCCGAGGAGGTTGCCCAGCGCGGACGGCGCGAAGGCGGTGACGGCGCCGCCGTCGACGGTCATCTCGAATCCGGACGCTGTCGTTCCCGTCGCTGTGCGGAGGAGGAGCTGGGCGCTGCCGGGGACGACGTGGAGGGCGCGGCCGCGGAAGAACGACGGGAAGCTGCGATCGCTGAGCTCGAAGGTGACGCCTGCGGTCGCTCCCGGCGTGCTGACCGGACTACGCAACAGGCGCGTGAACGCGTTCGAGAAGTCCTGGCGCAGGCTGAAGAGGCGCTGCGCCGAATGCGTGGAGAAATACGCAAGAATGCTGCCTTCGAGCGCGGCGTTGTTCGACTCGACCTGCCCGCGCAAGACGCCATCGTCCTCGGCGGTGTAGCTGATCGAGAGGATGACGTCGTTGATGGTCTGGTAGTCGAACTGACGGAACGACCTGGGCAGCGTGAGCCGCCAGGAGCTGATCGCGCCCAGGCCCTCGAACGGCATGTAGCGCTCATCCCGGAACGAGAGCTCGAACACGCCGGCGTCGTTCTGTGCCGTGCTGGTGGCGATGGACACGCTGCGACTCGGCGGCACGTCGACGAGCGCGGTGGCGACGGGCGTCGGCCGGATCTGGCTGGCGGTGAGCGCCAGCGTGGCGCTCACGTTGACGTATGGCCCGGTGATGCACGGGATGGTGAGCCGTACCGCCTTGATGCGGCGCTTGTAGTGCCCGGGGTAGAACAGGTCGAAGAAGACCTCGCTTACATCGAAGGTGCACTCGCCCACCTCGCGCAGGTTGACCAAGGCTTGCGGGTTCACCTGCGAGAGCGCAAAGGCCTGGTCGACCTCCGGGGTGCGGTAGTTGGTCTCGAGGAAGCGACGCTCCAGGCTCTGCAGGCCCATCAGCAGGCCTTCGCCGGCGAGCAGGCCGGCGTGCGTGGCATCCCAGTACGACGGGCGGAGACCGGCCGTTCGATCGTCGCTGCGCTCGAAGCGATAGGCCTCTTCAGCGAGCTTGGCCAGCGCCAGCGCGTTCTGATACGCGGTGCGATACAGCGTCTGGAGCTGGCCGGACATCCAGGTGTAGAGGCCGATGCTGGTGAATTTTCCGTCGGTGAGATCGAGAAATTCCTGGAGCTGTTCGAGGCTCTTGTCGTGGAGCGTGACCGAGCGGTTGGCGATGTCCAGGCGAATGTTGGCGGCCTGCAGCTGCCGATCGAGACTCTGCACGTCGTAGTCGGCGAGCGCCTTCTGGTTGGCCCAGCCCTCGAGGCGGCGGGCAAAGCCGGCCTCCAGGCTGGCCGAGGCGGCGATGGATTCGGCGCCTTTGGCGAGCGCATCGAGGGCATAGCCGAAGCCCTTCATGCCCTGGTTGAGCTGGCTGCCGCCGTAGGTCATTGCCGTCGGTGCGCCGACGTTGGGTACGAGCGCGACGATGGCGCCCACGAACTGGATGATGCTCTCGGTGACGTGGATGCTACCGGCGGTGTGGCGCGCGATGGACTCGGCGATCTCCCAGCCGTTGCGGTTTTGGCTGATGAGGCCGGCATAGAAGTCGCTGCGGTAGACCGCGGCCTGACGCTGCCGGTCGATGGCTTCGCGTGACTGCGTGGCGGCGTCGATCTCGAGCTGGCGGATCTGCGTGGTGAGCTGGGTGAGGTTGAGCTGCTGGGTGAGGCGCACGCGGTTGAGTTGCTCGGAGTCTTTCTTTTCCAGCGACGACAGCAGCGCCGATCCGAAGCCGGCCAGCGCGGCCGCGAACGACTTGGCGCGCTCGATGAGATAGAGGAAGCGATAGGGCGGCAAGCTGCCGTTGCCGCCGCCGAGGACGTCGTCGAGGCTGAGGCCGGCCGCCTTCATGGCCACGAGCTGCATGGGGTCGATGGGCGGCGCAAAGAGGGCCAGCTCGTGTGGGTTGCCGTCGATGTCGAGGCAATGGCGGATCTTGTAGAGCCGATCGGCGACGCGATCCCAATAGGCGAGCAGATCGGCGTTGGCCGGGATGCAAAACGCCGGCGACATCTGGCGCACGATGCTCCAGCCGAAGCGGCCGAACTGCGCGCCGAAGTCGGCCTTCGCGGCGTGGTGAAAGCTCCGGCCACCGACCGGGTCGATGGTCTTGATGGTGGCGTTGCCGAGTGCCGGACCCCAGCTCAGCGTCGGGGTCTCGTTGGTGCCGGGGCCGACAAAGATGCCGCGCGGATCCGGCGCCCTGTTCACCAGCGGATAGGCGTTCACCGCGCGCGCAATCGCCGACTCGATGGGCCGATAGCGGGCGGCGCGCGGCGCCTGGCGGCTCGAGCTCTGGGCGCCGACGATGACGCTCTCGATCTCGATGAGGAAGTCGTCATTGCCGTCGAGCAACGGCGCGATGGTCTGGTAGGTGTTGGGCTCGACGCCGCTCGGGCAGTCGCCGAGCTGGGTGGGCTCGGGGCCGAGCACGTCGCGCGCCAGGTTGTAGAGCATGAGCGCTTCGTTGACCGACTCGGTGGTGAACTGCGCGAACAGCGAGTCGGCCCAGTCGAGGACGTTGTCGACGTACTTCATGACGATCGCCTTCTGGAAGCCGCTCACCCGCGTGCGCACGATGGCCCAGGGGTTGAAGGGATCTTGCTTGTAGCGCTCGAGCGCGTCGGTGTCGGTCAGGACCGCGTGGAGATGTTCGAGGCCCTGGCCACGGAACTGGCTGTAGCGCCAGACGCGATCGAGGAGGCGGTGGGCGACGTCGCCGGGCGCGACGCCGGTGAGGTCGAACTCTTCGACGGCGGCGGTGGGGTCGAAGATATAGTGATACCAGCGCTGGGCGGCTTCGAAGCGGCCGCGCGAGTTGAGCGCGTTGGCGATCAGAAACGGAATATGGACGAAGAGCTCGCGGTAGTAGATGCCGTATGGGCCGGCGAAGTCGAGCTTGCCAGCGACGACGGCGCTGGTGTCGATGCCTTGCTGCACACTGATCGGCAGATTGATCGCTTCCTGAAAACGATGGAGCTGGCTGTCGGTGCTGAGGAGCGCATCGAGCTTGTCCTCGAAGAGGCAGCGACCGAGATCGCCGACGACGGTGGTGCCGAGCCGGCGCAGGGTGTAGCCGCTGTCGTCGGTGACGGAGCCTTGCAGGAGCAAGATGTCGTCGCCGATTTGCACCAGGACATCTTGTTCGGAGCCGGGCACGGCCAGCGCCACGAAGTCGACACCAGCGGCCATGGTGGCCAGCGGGTCCGACGTCGAGACCTGGAGCAGCGGGTCGAACGACGGATCTTCGAGCCGATAGGTGCGCACGCGCTCGGTGTCGAGGACGGCGTTGGCGAAGGCCGGGTTGGGCCAGACTGGCAGGGTGCGCGGCGTGGCGCGATACAGCGACGCGGGATCGGCGAGGCGGCCGCTGGTGATGTTGGCGGTGTGGCCCATGGCGCACAGAAACGGCGTCACTGTGTCCTGCACCGGAATCGGAGCGATGGTCGTCGCTGTGCGGCGAAATAGATCGATCTCGGCGTAGGCGCGAAAATCGCGGAGCTGGATGGTCAGCTTCGGCGGATCCGCTTGCGACTGCAGCCAGGCCCAGTCCCAGCTCGGGCCCGAGAGCGTGTAGTTGTCGTTGGCCTCGGACTGCGGGCGACGGGTGAGGTCGAGCTTGACGCGGTTTTCCGGATGGGTGGCATGGGCGTCGACGCGCTCCTGATGGGTGCGGTTGGCCTCGGTCAAGGCGTCGTTGGCGTCGTGGAGGACCCGCGCGGCGATGCCGAGCGCGGCGGTGGCCTCGGGAACGTGAAAACCGCCGGAGAAGGCGGCCCAGGCGAGCGCGGCCTCGGCGGCGTGGACGGCGGCCTCTGCGCGCGTCACCGCGACCTCGGCATCGATCTGCATCTGATCGATCCAGCCGCTTGGCGGCACCGGGATCGGGATCAGGGGATCGAGGACCTGGCCACGACCTGGCCCGAAGTTGGGATCGGGCGGATGCACGTCGGGCAGCTCGATCTCTTGCGGCGCGGTCCAGGTGTAGTCCGGGCGCAGGCTGGTCACCTTGAGCGACAGCGTGTGGCGGTAGCCGTCGAAGGTGCTGGCACCGTTGGCGATCTGGTTGACCGGCTGGGTGTGGATGTCGATCCAGAAGACGTGCAGGCGACCGAGGTGCACCACCGGCGACACCTTGCGGCCGGTGATCTGGACGTTGATCTTCTGCCATGCACTCCAGCTCTCGGCGCTGCTGCCGTCGGGGCGGTGGGCCTCGATGAGGTTCTCGCAGCTCCGCCAGTAGTAGGTGGGCGGATCGCCGGCGGTGACGCCGAAGAGATGAAAGACGTCGGTGGCGCCGCGGCGCTCGTGATAGGCGCCGGCGACGGTGAGCGAGCCGACTTCTTCGAGGCCGGCCAGATACTTGGTGTAGGCGTCGAGGACGTTCTGGTCGTTGAGATCGGTCTGCAACAGCTCCTGCTCGAGGTCCTTGAAGAGCGGCGTCTTGTCGTCGCGCAGATCGGGATCGAGGTAGTTTTCGGGCCACAGGAAGACCTTGCGGTTGGCCTGCCAGACGCGGAAGTTCTTGCGCCACGGCCATTGCTTGGCGGCGTCGGCGTCGAGACTCAGCACGAAGTCGCCGGCGCGGTCTTGCTCGAGGTTCATGATGGCGCGGTACACATAGAGCTGCGCGGTCATGGTGGCCGCCACCACGCGGGAGATGGTGGTGCAGCCGCTGGTCTCGACGTCGATGAGGAAATAGTCGTAGAGTTCGTCGAGCGAGCTCCAGATGGCCTGGTTGGCGGGATCGCGCACCGAGTGGATGAGGTAGTCGGCGAGCGCGTCGCGGCGGGCTTCGCGCACCAGGCGCTCGGCGGCGTCGAGCTTGGCGGCGCGGGTGGCGTCGTCGCTGTAGCGGGCGCCGAGCGCGCTGAGCAGGGCATCGGCGGCGCTGGAGAGCGGCCGGTAGTCCCCATCGGAGACGAGCGCGACCAGGGTCTGGCCGTCGACGCCAAGAGAGGTGGCGAGCTGGGTGGCCTGGGCCAGCTGGTCGAGCGCGTAGGCGGCGACGGCGGGCAGCGTGACGCGGCCGCGCAGGCCAGCGATGAGGCCGGCCGAGACGTCGAGGACATTGGCGATGGCGGACTCCACCGGCGGCGGAAAGCCGGCGTCGGTGTAGGCGCTGAGCACGGCGCGCAGATCTTCCTGGCGCGCGGCGGCGGCCGGATCGTTGGCGGCGGCGCCGAGGCGTGCGTAGACCGACAGCGCGCGGAGTTGCTTGAGGTTCAGCGGCGGCAGACGGGGGACCGGCGGCAGATCGAAGGCGGCATGATGCAGGCGCACGAAGTCAATCGCGGTGGCGTCCCAGACCGGCGCGGCGAACGCCACCAGCGACGGAGAGATCGCCGCGATGAGCGCCGCCAGATCGGCGAGGTGGCCCTCACCCCGGAGGGGCAAGAGCACCGCGTCGGTGGTGAGCGACTGGCTGGTGAGCGCGGCCAGGGCCACGACCTTGTCAGTGTCGACATGGCAGGCGGCGGCGAGACTGCGGGCGAGCACGCCGGACGGTACGTAGGGCGCCAGCGCGTCGCGGATCTCGGTGGTCGTGGCGAGCTGCGCGTCGGCGTCGAGCACTGGGACGGCCGGCAGCGTGATGGTCGCGGTGGTGAGATCGACTCCGAGCCGGATGCGCCATCTCCCCGTCGACGCCGGCCCGACGATCGGCTCGACGATGGTGGGGTTGAGCGTCAACAGCGCGCGCGATTGGCTCTCGGTGTGGCCGAGCGCGAGGGCAAAGACGGTGTCGGTGAAGGTCAGCGCGGTCGAGGCCGCGAGCTGCACCGCGGCGGCGACGACGGCCGGGTCGGAATACGCCGACGGCTGGGCTGGCGTGCGGCCGGTGGCGACGAAGACGTCGTCGAGAGAGTAGCCGCTGGCGCGCCGCCACGACTGCAGATCGAGCACCGCGACGATGGCCTCGAGGCCGCTCAGCGCCGAGAGATCGAGGAGCTGGAGCAGCCGGAACAGCTCGGGGATCGAGAGCCCGAGGAGCTGCGCCGTGCGCGCATGGCGATGGAGCAGCGTCAGATTTTGTGACGACAGCACGAAGTAGCGGGCCAGCTCGCTGGCGGCATGCGGATCGAAGCCGCTCGTCGTGGCGGGGTCGACGCGGTCGGCCGGGTTGGCCTCCTGGCTCAGATGCGGCGCGAGCCCACGGATCAGATCTTCGAGACTGCCGAGGGTGAGGCCGAGTCCGCCGAGCAGCCGCGGCAGCATCTGGTCGGGATCCGGCGACGGCGTGGTGGTCTGGCGGAAGGCGGGGTGAAGGAAGCGCGCGGCCGGCTTGGGCAGCAGGCGGTCCGGCGTGTGAAACGGCGCCGGATTGAACAGCCGATCGAGCAGCGTCGACGGCAAGGGGCCCACCAGCGCACACACCTCGGGGACGGTGACGCCGACGCGCATCTGCAGCGCGTGCACGCCGGCGATGGCGACGACGCTGGCGAGGGTGGTGTCGCCGAGCGTGGTCAGCACCAGATCGAGCTCGGCGACGGACCAGCCGGTCTTGTGGGCGAGGCGAAGCAGGCGATGCAGGCGATCGAGCCCGTCGGCCGTGACGCCAGTGACGTGCTCGGTGGTGACGCCGTTGGCGTCAGACTGGGGAATGCCGATGTGCGCGAGCGGCGCGCCGACCTTGACGAAGGCCGCAGCGACGAGAGCCAGGAGCTCGGCGCGGGTGACGCCGATGGCGGCGGCGAGCGCGGTGGCGTCGAGGGGGCCAGTGGTGGTGGCCACGCTGCCGTCGGCCTGCGCGGCAAGACGGACGTTGTACAGGTGACCGAGCCGGCCGAGGTCGGCGTTGGCCGTGGTGATGAGGGCCAGCTCCGTCGGGGCGAGGCCCAGCTCGGCCGCCACACTTCCGGCGGCGCCGGCGACAGCGACGGCAACTTCGGCGCGCGTGTGCCCGAGCGCCGGCAGATACGACGCGATGCGGACCAGTGGCAGATGGAACGGCTGCCGGAACGACGCCGCATTGGCGACGGTGACGGCGTCGTACAGCGTGTGCTGATAGACCAGCGCGTCGACGGCAGCGCGGTCGTCGAGCGAGAGCGACGAGTTGAGGCGACGGCCGACGTAGTTCTCGAGGATCTCGTTGACGAGATCGAGCGTCGGCACGCGCAGGTTGGTGTTGTCGCAGCTCAGCTCCAGCGTCCACAGATCCGGACGGCGGACCTCGAGGTCGATGGGATTCGGGGGCGATGCAACGAACTGGGTCAGCAGATGGTCGGTGATGTACTTCATGAGGTCGACGAAGTACGCCGCCGGCCCCAGGATCGAGCGGCACTCCTCGCAGTCGCAGAACGACAGATTGCCGAACAGCGCGTCGTAGCCGGCCAGCTTCTTCAGATAGCTTGCCGCCGACGGCAACTGGTTGCGCGGACCCACCTGCACGCCGCCGGTGAGGTCGCCGATGGCGGCCACCGCGGTGTTGACCTGCGCGATGGTGTCGAGCGCCGCATTCTGGATCCGGTGGGCGCGCGACGGGTCGAACCCGGTCTGCGTCCGGAAGTCGTCCAGGCCCTGCTTGGCGATCGCCAGCGACGAGACATAGCCCTTGGCCACCAGCGCGTGTGCGTCGTCGACGTTCTTGGTCAGCGTCCAGGCGCGCTGGTAGGTCTGGAACACGGCGAGCACCATCGGCTTTTCGTCGTCGGTGGCGCCGAGCTTGTCGAGGCCGAGCTTGCCGAGGTCGGCGCCGAGCGAGCCAAGATCGAGGCGGAGCACGTTGATGTCGCCAAGCGCGGCGCTGAGCTGCTGCACCAGCCCCACGCGCCGGGTGAAGGCGGCGGCCTTGTCCTTGGGCGCCAGGCGGCTGTCGTCGAGGACCGCCTGCAGCTTGAGGCCCGGGTAAGCGACCACGACCGCAGTGACGGCGGCGGGATCGGTCGGAGTCAAGATCTGCTGTACATCCACCGACGGCAATCGGCCGGTGATGGCCACCCCAGGATGCAGCGCACCAAAGCGGCCGGCCAGCGCCGCGCTCAGGCTGTCGGGCTTTGAGCCGACGGGCAACGTCACCTTGCTCGTCGACAAGAACGCGCCCCAGTCGCCGCTGCTCAGCCGCGCCAGATCCGCCGTCGAGGTCGCAGGTTTACCCCCAAGTCGCGGATACACCGCGCCCCGGATCGCCGTCGCCAGCGTCAGATCTTCGTCGACGAGACCGTAGAGCCCAGCCGCAAATCCCAGCGCGCGCGCCTGATCTTCGGTCAGCGTCTTGGCGGCCACCATCGCCCCCAGCGTGTCGTCGTCGAACGCCCCCGGCGGCGGTCCCGCCTTGCCCAGCGCCAGCGTCACTTCCGGCGGCAACCCCGCCAGAGTAAGCACCTCGCCCACGCGATCGGTCGCGGACTTCTTCACGGCGGGAACGGGATCGTTTGGCTTGCTCATCGGTCTCTACAGCCTCGGGAAAGTGGACTAGTGGAAAATACGGGCGACACCGGGGATGCGGGCGATGTCGAAACCAAACATCATGGCCACGCCTGCCAGAGCGGCCACAACAACAACCGCGGGGACCGCCACGCCGGCGCCGGCCAGCGCGAGGACGCCGAATGCGAGCGCGCCCACTCCGTGCACGGCCATCCCGGCCCAGTCCTGGTCATGATAATCCTGAGTGGCCTGGTAGGTGGCGAACAGCCCGCCAGCGACGGGACCAGCGACGCGGGAGGTCAGGCCGCCGTAGCGCATGAGCGGCACGAAGACCCGGGCGCGACCGAACGAAAGTAGCTGGGACCCGGCCCAAAAGCTGACCCCGCCACCAATCTCGGCCATACCGAGACCACGAGCAGTCCAGCGTACGTAGGGATTCGGAATGCTGCCGGCGCTCCAGATCGTAAGGCCACCGGAGAACGCGGAAAGCCCTCCCCACACGTAGCCCCCGCGACGCACCGCGGGCCATTCGTACAGCTCTTGAATGGTCTGGCCACGATACGTCGAAACGGCCCCATCAGGGCGACGGGGCAACCCGAGAGACTGCACGTCGGAGCCGGCGCTGGTGCCCTGCCCCACGACCGTGGCCGAAGGCGGGCCCCAGTTCTCGTTGAAGTCGAAGCCCGGCGTGCCGCGGGGCCGATGGGCCGCCTCTGCGATCTCGTGCTCCGGAGTCGGGCTGGGGTTCAGGACAACGGTGGCGTCCTCGGTGTGAGTGAAGGTCGGGACGGCCCCCATCATCCAGCCACGCTCGGTGCGCAGGATCTCGCGCCAGGCCAACCCTTCGCCGTTGCCCGACCAGATGTACAGCGTGCCCTGCGGAAATTCGCCCGCCCCTCCTCGAGGCAGTCGCAAGAAGCGCCACAACGAGGGACCTCCGGTGGCCGCGTCGCCGAGGACACGGTCCGACGTCGACGAGCGACTGACTGACGGTGCGCGCGGCTCGTCGAAGAGCAAAAGCGGCGGCGGCGGAGGAGGAGGCCCCAGCAGCAGCAGAGGCATCGGCGTGTCGGTTGGTGGCTGCCCCTCGCTGTGCGGCGCGGCTGGCGCTGTGGGCGGCGCCAGCACAGCCGAGTCAGTGGTGGGCTGCGACGGTGCTGTCGGCTCGGTGGCCGGCGGCGATGACGACCCCTCCGGGGCCGGCGACGACGACGAATCCGCCGCCGATTGCGACGGCACCGGCACCGGCGGAGTTGCGGCTGCAGGCGCCGCAGTTGCCTCGGCCGGCGGGCTCGTCGGTGTGGGCTGAGCCGCCGCTGCCGCCGCGTGATGTCGCGGAGTTGGGCGACGTCGGTGAGGCGGATGGCGGCGACCGCGCACGGTGACGCCCTGCTCTTGCTCCGGCGGCGCCGGCGGTAGCAGGGTCTCCATGTTGCCGCCCCAGTTGCCGGACACCGTCGGTAGGCGAACGGGTTGCATCTCGGTGGTCGGGGCTGACTGGAGACCGTTTTCGTCGACGTGGGAGGCAGGGTTGCCGAGGACGAACTGGTACAGATTGAGGTCGTCGACGGGGCCGATGGGATCGGGCGACAGCCACCTGCCCATCCATGGCGCGTAGTAGCGATAGCCGTAGGCGTAAAGGCCGGTCAGGCTGTCGCATTCTTTGGCGCTGTAGCGATATTCTTTGTGCGCGACGGTCGCGTCATCGCCGGCGATGAAGGCGGTGCCGCCGTGCGGGAAATATTCCTCGTACGAGAGCACGTTGCCGGTTTCGTCGAGTTCGAAGGCCGAGGATCCCTGGTGGGTATTGAGCTGATAGCGGACATGTGACGAGCCGGTGGTGTCGGTGTGTGTCACGAGGTTGTGCTTGACCCAGCGATGCACGAGCGCCACTCGCTGCTGGCCGTCACCGACATGCGTCGTCCAGCGCTCGAAGGTGAGCTGACCGTCGAGGGTGACGCGCTTTCGTTCGGCATCGCCGAGATAGATCTTCTCGGTGACCTCGAGCTTGCCGCCCTGGACCACGCGGGTGGTGGTCTTGCGCACGCGAAGGCCGTCACCGCCGTAGACATAGCGCTCGGCGTCGTCGGTGCCGCCGGGGCGCGAGATCACCACCGCGCGACCGAGCGCGCCCTGGTAGGTCCACTCCATCTGGCGCAGGTGAGCGAGCTGGCGCAGATTTCCTGCAGCGTCGAACTGGCTCTCCGGATCGACAATGGCGATGCCGTTGGCGTCGAGTCGCGGCAGCGAGCGATTCGAGGTTGCCGAAGTCCACAGCTCGGTCGTCCAGCTCTGGGACGTGCCTGCATGCCGGAGATACGAGAGATTCCCCGACGAGTCGTAGCCATAGGTCTGCGTGAAGGCCTCGATGGCCGTGCCGTCATTGAGGCTGAGCTGCCGGGAGCCGAGCGAAACACCGGCTGGTAACAACGCCTGGTGGACACGGCCGGTGGCGGTCGAGATGCGATAGTGCGCGTCGTAGCCATAGTCGCGCCGCGCCGACGCTGTCGCGCCACGGATGACCGGGCTCGCGCCCTGTTGCGCGTCGTCGACCAGCGATACCAGATTGCCGACGGGATCGTAGGTATAGCGGAGCGCCTGGAGTCGCTGCGTGCGGCTCGTCGCGGTCTGGCTGCTCAGGCGATGGGTGTCGGCGTCGTAGCCGTAGCTGATCGCGACCCCGTTGCCGTAGGCCACGCTGTTGCGCTGGCCATGCGCGTCGCAGGTGACGCCGTCGACGATCGCTTGATCGACGAGCACGCCGTCAGGTGTGGTGATGCGCACACGGTTGAGCGGACCGCTGGCGAGATACTCGTAGGTGCGCGCACTGCCGTCGGCGAGCATGTCGTGGCGCGGGCGACCGAGGGCGTCGTAGACCACCGAGGTGCTGAAGACCTCGGCGTCGAGCGGAGTGGCGACCAGCCAGTTGGGCTCGCTGTCCACGTCGCTGCGCAGCCGTCGCGTCGTCGCCAGCGGGTGGTCGACCGGATCGTAGCGCAGCGCGGACGTCTCGCCGGCGCTGTCGCGGCTGGTCACCAGCCGACCGAGGAAGTTGTTGCGCCGGGCCAGGTCGCGGTCGGGCAGCGACTCGCCATAGACGTTGTCCTCGACGCGGTGGTCCATGGCAACGCCGTCGCCGCCGCGGACGTGTGTGTAGAGCGGTCGGTCGGCGAGATCATAGCCGCGCTCGATCTCGAAGCCGCGACCGTTCCAGGTCTGGACCACGCGGTCGAATGCGTCGGGCAGGCTCCTGGCCACGCCGGCGTCGACGCTGTCCTGGTAGAACAGCCGGCCCTTCATGTCACCGCGATAGCGGAAGGCGACGAGACCCCGTGGGTCGATGATCTGACGCGGCCGTCCATCGACGTCGAGCACGGTCTCCATGCGCCGATCGGCGGTGGCACTGTTGCCTCTGGCCAGGCTGCCGGCCTCACGCCCCAGCGGATCGAGGAACGTGACCAGCGTGGTGCCGGCGCAGGCGCTGGCCGCTTCGTATGCCATGCGCTCAGGATCGCGGGCGGGGAGTCGCTCGCGGGCGGCGCGGTAGAGCGGCGCGTCGCGCGCGGTGTCGTTGGGATCGGCTTTCTCGACTGACCAGGCGTGAAACATGGCCTCGGTGTGGGTGCCGTTGGGGAGCTCCTCGCGGACGACGCGCCCCATGGCGTCGTACAAGGTGATCGTCGGCGTGCCGATCTGGCTGAGCGCGTCGTCGCCTTCGTAGCCGCTGGTGGGCGAGAAGAACGGATCATGGGCGCGCCCGGGCCGCTGCTTGGCGTCGTAGACGACGTGTCCGGAGGCGCGCCAGCGCGGATCGGCCGGCGCCAGCACTGGCCGGCCGCCACCGTCGACGCTCACCTGGCCCGAGGCATCGCGGGCGATCGCGTCGCCCGGCTCCACCAGCGTCTTTTCTTGCAGCACGCGGCCGAGGCCGTCGAGATACGCGACCTCGGTCCGGATGCGGCCACCGACGGACCCGCCGCCGTTGCCGTCGTGCGCCAGGTCTTCGCGTGTCAGGCGCAGCACCGCAGTCGGCTCACCGCGGAGAGACCACGCATCAAGATCGTAGGCGAGATGGCTCGCCGCACCGTCGAGGTAGATCTCGGGATGGGCCAGCGCATCGGCGAGGGTCGCCGGTATCGGCGTGGCACCGAGCGCGAGGCAACCCCACGCCTCGGCCCCGGCGTGGCCATACCGCGTGGCCGAGATCACCACGCCGAGCGCGTCGTATCGGACCTCGCTGACGTTGCCGTTGGCGTCGGTGAGCCGCCACGGCGCGAGCTGGTGAGGGTCGAGCTCGGCCACGGTGGAGTTACCGAGCGGATCGGTGACGGCGACGATGGCGAGGGAGGAGTCATCATACGCGATCTGCGTCGTCGCGCCGTCGGGCCGCACCATCGTGGCGAGCTGCGAGAAGCGATCGACCGGCGCGAACGTATGCGTCTCGCCCGCCTGCCACCACAGCCCGTCGTGCGACCGATAGCCAAGCCCGACGAGGCCCATGTCGTCGACGCGGTGGTCGAGCGCATCGGCCACGAAGCCTGCCGTGAAGCACGCCGCCTCCTGGTGGTGCGGCAACGTGAGTGGGCCGATCTGGCCCAGAGACAGCGCCGCGTCGCGTGCGCCGTTCCAGTAGTAGGTTTGATTCCACGACAGCCGGCGCGCGCGCGGGCCAACCGCTGGATCGTCGACGAGCTCCACCTCGTGCGACCCGGGCGCGCGGAGGGCCGCGGTCGCAGAGCGCAGATCCGCGCGGGTGTAGAGTCTGGCCGGCCGCAGTCCGACCAGCTCGTAGCGCTGGTCCTCGACGGAGATGCCGAGTTCGAACCGGCCCGCCTCGTCGAGGTGCACCAGGCGGCGGTCGTGAACGGCGATCGTGCTACGGCTCTGGGCCGTGAGGTCGGCGCCGACCCGGCGCGCATATCCGATCGTCGCCTCGCGCACCGGCACATCGAAGGCGTCGGTCTCGACGACGACATGGTGACTGCAGCGCGGATCGCCGGCCTCGGCCTCGTAGGTCCAGGTGGCGTCTTCGAGCGCCGGCGTCGAGAATGCCGCGCCCGTGTCGCCCAAGGCTGGCTGCAGCCATCGCAGCCGGAAGCTGGCCTGAAAGACCTCGATGGGATGCGCGCCCGGCCGGCCCTGCTCGTCGGTGGCGTAGACCTCACGCCGCAGCAGCTTGCCGCTCAGCGCGCGGAGGCCATCTTCGATCTCGTCGGCGGTCATGACGGCGCTGTCGATCACATGCGGCGCCAGCGCCGGCAGTTGCGTGTCGGCGGCGTAGGTGTGACCGAGGCGATGGTGGTTCCACATCGGCGTGCCGAGATGAAACCAGGTGCGCACCAGCGTCGGCGCCGCGAACGCCACCGCGCCCGAGCCGGGGCTGGTGCCGTCGACGGCGTCGGCATCGTAGACGTCGACCGCGGCAAAGCCGCGCTGCTGCCGCTCGCCGCCGTCGTAGTAGCCGTCGTGATATGCGTAGCGCTGCACCGAGCGCGTGTTGCCGATCTGGTCGACCACCTCGCGCCGATCCACGACCGGATGGTGTGACGGCAACCGCGTCGACCAGCCGCGACCGGACGCCTGATCGCGCAAGTAGTGGCTCGCCGACGACGAATACCGGAGCTGGGTCCGCTGGCCGAGCGAGTTGTCCACCGACAAGAGCAAGCGCGGCGGCACCACCGGTGTCAGCGGCAGATATTCGAGCGGGCTCTCTCGCCCGGGCAGTGGCGACGACCACACCAGGCACGATCGCCCGTCGCCGAGAAAGTCGAGCACCCGCACGCTCGAGACGTTGTCGAAGATGGGCAGGCCGCCGAGGCGTAGGCCGGCCTCGAGCCGATTCCCGCAGGCGTTGATCCAGCAGGTGACCTCGCCCTGCCCCAGGTACACGAGATCCGCGGTGCCGCTGCCGTCGAGATCTACGAAGCGCAGCCGCCCGGTGTCGAACTCGCCGTCGGGGGCGAAGCGCGACGGTCCGTCCATGACCACGCCGTCGCCGAAGCGACAGTTGCCTAGCGACGGCCAGTACTCCACCCTGCCGTTCTGAACGCGGACCAGATCCGCCAGGCCGTCGCCCGTCATGTCGGCGAAGAAGAAATCGAGCGCCGGATTCGACAGCGTCGGCACGGCCGCCGCGCTCGCCGGCCTGGGCACTTCGACCGGCGGCAGAAAGCTGTCGCCATCGGAAGCGAACCACACGAACCCGTCGGTCCTCTGCACCACGATGTCGGCGCGGCCATCGCCGTTCAGGTCGACCCACTGCGCGTGCAAGCCCATGGCCTCGACGTGCGGAAACGCCTGGAACGGCCGGAAACCGCTCCACGTCTCCTCCTCGCGGTCGAGCGCGTAGAGGCCCGCCAGCCGGCCGGCGAGCTGCGACAGCTCGGTGTCGCCGTCGCGGTCGAGGTCGCCGAGCTCGAAGGTGTTGGGCCGCGTCGCCGGCCGTTCGAGCACCACGGTCTCTGCGCCGAACGCGCCGTTGCCGCGGTTGGGCTTGTAGTACCAGGCGCGATCGCCCTCGGTGAGGATGCCCGAGAGACCCTCGCCGAGGAGGTCGACGAAGCGACTCCGCCCGGCCAGCCCCACCGGCACATTCTCGCGGCTGTCGACGGTGGCCTCGGTAAAGACCAGCGCGTCGACGAAGGTGGGATCGGTGGCGGCTGGCGCGTAGGTCATGCGTAGCCGCGGCACCGCGCGCGAGGTGACCACACCGCCGTCGTGGCGATAGCCGACGCGGCCGATCTGGCCGAGCGTCGAGCCGGCCGGCGACTCGTCGTGGATGAGCGCCAGCGCGTCCACCAGCATCGGGCCGGAGAGGTCGAGCTCGTGGAAGACCAGGAAACGACGGCACAACCGATAGGTCCGCACCTCGAAGCCGCAGCGAGAACTGGAGAACGGATCCACGCGCGCCGGCCACGGCGACGTCGGGTCGACCCCGGGCTCGCCGGGGCCGTGGTCGCCGTAGTCGAGCACCACCTGAAAGCAAAAGCGCACGTCCGGTAGCCTGCCGGCGAGCAGATTTGCGTCGAGCGCCAGCGGCGTCGCGTTGGAATAGCGGATGCGCTTGAGATAGCGCTGCGCCAGCGACGAGCGCAGCCGCTCCCAGGGCGCGCCGAGGTCGACGCCATCGACGGTCTCGGCCGCGTACTCCAGCCACATCGCGTTGCCGTGGGGATCGAGCTGCACCTCGGGGAGCCACGCGAACGTACGCAGCTCGCCCTGTTCGGCGATGCGCGCAGCGGCGTCGGACCGCGCGCCAAAGATGGTGACCACGTCGTGTGCGTCGCGGGTGCGAAAATGGACCCGACCGGTGGCGCGCTCGGTCCATTTCTCGACGCGCACCTGCGGCCCGGCGCGACGACTGCGCAGATAGGCGACCGACCATTCTCCGTCGCTGTAGCCGCGCGGCGTCCACACCCCAGCCACTGCTTCGAGCCAAGGCACGAGTTCGTCGCCGTCGAGCGCATAGCCGTCGCTGCCGTCCCAGCGCGGCAGATGAAGGCGGGTATCGAGGCTGATCGTCGGCAGGCCCGCGAGGCTCCAGCCGGTGCCGTACGCCGAGTTGCCCGCGCCCGACGCGTACGTCAGCGCCAGCCGTTGCGGCCCAAAGCCCTGCCGTCCAGCCGGCACCGGCACGGGCACGCGAAGCCCGGCCGCACCGGTCCGCGCGTCGACCTCGACGCCGTGTCCGATACCGAGCTGACCAACCTTTCTACCGCCAAAGCCGAGAGACACGTGTGCATTCAAGAAGACCCAACTGCTGGCAGTCGTCAATCAAATAAGACCAACTGAAGATTTGTCGAACAAGGCGAGCTCGAAGCCTGAACACCGCCCAAGCCATCGGAAACATGAGGGCACCGCCGGGCCGGCTCGCCTTATTCGACACTTGACCTTCGCCGCACTTATGCATTTGAGCGGCAGGACGTTGGGATCTACGACAACTAGGCATCGCAACCAGGTAGATCGCGGACGTCAAGCGCCCGCGATCATGCCGCGACGCAGCCGCGTCAGTTCAGCGGCGCCGCGAGCTTGACGAGGATGAACTCGTTGTCGGCGGGCGTGCGGACGCCGACGTGCCGCCCGGTGTCGAACGGATAGTTGTTGTCGTTGACGACCGCGAGCACGTCGGGCGCCATGACCAGCACGCTCTCGATGGTCTGGAACGGGAACGCGAAGCGCGCGCCGAGGCCGACGTCGCCGGGCAGCCCGGTGCCGGCCGAGATCCCCGATGGATCGGGGATGTTGTTGAGGTCGAGGACCTCCTGCTTGATGACCGGGCCACCCGCCGCCGGCATCGTGATCTTGAAGATCCGCTTGAACCCGGCGAGGTCGCCCTGGGTGCCATCGCGCTCGATCACGACGCCCTGGAGCGGCGCGAACTGGACGAACTCGCCGATCGAGATCCCGCGCGGTTCGAACGCGTACGTCCAGTGCCGGTTGGTGTACTGCTGCGTGAACAGATCGAACTCGGAGATCAGGATCTGGTTCCCGGTGCCGTCGAGCGGCTTCTCGAGCATCGGGTAGAGCTTGGTGCCGTCGGGCGACATCGCCATGCCCTCGAAGCCGCCGCTGCGCGCCGCGCGGACCTTGAAGTCGAGGACGGTGTGGCGATACGGCCAGAACATGCCGGTCATCCACGGCGTGTTGTTGCGGTTGATCAGGTCCTCGCCGACCGGCTGGGTGATGTCGAGCGGCTGGAAGTTGGTGCTGTCGTCGCAGAACGTCCGGCCGCCGGCGTCGCTGCCGGTCGGGCAGGTCGAGAAGTCGCCGAACAGCCAGACCGTGCGGATCTGCGGGAACCGGTCCTGGACGTCGAGCAGCGTGCGGAAGTCGAAGCTCTGGATGTCGGCGCGATCGGCGAGCCCGTGGCCGAGGATGCGGCCGGCCATCGCGGTGACGAACTCGCCGGGCGTCTTGGTGACGTCGGGCTCGCGCGGGTCGGTCTTGGTCTCGATGTTGAAGCGGACGCGCGCCGCGTTGCGCCAGCGCAGCGTCGCGCGCGGGTCGGTCTTGCCCGCGCCGGTCTTGTAGTAGTCGACGTAGAAGTCGACGAACGCGAACACGTCGTCGAGGCTGGCCATCATGTAGATGTCGGCGGCGGTGCGGCCGCGCGCCGCCCAGAACGCGACCGACACCGGCGACAGCGCGGGCTCGTTGCTCTGGACGCTGGGGTCGCGAATGATGCCGTCGTTGAGGATCGGGTCGGTCGGATCCTGGATGCTGGCGAGCGTGACGTCCTTGATGTGGATCGGCAGCGCGTCGCCGAGCTTGCGCCGGGACTTCCTGGGCTCACCGGGGAGCGCGCCCTGGAAATCGCGATCGTGGTACATGACCGGAACGTCGTCGGTCGTGAGGCCGCAGTCCATCTCGAGCGTGGTGACCAGGTTGTCGAGGCCGCCCTCGTACGATGGGATCGTGTTCTCGGGGTGCAGATCGCGGCCGCCGCGGTGGGCCTGGGCGTCGAACCTGGTGGCATCGATCAGACCGTCGGGGGTGAGCAGGTCGCCGGGGATGCCGTCGCCGTTGGCGTCGAAGCCGGCGACCGTCTGGTACAGCAGATCGGGGCGGTCGGAGATCATGCCGTCGACGCCGAGCTGGAGCAGCTCGATCATGCGCGGCGCATCGTCGACCGTCCAGGTCACGACCTTGTAGCCGGCGGACTGGATGCTCGGGAAGTCGCCCGGGCTGCGATCGAGCCGCACGATCTCGTCGTTGGCGGCGCGCAGGACGGTGTCGCCGACCGGACCGGGCGTGTTGGGCGCGTCGAGGTTGTCGCGCTGGGTGTTGAAGCCGCGGTTGCCGTGCGGGTCGCTGTCGATGATGTGGACGTGCCAGGGCGAGAACACCGGCGTCTTCGTGCCGCCGTGCGCGCGGGCGTGCGCGGCCGCCGCGTTCATGATCCGCACCGCGCTGGCTTCCTCGAGGAACGGGTTCTGCGGCGACCGGATCTCCTGGCCGACGTTGTTCGGATCGGGCAGCGGGAACGGCGCGTGAAGCAGCCGGCCGGCCTGATCGAAGTGGAGCAGGAACGGGCCGAACTCGTCGCCGATCCACAGCGTGCCGTCGGGTGCGACCCGCAGCGACTCGATGTCGAAGTCGGCCCCGGTCAGCACGCGGTCGCGGGTGAACTCGTTGACGATCGCCTGCTTGACCAGGTGCGCCGGATCGTGGAGCTCGAGGAAGCTCTCGACCTCGATGTCGCCGGCGCCGCCGGTCGCGGTCTTGAAGTTGGGGCGGATGCGATAGACGCGGAGGTGGAAGTCGGCGGAGTTGTCGAGCGTGCCGTAGCCGTTGTCGGGCATCGCGAGGAACGTGCCGTCGTGGGCGTCGACCAGCGACGAGATGCCTTGCACCGGCTGCGACGGGAACGTGCCGCCGACCAGGCCGCCGCCGATCAGCGTGCCGGAGATCGGACCGTCGGCGAACGTCGCGGCGGGCAGCACGGCGCGGCCGATCAGCGCGGCGGT
>JBGQCL010000166.1:0-22255 GCA_041495365.1 Kofleriaceae bacterium | reverse complement strand
TCACGCTATGCCGACAAGACTGTGCCGAACCCGCTGCCCCCGCGCCGGCCGCACCTGAAGCTCGTCAAGTGATCGTTTTTGCTCCCGTCGAGCCGCGACATGAAAGAGCCGCACCCAAATTCATTGCGCAGAGTGCCAAGCCGATCGACTTCCCCACGATGGTTCATATTATCGGTGAAGCCGCGAATGGTCTCCACGCCGCGCACGAGCGTCACCAGCTCGTGCATCGGGATATCAAGCCCGATAACCTGTTTCTCATCGAGACCGAAGATGATCCGCTTCGAGTCAAGGTGCTGGACTTCGGAATCGCGAAGCTGCGACGGCCGAGCGGCAACGCCCAGACGCGCACTCACTCGGTGATGGGCACCCCGGCCTACGCGGCACCGGAGCAGCTGCGCGCAAGCAAGGACGTTGACGCGCGAGCTGACGTGTGGGCGCTGGGCGTCGTCGCGCACGAGATGCTCACGGGTGTTCGGCCCTGGGGCGCAGCGCTCAGTACCTGGGAGATCATCGCGCACCATGCGTCGATGCGGGCAGCGCCTGATCCTCGCGCGTTTCGCCCGGACGTCCCGGCGAAGCTCGCGGAGGTGGTCTCCAGGGCGATGGAGCCCGAACTCGACCGTCGATGGCGGTCGACGAGGGATTTCGCGCGAGCGCTCGCCGAGGCCGCACCCATGCCGTTCTCCGGCACGGGGATGATCATCCTCGAGAAGTACGCACCCGAGTTGACCAGGGGATCCAGCCATAGCGTGACCGCGGGCCGCGACCCGCCCCGCCCGGTGCAGGTCAACCCCGCCGAGATCTTGACCGGGGGCAGGCACACCCGCACCGCGCCGCTGGATCCGATGCCAGACAATGTGCCCGCATGGCCGACTCCGGGGATGCCCCCGGTTGCTGGGCCTGAGACGAAAACGATGTCCACGCTCGGCGCCGCGTCGGGACAGGCGATCATGGTCCCGCCTCGGCGGGGTCGCGGCTGGGCGGTAGGGGCTGGCGCTGTCATTGCTATCGTCGGCGTTGCCGTGGTCCTCGCGGTCGCCCGCTCGCAACCCTCGCCCGACATCCGCGGATCCGGCTCCCCGCAGGTGACCCCGATCGGCGATGCAAGCCCCGCGATCTCCGTGGACGCGGCGTCAGCAATGTCCGCGCTCGCGATCGTTAGCGATCCCGATGGCGCCGTCGTCTCGGTCGACGGCGTTCCGAAAGGCCGAGCGCCCCTGAACCTTCAGCTGCCGGCAGGCGCCAAGGTCGAGATCCGCGCGGAGTTGCCCGGCCGTGATCCGGTCCGCCGACCTGTCGTAGTCACCGCGACGCCTGCCACGGTGCGGCTCGAGCTTCCTCTGGCCGCCGACGCTGGTAGCGCAGCGGGCACACCACCGGCCACCGTGCCACCGAGGGGAGGCCGCGATGCTGGACGCGGAGACCGCAAACGATCCGCCGGCTCGGCGGCCGGTAGAGGCTCCGACACATTCAGCCCCAACGACGTGCTGTAGCCTGGGCGCGGTCTCCTGGCAGGGCGAGTGCGAGATCGAGCTGCTGTGCCCGGACAGCGTGAGACAGCGACGCCGTGCTGGTCGTAGTAGTAGGGCGTAGTAGGGCGATGAGGCGCAGCGACCGTTGTCACCCACCGTCGGGGTTGGAGGCACGTGTGTCCGCGACCGGAGGCGGGGCGCAGTGAGGCGGTGCGCCGGAAGGATCTCGACGATGGACGACCATGCTCCGGGCGCCAGCAACGCGCAGACCAGGGCGGCCGCGGTTGCCACAGGGCGAAGCTCGCGAGATGCCTGGACGCGCGATCGCCGCGGGCTGGCTGTCCCGTGGGGCGTCACGCCGGTGCCACAGAGTACCCAAGATAATTTGTGCACTTCCGCGCGCCTTGCCGACCTGAGGGGGCATGCGCACCTCCTCCAGTGACCCGCCGCGGCGACCCGCCGCCCGGATGGCTTGCAGCCTCGCGCTGGTCCTCGCACTCGCCCATGGCACCACTGGCTGCGCCCACCAGCTCACCAACGCCGAGCTCGCGTACGGCGTGGTCATGGTCGCCGGGGTCGCGGCCCTCGCCGTGGCGCTCGGCGGCTACAACGAGCTCACGACGCAATGCCGGTCCCCGGAGGGCCGCGCCATCCGCCCCGGGCCGAGCTTTCCGTCCGCGCTGGTCCTGCCCCACGACGGCGCGCCTCGGTGACCGCGCCGTGATCGTGGGCGGCGTCGCGCCGTGGAAGCCGGGGCCGCGAGCGATCGCACCGCCGGGATTTGCCGGCCTCGAGAATGGTCGGAGCAGCTCCCACCCGCTAGCTTACCCGCATGAAAATTCTCGCGGTTGTCGTGCTTGCGGGGTGTAGCTGGGCCGGAGTTCCGGGGAGTGGCAATGCCAGGACCGAGGTCCGCAACGCACCGGCGTTCAGCGCGGTCAGCGTCGGCGGCTCGATCGACGCCGACATCACGGTCGGCCCCGGATCCCGCGTCGAGATCACCGGCGACGACAACATCGTCCCGCTGATCACCACCGACGTGCACGGCGATCGCCTGGAGATCGGCTCGCGCAAGAGCTTCCGGACGAGCGTGCACCTGGTCGCCAAGATCACCCTGCCGCGGCTCACCGGCATCGGCCTGACCGGCTCGGGCGACATCACCGCGCACGGCGTCCAGTCCGACCACCTCGGCGTCACCCTGACCGGCTCGGGGACGATCCTCGTCGACGGCACGGCGCACGAGGCCGAGGTCGACCTGAACGGCAGCGGCACCATCAAGCTCGACCAGCTCGCCGCCGAGCGCGCCTCCGTGTCGGTGTCGGGCAGCGGCGACGTCGCGGTCGCGGCCTCGAAGTCGCTCGAGGTCTCGATCACCGGCTCGGGCGACGTCACCTATCGCGGCGATCCGGAGCTGAAGAAGCGGATCACCGGCTCGGGCAGCGTCTCGAAGCGCTGACCGCGGTCGCGCAGCTGGATCAACGCCGGCGCCGCTATCCGTCGGCGCTCGAGGACGCTCTCGCCCTGCGCCGGGGTGGGCGGCCGACCGTTCGAACCGAGCGCTCGCTGCACGTGCCAGAATCCCCGTCCCGGGGCCCAGACGGTCTCCGCCGTGATCTGGCGGGCTTGGGCACGTAGCTCGTTTCGCATCGCTCGGGCGTTGTCGCATCCTCCGCGTCATCCCAACCAGATGGTGACGGTCGGGCGGATACAATCGAGGCCTGCGGCGAAGGAAGTCAGCTGCGGCCGAGGCGGCGGGTTGCGAACCGATTGAATTATCTAGAGAAAAGGTGGAGGCGGCGGGAGCCGAAATCCATCGAACGCCAACGAAACCAAGCGCTTGCTGCACGATCAAGAGCTTGGCGTCCCGGGTGATCCGATGGTCTCGGCCCGTGATCTGGTGGCATCGGGCAGAGCGATCGGGCGAGGGATCCTTCCGCCGTCTCGCTGCCCAGACCGCCGAGGGCGGGGGCGAGAGAAACCGGACGTCGCGCCACCGCCGAGACCGCGATAAGCTGTGACTCATGAGCGGCCACGTCCATGCGGTACTCGAACAGGCGAAGCGACTCACGGCCGACGAGCGCATCGAGCTGGCCCGCGAGTTGCTTGCGAGCGTCGACGAGGATGAGGAAGCGGGGACGCCGGAGGAGATCGAGGCCGCGTGGGACGACGAGATCCGACGCCGTGACGAGCAGGTGCTCGCTGGCGGCGGTGGCGCGCACGACGCCGAGGGCGTGCTCGCCGAAGCCGAGCGCATCATCCGCGCGAAGCGATGATCAAGCCGGTTCGGCTCATCGACGAAGCTCGGGACGAGCTTCTCGCTGAAGGCGCGAAGTACGGAATGGGGTTCACCCGAGCAGCAGCCACAAGCGGGCGGCCGTCACCGCATCCCAGCTGCCTCCAGCTGGGTGTGGAGGGCGGGCGAGACGCGCGTCTCCATCTGGATGTCGAGTTGGCCTCGGTGGCGTCGGACGTGCCAGTGGCCGACGAGCCGGACGTCGTCCTCGAACCGCTGGCGCTTGCGCGTCAGCAAGGGTTCTACCCACGCGAGCCATCGATCCGCGGAGAAGTCGGCGCGAAGCGTAGCGGCATCCAGCGTTTCACCCGCCTGCGCGGCGGCGACGACCGAGTTCCACACGGTGATCGCGAACCCGAGCACGTCGCGCATGTGGTGCTCGTCGATCTGTGCGGCCTCGGCGTCGAGCATCGGTCGCGCGAAGTCGATTACCGTCTCCGACAGCTTGCGGCCAGATCCCAGCGTGCGCGCGAGTTCGAAGTTCGCGAGCGGCTGGCCCAACTCGTCGAGCCCGATCTCGCGCCGAAGCTGCGCGGGATCGAGCCCCTCGACCGGCTTGCGTGCGTGATGGTTCTCCTGTTGCTTGAGCAGCAGGTGCACGCCGCGGCGTGCCTCCGCATCGCGAGCGGCCTCGCGCGGCGTGTGCCCACCGAGCGACGGCACCGGCAGATCGAGCCACTCGCGATACGCATCCCGCAGCGTCGTCTCGGCCGGCGACGTGACGAGCTGGCCATCGATCATTACGGTCTCGCCGCCGAGCATCTCCGGCAGCGTCTCTCGCGTCCGTGTCTTCCAGGTCGCGAGATCGCCGAGCGCTTCGCGCAGCTGGGCCATCAGCGCCTCGGCACGCTCGGACGAATTGGTCTGGACGACGAGGCGCGTCGGCGTGAGCCGCGCGGAGCCGATAATCGTGTTCGCCCAGTGGGCGTGCTTCGCATTGCCCGCGCGGGTGAACGTGAAGCGCGCGCCCGTGCGGTCGTGCTCGTCGACGTTCACGCCGTCGAGCGCGGCGAGCCGCGCGAACACCGTCTCGAAGCTGCCGCTGCGGAGCGCAAAGCGGTCTTCTGTCGTCACCGCCTCGTGACCGTCGGTGTTCGTGATCTTCATCGGAGTGGCCGCCTTGCGGCGCTTCTCGGCCACCTGGCCTTCCCACAGATCGATCAGGCGCTGGGCTCCTTGCTTCGATGCGATCTCGCCGACCTGCGTCACCACGGCGTCCGCGTTCGTGGGGTCGAGCGGCGCCTCATGCACGCCGCAAAACACGACGACGTCGTCGGCGACCGCACGCGCGAGGATCGCGTCGCGCGGCGCGAGCATTCCGGACCCCATGGCCTCTTGGACGAAGCACCGTGTGCCGGTCAGCAGATCGACGGCGTCTACGCCGCGACCGTGATCGACGCGAAGGACCTCCCACACTCCTATCGGCGTCGCGAGCTGGCGCTCGATCCACCGCCGATCCTCGGCGGAAAGGCTAGATCCCCGGCTCCGCAGGAAGTGCGCTGCGAGCGGCTCGCCCTCGAACGGCAGCATGTACGCGAGCCACGGCGTAACGAACTGCCCCAACGATGCGCGATCGCCCAGCGTCTCGCTCAAGCGGCGCACGAGCATCTCGCCACCGAATCGCCGCTTGCCGTGCTCGATGATGTCCGCCGCGAGCCGCTCGTCTCGAGCGTGGAGCATCGCGCGCGGCGAGCCGGGCGCTGGTGACGGTGCGGTCTCGACGGCCCCGAGGTGACAGCGCTTGAACTTCTTGCCGCTACCGCACGGGCAGGGCTGGTTCCGGCCCACGCTTGCGTACAGCCCTCGTGGTTTCGCCATGGCGTTCGCGCGCGCAGCATGGGCGATGACCTGATGCGCGGGATCGCGGGTCTCGCCGCGCGGTGCGCGACCCTCCGCGAGCGCCGTGACCGCCCGGAGCCCGGCGACCAGCACGGCGACGTCGTCCGGACCGGCCTCGCGAGGCCCGCCTCCCGTGATGTGAAACACGAGCGGCGCGAGTTCGACGCCGGTCATCGCGCGCACCGCCTCGACGCTGCACGAGCTATCGTAGGCCAATAGCATGGTCGTGCACGCGAGCGAGCGCCCAGCCTCGGGCCGCCCTTCCTGCACGAACGTGTGGACGCGGTCGATGCTGCCTGCCTGATGATAGAGGGCGAGCCCGAACTCCTCGCCGCCCGCCCCGAGGACGCAACCCTCGAGCTCGCGCCCTGCAGCATCGATCCGGATCGAGAGCGGCTCGTCCGGCTCGAACACATGCCACGGCTCGGCGGCCTCGAACGCGACCGCGGCGTCGATCAGCTCGAGGATCAGCTCGGGGCCGACGGTCTCAAGCGTCGGCCCATGCTCTAGGCACACCGCTAGCGCCGCCTTGATCGCGCGGACATGCGGCGGTAGCTCGGCCAGCTTCAGTCCCTGCGCGCCGGCGACGTGCGCCAGTGCGCGCTCGCAGACCAGCGGCTCCTGCCCACACTTGCGCCGTAGCGCGGCGAGGCCCTTGTCGTCGGAGCCCTCGACGACCACGTCGAGCCCACCGTCGCCGAACGCCACGTACGCATGAGTGTTCTCTCGATCGAGTGAGAGCGGGCCGATCTTCATCGCGTGGCGCACGAGGAAACAGTACGCCGGGGCTCTGACAGCGAACGATCACCGACGGTTGCACGGTCGCACGGTTGCAGCCGGCGCCGTCGCTGCGTTGGCGGTCAGTTCGCGCGCAGCGCAGATCGCCGCGGGGTTGGCGCCGGCCATGATGCCGGTGCCGATCTGGGCACGGGCCTACGCAGGCGGAGCCGCGCTGATCTCGGCCCCGGGCCAGGCAGAGCCGACCGCCGGTCACCGCTACCGATGACCGCCACCGACCGTCGACGGCCGCTACCGACCGCCGAACGCCGCTACCGAACGCCGACCGCCGATGACCGCTACCGACCGCCGATGACCGCTACCGACCGCCGACGACCGCTACCGACCGCCGATGACCGCTACCGACCGCCGATGACCGCTACCGACCGCCGCTACCGACCGCCGCTACCGCGCGCTCAGCGGCCCTGGGTCATCTTGAGCATGACCAGCGGCGTCTTGAAGATGATGCCGAGCTCGGTGCGCAGGAACGTGCCGAACTGCTCGAGCGACAGCGTGTAGGCCAGGTCGTAGAGCAGCTTGATCCGCATGTCGTCGGCGAGCGAGCCGGCGGCGTCGGGCAGCCCCCACGGGTTCTGCAGCGTGGCGGCGAGCTTTCCGATCTCGCTGCCCTCGGGGATCGAGCCGGTGTAGCCGAGCGAGATCTGGGCCAGGCCGGTGATGCCCGGCTTGACGTCGCGCATCCGCTCCTCGAAGAGTGGGATGGCGTACGACAGGTCCTGCAGCAGCTCGGGGCGCTCCGGGCGGGGGCCGACCAGGCTCATCTTCCCGCGCAGCACGTCCCAGAACTGGGGCAGCTCATCGAGTCGAGATTTCCGGAGAAACTTGCCGACCCGGGTGATCCGCGAGTCGTTGGCGCCCGCGACGACCACGCCGGTCTTGGCCTCGGCGTTGGGCACCATCGTGCGGAACTTGTGCATCTCGAATTCGTCGAACTGGAACTGCTTCTTGCCGTTCTCGGTCTTGACCGCGCGCAGGCTGCCCGCGCGGCGCTGGCGAAACAGCACGGGGCCGGGCGAGTCGATGTAGATCGCCGCGGCGATGATCGGAATCAGCGGGGCGCTGAGGGCCAGGCCGACCAGTCCACCTGCGACATCGATGGCCCGCTTGGCGATCCGGACGCTGCGCAACACGGAGCTCACAGTAACATGGCCGCAGCGCAACCGCGGAATCTGCCGCCGGGGGCCTCGCCGTGACCTTACGTTTTGTCGAACGAGAAGAGGGCGGCGCGTCGCCTGGCGCGGTTTTTTCTCCTCGAGCGGGGCTCCGCGGACTTTCGCAAACCCCGCCGGGCTGGCTATGCTTCAGGCCAGATGGCCGCCCCGATCCGCCTCAGCGTACCTGGTACGCTTCGCTACCGGCCGATCGCGGTGCGTGCGGTCGCGGAGGCAGCCCGGCTGGTGTCGTGCTCGCCTCACCAGGATCCGCGGGAGCTGGATCCCCTGGCGCTCGACGTCCGTCACCCATTCGACACGGCGGTGGTCTCGGCGTTCATGGAGATCTTCAACAATATCGCGATCCACGCGTACCAGCGCCACGGCGGCGGGACGATCGACATCGATATCACGCTGACCGCCAACGACATCCTGATCGAGGTCAAGGACAATGGCCGAGCGTTCGACCTCGACAACGTCGTGCCGCTGCCGACCGACCTCGACGAGGATGCGCTGCCCGAGGGTGGCATGGGCATCCACATCGCGAAGACCATGCTCGACGACATGACATACGAGCCCGGGCCGCCGAACCAATGGCGGCTGTACAAGCGACTGCCACCCGCGCAGGTCGCCGTTGGTAGGAGCTGACATGGCGCCGTTTGAAGTGAAGCGTAGCAACGAAGAGATGACCCTGATGGTCCGTGGGTCGCTCGACATCAACAGCGCGCCGGCGCTGGCCGAGGAGATCGACAAGATCGTCGCGACGCGGCCGAGCAAGGTGGTGGTCGATCTCTCGATGCTCGACCTGATCGACAGCTCCGGGGTGGCCGCGCTGGTCAAGCTCTACAAGGGTGTGCGCAACGTGAGCGGCGCGATGACGATCTCCGGCGCGCGCGATCAGCCGCTCGCGATCTTCAAGCTGCTGCGCATGGACAAGGTGTTCAATCTCTAGTGTGCGCGACCGCGCGGTGTGCGACAGCGCCCGGTCGTGACCGGTAGCCGGGGAGAAGTGTGTCGATGCGCGTCCTCGCGATCACGAAGATCTTTCCGAACCAGGCCGAGCCGCTGTCCGCGCCGTTCAATCGCCAGCAGTTCGCGGCGCTGGCGCGGCGCTGCGAGCTCGAGGTCGCCGCGACGATCCCGTGGTTTCCCGGCGCGGGGCTGATGGCGCGGTGGTCGAGCGCCGGCCGGCTCGCCCGCGTGCCACGCCGCGAGCAGATCGCCGGGATCTCCGTGACGCACCCGCGCACGCTGTTCGTGCCCCGGCTCGCGTACGGCGCGTGGGGACCGCTGTACGCGGCGTCGATCGCCCCCGGGCTGGTGCGCTACCGCGGCAAGGTCGACGTCGTGCTCGGCTCGTGGGCCTACCCCGACGGCTTCGCGGCGGTGATCGCGGCGCGGCTGCTCGGCGTGCCGTGCGTCGTGAAGCTGCACGGCTCGGACATCAACGTGATGGCCAGGCTGCCGGGGCCGCGGCGCCAGACCGCGTGGGCGCTGTCGCGCGCGGCGCGGGTGGTCGCGGTGAGCCGCGCGCTGGCCGACGAGGTCGCGGCGCTGGGCGTGCCGCGCGACCGGATCGCGGTCGTGATGAACGGGGTCGATCCGGAGCTGTTCCACGTCCGCGACCGTGCGGCTGCGCGCACCGAGCTCGGGCTGCCCGGCGGGCCGCTGGCGCTCTACGTCGGCAACCTCAAGCCGGAGAAGGGCGTGCTCGACCTCGCGCAGGCCTGGGAGCGGGTGGCGCGCGAGCTGCCGGACGCCCGGCTGGCGATCGTCGGCGGCGGACCGCTGCGCGGGGCGCTGGAGGCCGCGCTCCCGCCGCGCGCGACGCTGGTCGGCCCCGTGCCGCTCGACCGCGTGCCGGTGTGGATGGCGGCGTGCGACGTGCTCGTGCTGCCCAGCCACATCGAGGGCATGCCGAACGCGGTGCTGGAGGCGCTGGCCTCGGGGCGGCGGGTGGTGGCGGCCGCCGTCGGCGGGGTGCCCGACCTGATCACGAGCGACGTGCTCGGCGCCCTGGTCCCGCCGCACCAGCCCGAGGCGCTCGCCGCCGCCCTCACGCTCGCCTTGCGCACGGGCTATGCCGCCGAGGCGGTGGCCGAGCAGGGCGCGCACGGTGGCTGGGAGGCCAGCGCCGCCGCGCTGCACGCCGTGCTGGCCGCCGCGGCGAGTGCTAGCGTGCACTAGCGCATGACTGCTCCCCGGTCCAACGGCGACCAGTGGTACGAGTCGGAGCAGCCGACGCGCAGCGGGCTGGTCGCCGAGATGCAGCGGATCCGCCGCCGCACCCTGGTCCGCCCGATCCCCGTGCTGGTGCTCGCCGCGGTGGTCACCGCCGGGATCACGCGCAACACGGCGAACAAGCCGATCCTGGTCGAGGCCGAGGTGGTGATCGCGCTGACCGAGGGCGCGCTGGCGAACCGCCAGACCGGCATGCCGGTCGACCAGCTGCGCGGCTACGTCACCCAGGTCCTGATGCCCGACAAGCGGCTGCTCGAGGTCGTGGAGAAGTACAACCTGTTCCCGCTGCGCAAGAAGGCCGGATCGGAGTACGCCCTCGAGGCCTTCCACGACATGTTCGCGGTCCAGATCTGGAAGAACTCGTTCGCGTACTACGACGAGGAGGACGACAACGCGGCGCGCTCGGCGCGGATCGGGATCTCGGTGCGCGACACCGATCCGGATCGCGCGCTCGACGTCGCGCACGACCTCGCCGCCGTCGTGATCGAGACCGCGGCGTCGGCCCGCCAGCTGCGCGCCGACGCCGTGACCGGCCAGGTCGCGATGCTGCGCTCGGCGGTGGACGACGAGCTCGACAAGCTCGCGATCGACATCGCGAGCAAGCAGTCCGCGATCGCCCAGGCGCGCAACCGCGGCGACACCGACCTCGCCGGGATCCTGCGGATCGACCTTGCCGCGCTGCAGCAGGATCAGCGGCGCCGCGAGGCCCAGCTCCACCGGATCGCGGCGAGCTCGGACGGCCTGGCCGCCGACATCGCCGCGGCCGGCCTCGACATGCCGCTCGCGGTCGTCGACGAGAAGCGGCCCGAGCGCCCGGCCCACTCCGGGCTGGTGCTGATGATGATTGCCGCCGTGATCGGCACGTTCTCGCTGGTCGGCGCCGCACTGGTACTCGGCGCGTTCGATTCGCGAGTTCACGACGCCGACGACGTGATCCGGCTCGGGCTGCCCGTGCTCGGGCATGTCCCTGGATTTGCAGGCGACAACGTCGGTTCCATGCGGACCCGTAGCGCCGCACCCACTCGTGTACCATCGTTCCGGAGATGGCGCTTCCACCGATAACCCCGCGCGATCAAGTACAACGCCTGGTCGACCTCGGCCGCAAGACCGGGCGGTACTGGTGGTTGATCGCGCTGTTCGCCGTGGTCGGCGGCGGGCTGTCGCTGACGTTCGCGATGACCCGGCCGCGGATCTACCAGTCGTGGTCGATCCTGTTCTACCAGGAGCGGATCCAGTCCCAGCTGCTGTCGCCGGGCCGCGAGGAGGCGGCGCAGCGCAACATCGGTGACCGCTACCGCGAGCTCCTGCTGGCGCGTCACCAGCTCGACCAGATCATCGTCGATCCGGCGCTCGACCCGTTCCCGCAGGAGAAGGACCCCGACGTCAAGATCGACAAGCTGCGGCTCGCGGTCCGGCTCGAGGCGCACGGCGCCAACGTGTTCCACATCGTGTTCACCGGCAGCGATCCAGAGCGCGCCAAGAAGGTCACCGACAAGCTGACCAAGATGCTGCAGGACAAGGACGAGAGCCTGCGCAACGAGCAGGCCGCCGCGACCGTCGCGTTCGTCACCGACCAGCAGGAGAGCGCGCGCGAGGAGCTCAAGAAGCGCGAGAACGCCTACAACCAGTTCCTCACCAAGCACTCGGAGTTCGTGCAGGACGCCAACAGCTCCATGGCCGAGGGCGCGTCGATCCGCTCGCTCCGCAGCAACAAGCCGATCCCCACCGGCAACACCCGGCTGGTCACGCTGGAGCGCCAGCGCGCGCGGATCCAGGCCAGCCTCGATGCGCCGCCCGGCGCGGTGATCCCGACCGGCCCGGCGCCGCGCACCCCCGAGCGGGTCGCCGCCGAGGCCGCGGTCCAGGACGCGCAGCGCGAGCTGACCGCCGCCCGTCGCGAGCTCGAGGAGACGCTGGCCAAGTACACCGACATCCACCCGGCCGTGCTCAAGGCCCGCGAGCGCGTCGAGGCCGCGACCCTGCGGATGCGCCAGCGCGAGGCGGCGCTCCCGCCCGACGCCGAGCCGGTGGTCCGGATCAACACCGAGGAGGACCGCGCCAAGCTGCAGCGGGAGCTCCAGCAGATCGAGGCCCAGATCGCCGCCGAGCAATCCAAGACCGGCAAGCCGAGCGACACCACCACCGCGAACGACACGACGAGCTGGGTCGTCCGGCTCGAGAGCGAGCACAGCGAGCTGCGCCGCGCGGTCACCGAGCAGCGCGAGCGGGTGCAGTCGCTCGCCGACAGCGCGTTCCGCGCCCAGATGGACGCCAACGAGAAGCTCGCCGAGCAGGGCGGCCGGCTCGCGGTGATCGACCCGGCGTTCAAGCCGGCGCGGCCGAGCGGACCCGGCAAGACGATCTTCCTGGCCGCCGGCATGATCCTGTTCCTGACCCTCGGCCTGTCGCTCGCCGTCGGGCTCGCGGTGATCGACGACCGGCTGTACCGCCGCGCCGACCTCGAGCGGCTCGGGGTCACCGTGCTCGCGGTGATCCCGCCGGCGATCCGGGTCCAGCGCAAGCGACGAGCCAGCAACCCGACCGGAGGAGGCGCCGCGTGAGCAAGCGCACCGGCCGATATGGCGATCCGCCGCGGACCGACCCGCCGGCATTCGGGGAGCGCAAGGGCGGTGCCCCGCTGCCGCTGTTGACCCAGCCGATGATCGCGGTCGACATCCGCGAGATCCGCGACCACGACCCCAAGCAGACGCTGATCGACGGCCCGGTGCCGACGCTCAAGCTCGACACCGCCGCGCTGATGCAGGCCAAGGTGGAGGCCGCGGTCGTCCAGGGCAAGATCGAGCCGTCGGCGCTGGTGCACGGCAAGCCGACCGTGATGATGGGCCCGCAGGTCAAGCTGTCGGGCTCGCCGCCGCAGATCGACCTGACCCAGCACCACCTCCCCGAGGACCACGTCGACCCGCGGCTCGAGCTGCTGCTCGATCCGGACTCCGAGCGCAGCGCGGCGTTCCGCGTGCTGCGCCACCACCTGCTCGAGCTCGGCCGGCCACAGGTCGTGATCGTGACCAGCCCGCAGGGCGGCGACGGCAAGACCACCGCCGCGGTCAACCTCGCGCTCGCGCTCGCCGAGTGCGGGCGGGCCAAGACCCTGCTGGTCGAGACCCACGTCCGGCGGCCGCAGCTCACCACCGTGTTCCAGTTCATCCCGCCGTGGTGCTTCGCCGAGCAGCTCGCCGCCCACCGCCACCAGCCGACCATGCCGTGGAGCCTGATCGACATCCCGCAGCTGTGGCTGCACGTCGCGGCGATCAACCCGCGGACCGAACAGACCCAGCTGCTCGACGGCCCGGCGTTCGCGATCGCGATGGAGCGGCTGCGGCTGGCCGGCTACGACCACATCGTGGTCGACGCGCCGCCGGTGCTCGGCTCGGCCGACGTCAACCTGATGACCGACGCGGCCGACAGCGTCGTGTTCGCGCTGCGCGCACGGCGATCCAACACGCGCGACCTGCGGCGCGCGATCGAGCAGCTCGGCACCGACAAGGTCGCCGGCACGGTCCTGCTCCAGGATCGCTGACGTACGGGGATCTCGTACCCGGGTCCGTGCGGGGCCGCTCACCGGCGAGATCAGCAGTCGGACAGACCGGTCGTAATCGCGCGTTGCGAGCGCCTCATGGCCAGTGCTAGAGGTGCCGCGCCGGCTGACCCCGGGGAGCGCGGCCAGCCGTTCGGCACCAACATCTTCAACCACCTCGGCGCCCTCGTGATCTTCAGTTGCTGGTATGCTCGATGTACCAGTCGTCCTCGAGCGCGGCATAGTTGACGACGTAGCGCGCCGGACGGTCGCGATCGGTGTCGGCGACCAGGGGTGTGGGCGGCGCCGGCGACCACAGCAGATCCTTGCTCGTGCCCGACGTGACGATCCCGGCGCCGTAGATGGTGACGCGCACGCGTCCATCGCGGTCGCGCTCGGCCCGATGGCCGCCGATCGAGGACAGCGCATCGCGGTAGCGCGTCCACCGCTCGCGCGCCAGGCCGACGTGATCGAGCATGCCGCGCTCGTCGAGGCCCTTGGCGCCCGGGCAGCCCCAGGTGCCGTCGCGCCCGCGCCAGCAGTCCTCGACGCGATCGTCGCCGACAATGCTGAGCCTGGGCTCGCTCGCGATCAGCGCGTGGAGCTCGTCGAGCTCGGCCGCATGTGCGCGCCGGAGCCCGCGCAGCTCGTCATCGGTCGGCGGTGGCCGCGTGTCGCCGGCGTCTCCTCGCGAGTCCAGGTCGCGCCACAGCCACAGCGCCACGAGCCCGACACCGGCTGCCACCGCGAGCGCGACCCACCACCACGACCCGCGTCTCGTCATGGGTCGACGATGTCGAACGTCTTCGACTCGCTGCAGTCCTTGCACGTATGCTGCGCGAAGCCGCCCTTCGCCGATTGCAGCTCCGCACAGAAGCCAGCGCGCGTGAGCGGTGTCGCGAGGTTGAAGCCGAAGTCGATCATCGCGGTGTCCTCCGGCGGGTCCCAGTGCTTGCCACCGCCGGGCAGCAGCTGCGCGAACTGGGAGCCGAGCTGGAGCGCGTTCTCGCTGAAGCCGGCAAAGCCGCCGACGTGGGCGTAGAACACGTTGCCGGGAAGATCCTTGCCGAAGCAGTTCGAGCCGGCCGAGCCCGGGCACAGCGTGATCGTGTTGGCACAGTCCTTGGCCGGAGGATCGTCGGGGCAGTGATCCGACTTCGGGTTGCCCATCGTCTTCGGATCGACCTTGAAGTCGTACGGCATCCCATGGCCGACCAGCGCCTTCCACTCGAGCGCTGCGTCGCGCAGCAGCTTCAGCGTCGAGATCGCGGCCACCGACTGCGTCGTGAGCCCCAGCCCGAGCGCCGCGGTCTTGGCGACCTGCAGCTCGGCAAACCCGAACATCGCGCTCGGCTCGGACAGCTGCATGTTGGCATCGGCGGTGGGCCGCGGCAGGCTCGGATCGGAGGCGCGCAGGTCCTTGATCTTCTCGACGATCGCGCCCTCCATGATGTCCTGCGCGAAGAACCCCTTGCCGATCATCGGTGCGGTGAGCGCCGCGGCGTCGAGCTTGTTGCGGATCGCGAGGACCTTGGCGTTCTTCTTTCCGGCCACCATCTGCTGGATGAGCCAGCCGGTCGCGTCCGGACCACAGCTCGCCGCCGGCTCGTCGGGCTTGGGCTTGACCTTGTTTTCCTTGACGACGACGCTGCGGTAGAAGTTCGGATCGCTGGGTCCGGGGAGCATGCCGGCCGTGGGCACGCCGCCATGCATGAACACGCCGCCCACCGTGCAATCGGGGCGCCGGGTGCGCAGCAGGTCGGCGACCTTGTTCGCGCGGTGGCACGATAGATCGAGGTTGAACACCGCCGGGCCGTCGATGCTGGCGAAGCCGTGCACGTCCAGCGTCGAACCCGCCGTGAACTTGGTGACGTTCGCGTCGCCGCCTGGTCGGAGATCGTCGCAGTTGACGACGAACGGAAAGTCCCAGCCGATGACCGAGTCGGTCGATGGCGTGCACGCGGGCGACGGCGCGCCGAGCGCGCTGCCGCACTTGCGCTGCAGCGGCGCCGGTGCGGCTCCAAGACGCGGCACGGTGGCACCACCCATCACGGCGTCGGCCGCGGCGTCCGCTTCGCGCTCGCCGGCGTCACCGGGTGTGCTCACCGCGAACGACTGCGGCTTCAGCGCGAGCGTGGATTGCTGGACGACGTGTGCGAGCTCGTGCGCGATCAGTCGCAACCCATCCCGGCTCGCAGGCTGGTACTCGCCGGCGTTGAACACGACGTCGCTTCCCGTCGTGTACGCGCGCGCCGACAGCGCACGGGCCGACCTCGCCGCCTCCGCATCGGTGTGCACGCGCACGCCGGAGAAGTCGTGCTCGAACCGCGACTGCATCAAGCCCAGCACCGGCGATGGCAGCGGCTGACCACCGTGACCGACGTGAACCGCAGCCGCGGATGCGGGCGCGGCGGCGGGGGCTGGAGCTGCGCAGCGCTGCACGCGCTGGTTGTCGTCCTGGCTGCACGCCTTGCACGCGCGCTGGACGAGCCACGGCTGCCGGACGCGTGCTACGTTCCCGGACTGCACGCTCCTGACGGGTCCAGGGACGGGTGCCACGCGCGCGTGCATATTGCTAACTGTAGGCGATGCGAACGTCTGATTCAACGCAAGAGGCTTGCGCACAACCGCGTTGAATTCGAACAACTACAACAGATCGCGAGCAATCCTTGCCGCGCGACCGCGAAACCCTCGACGGTGGCGCCCGTGGTGCTGCGCCGGACCTTCCGGCAGTGTGCGAGCCAGGACCGTTCGGATCCTCCAGGCGCTGTCGGATTCGGGCACGACGCGATCTCCCAGCAGGTCGCCGGCGAGGTCACGGCCATGACGTGAACGATGACCTCATCGTCGCGGACGCCTGGCGCCGGGGAAACGCGCCGCTGGGCGGTCTGCGCGCCATCGGATATGCTTCCCAGGTGTGGGCGCGCGTCGACAAGATCGACCGGATCCGGCCGCAGCCCGATGGCAGCGCGGTCGTGCTGGTCGAGGACGAGCGCAACGCGGCGGCGATGGCGCGGATCCCGAGCCTGTCGACGCTGATCGCGATCGCGCGGATCCTCGACGCCCGCCGCGTGCTGGAGCTGCGCTACCGCGGCAGCGGCGAGGTGCGCTACGCGGCCGCGAGCTCGCCGCCGATGTTCCTGGTCGACGCGATCACGCGCGCCGGCGCGCACGTCACCGACCGGGCGGGTGATCGCGTCAGGGTGCCGGCGGCGCCGGCGTCGGTGTCGTCGACGATCGACCTGGCGTTCGCCGAGCTCGCGCACCACGTGCGCACCAGCCTCGGAACCGCGGTGACGATGCCGGCGGCGCTGCGCGCAACGGAGGAGCGCCGGCGCAAGGCGCCGATCGACGTCGACGCGAACCCGGGGATGTACTGGACCGCGGTGTTCGAGCTGACCGCGCTCGCCGGCGAGCTGTCGCGGCCGCGCGGCGGGCGCTGGATCGATGTGCCCGAGATGCCGGTGCCGTTCGCGATCCGGCTCACGAGCGGAGAGCTCGCGCGGCCGGCCCGGCTCGCCCAGCGCCTCATCGCCGGGCAGGAGTCGGTCGAGTCGCTCACCGGCGACGCGCCGGACAAGGCGGATCGAGCCGTCAGCGGCGACGGGGACGGCGGGGATCAGGGCGGCGGCGCCGGCGGCGCGCCCGGGTAGCCGCCGCGGCGCCGATCAGCCCAGCGCCCAGACGCCGTCCGGGCGCTCCGGGCACTTGAGCGCCGTGCAGGTCGCCGGTCCCGGCACGCCGTCGACCTCCAGGTTGGCCCCGGCGGCGACCAGCGTGTTCTGCCGGTTCTTCCAGGTGTCGAGGTCCTCCTCGGCGTCGTGATCGAACCGCTCGGCGCCGGCCGCGGCGAGCCGCTCGAAGATCTCGTCGCCGGGATCACCGTGGCCGCGGCGATCGGTGTTGTCGCGATGCCCGAACACGCCGACGCAGTGCTCGCCGCCACTGGCCATCCGGCGCAGCGGCCGGTTCTGGTAGGCGGCCCTGGGGATCTGGAACTGGATGCCGAAGATCCGGCACAGCGCCGGGACCAGCTTGACCGCGCTGTCGAACACCGCCTCGTGGATGCCGTTGCCGGTCTCCTGGTACATCTCGATGCCGATCGACCACGGGTTGCTGACCGTCGCGTGGTAGGTCTCCGTCGTCGCGAGATCGCACAGGCACGCGACCGTGCCGTCGTTGTCGATCACGATGTGCGCGGCGGACGGCGTCGGATCGCCGCGCCAGAACTCCGCGGTGGACTTCGCCCTGCCGCCGGGGCCCTTGCCCGGCAGCACGGTCTGCGGCGAGTCGCCCTTGGTGGTGTGCAGGATGACCTGCCGCACCCACGGCGTCGGCCGCTGCCGGCAGTCCTTGGGATCGAGCCGGCACCACGCGGCGTCGTTCGGATTGATGATCACGAGACCTTCGACTGGAATCTCTTGCCCGTTGACGAGAAGACCTGGCATGACTGTGCCCCTCCTGTAAGGACTACGCCCCACGATCGCCCCCCACGGGCGATTTGACCAGGGTACCGCATCCCGGCGCGCGATCCCACGCGGTCGGTGTGGCGTCCCGCGCCGCCACGATTCGCTGCACCGGCACGCGGCACCGGCGCGTCTCATGCAGCGCTCAGCGCGCCGGGCAGCTCGCGAGCTCGATCAGCCGCCGCCGCGCGGCCTCCCAGGCGGCGTCGTCGGTGGGCCACGCCGCGGTGGCGCCGGCGTCGCCGAGCGCGCGCGGCACGAGCTGGGCGGCGAGCTGGTCGGCCGCCCGCCGATCGCACGCCGCGGCGAGATCCAGCAGCGCGTGGTCCTGGTAGCCGCGGCGCAGCGCCGCGAGCCGCAGCGTGGCCTGGCAGCCCGGCAGGGCGAGCGCGCCGTCGAGGTTGCCGTGATCCTCGCCGTCGTCGAAGCTGACCGCGTCGATCCGCGGATCGAGCGCCCGGCCGGGCAGCGGTGCGCCGCGCCGGTTGTGGCGATCGTGCCAGTACAGCGCGTCCCACACGTACCAGATCGGGATCCGCCAGCGCCAGGCGATCCAGCCCCAGGTCCGCATCCCGGGCGGCTCGGCGTCGAGCACCATCGAGCCCGCGCGCGGCGGCGCGCCGTTGTAGGTCCAGCGCGCGACGCGGTCGCCGGCGAGGTGGGCCGCGGTCGGCGAGATGTAGAGGTCGACCGTGTCGCCGTACACCGGCTGCGGATCGTCGGTGACGGCGAGGCGGAAGGTCGTGGGGCCGCCGCCCGCGGCGCGCACCGCATCGCCGAGCGCGCGCAGCTGCTGGCGCCGGGCCGGCGTGCGCGGCTCGTCGATCGGGATCGCGAACGGGACCTGCCCGGTGCCGGCGAAGATCGCGATCCAGCGCTTGACCTGCTCGCCGGCGACCGCCGGATCCTCGTCGATCCACACCGGCACGTCGCGCAGGTCGGGGAGCCCGGCGAGCAGCGCCTTGCGCGCCGGCCAGTCGTCGAGGTGAACGTCGGGCGACAGCAAGACGCCGTGGCTGCGGAACCGCGCGATGCACGCCTGCTCGTCGGCGTGCGACCACCCGATCTCGCGCGGATCCTCGTAGGCCCAGACCTTGATCGGCAGCGGCGGCAGGGTCACCGGCGCGACGGTCAGCGTGACGGAGATCCTGCGGCCGGCTGCCGTGAGCTCGCCGGTGACCGGGCCGGGCGCCGCGTCGCGCGCGACCTCGATCTCGAAGTACGCCGGATCGGTGGTCGGCTGCGCCGCCGGCGACAGCCCGTCGGCGTAGCGGCCGGCGCCGTGGCTGCCGCCGTACATGTCCGTCGACGGCCGGGGCACGGCGAGCGCCTCGACGTCGTAGCCGCGCACGGCGACCGCCGCGCCCGCGGCCGGGAACGCCAGCGCGACCGGGCCACCGCCGCGGTGCAGGACCTGCAGCCCGAGGATCTCGCCGCGCGCCGCGACCAGCGACACCCGGGCGCCATCGAACCACGGCGAACTCGCCGGGACCGGATCGCTGATCCGGAGTCGGCTCGACTCGCCGACGATCTGGAGCGCCGGGCCCGCGCTCGCATGCTCGCAGCCGGGCGAGATCGCACATGTGCCTGCCAGCCACAGGCTCGCCAGCGCCAGCCCTCTCACGCAGCCCCCACATACCAGGACGTCCACCGGGTTGCCATGCCTGCCATCGGACCACTATCGTGCATCGTCGTGTCCCTACCGATCGTGGCGTTTGCAAAGGACTGGCACGAGGATCCGACCTCGAATCACCACGTCCTGCGCGAGCTCGCACGCACCCGCCGGGTGCTGTGGCTGAACTCGCTAGCAACTCGCACGCCGAAGCTGTCGTCGGGCCGCGACCTCGGCAAGATCCGCCGCAAGCTGGCCGAGTTCACGCGCGGCCCGCAGAACGTCGAGCACGACCTCTGGGTGTTCACGCCGCTGGTCCTGCCGCTACCGGCCAGCCCGCTCGCGCGCACGATCAACCGGCAGATCCTGCGCGCCACGATCCGCGCGCTGCGGCGGCGGCTCGGCATCGATCGGTTCGAGCTGTGGACGTTCCTGCCCAACACCGCGGACTACGTCGGCACGCTTGGCGAGGACCTCGCGGTGTACTACTGCGTCGACGAGTGGTCGATGTTCTCCTACCTCGACCGCGCCGAGACCGTCGCCGCCGAGCGCCGCCTGCTCGAGCGGGTCGACGCGGTGTTCGCGATCAACCACGCGCTCGCCGACGCCAAGCGCGCGGTCAACCCGGCGACGTTCGTGTCGCCGCACGGGGTCGATCACGCCGCGTTCGCGCGCGCGCTCGATCCGGCGCTCGCCGTGCCGGCCGACCTCGCCGCGCTGCCCGCGCCGCGGATCGGGTTCTACGGCACGCTGCGCGACTGGGTCGACTTCGAGCTGATCGCGCACGTCGCGCGCACCCGGCCCGCCTGGTCGATCGCGCTGATCGGCCAGGTGCTGGGCGACGTCTCGGCGATCCGCGGGCTTGGCAACGTCCACCTGCTCGGCCAGAAGCGCCACGACGAGTTGCCCGCATATTGCAAGGGCTTCGACGCCGGCATGATCCCGTACCGCATCGACGAGCGCATGACGTTCGTCAACCCGCTCAAGCTGCGCGAGTACCTGTCGGCCGGTCTGCCGGTGGTGTCCACCCCGGTGCCCGAGGTGGTGCGCCACAGCCAGCTGTGCCGGATCGCCGACACGCCGGACGCGTTCGTCGCCGCGCTCGACGCCGCGCTCGCCGAGGCGTCACCGGACGCCCGTCGCACGCGCTCGGACGCGATGACGCACGAGACCTGGTCCGCGCGCGTCGCCGCGGTGACGCGCACGGTGGACGAGCTCGCCCGCAACAAGACTCAGAGCAACCCCCAGAGAACCCCATGAGCAACGCAAAATTTCGCGCCGGCATGGTCGGCGCCGGCAACATCTGCGAGTTCCACGTCGCCGCGGTCAAGAAGCTCGCGCCCGACGTCGAGCTGATCGGCGTGACCGATCTCGACGCCGCGCGCGCCCAGGCCAGCGCCGAGAAGTGGGGCACCACCGCGTACAAGGACATGGACGCGCTGATCGCCGCCGGCGCCAACGTGATCCATGTCCTCACTCCGCCCGCCGCGCACGCCCGGGTCGCGATCGCCGCGCTCGAGCGCGGCTGCCACGTCCTGATCGAGAAGCCGATCGCCGAGGACGTCGAGGACGCCCGCCGGGTCGGCGCGCTCGCCCGGCAGAAGGGCCTGACCGCCAGCGTCAACCATTCGCTGCTCTACGACCCGCAGGTCAAGCGCGCGCTCGACGCGGTCGCCGCCGGCGCGCTCGGCCAGGTCGTCTCGGTCGACATCCTGCGCGGCTCGGAGTACCCGCCGTACGAGGGCGGGCCGCTGCCGCCGTGGTACCGCGACGCCGGCTATCCGTTCCGCGACATCGGCGTGCACTGCCTGTACTTGCTCCAGGCGCTGCTCGGTCCGATCGAGGACGTCGACGCCGACTGGAGCTCGCTGGGCGGCGATCCCAACCTCGCGTTCGACGAGTGGCGCGCCATGGTCCGCTGCGCGCGCGGCCTCGGCCAGTTCCAGCTGACCTACAACACGCGGCCGCTGCAGAGCCAGCTGATCATCCACGGCACCAAGAGCGTGCTGCGCGTCGACCTGTTCGCGATGTTCCATGGCAAGCGATCCAACACGCCGCTGCCCAAGGCCGCCGAGCGCCTGGTCAACGCGTTCGCCGACTCGATCGGCCCGATGATCGACGTGCCGATCAACGTCTGGAAGTTCGTCCGGAAAGAGGTCCAGGCCTACCAGGGCCTGCGCGACCTGGTCGCCGAGTTCTACCGCCGGCTCGCGGCCGGCGAGCCGCCGCCGGTCTCCGTCGACGACGCGGCGCAGGTCGTCGGCTGGGTCGAGAAGATCGCGCGCGCCGCCGACGCCGAGCAGCGCGACCGGCTCGCGAAGTTCACGCTGTCCGACAAGGTGCCGTTCCTGGTCACCGGCGCGTCGGGCTCGCTCGGCCGGGCCACGGTCAAGCGGCTGCGCGCCGACGGCCACCGCGTCCGCGTGTTCCAGCGCCGGATCCCGCACATCCTCGAGGACGGCGTCGAGTACTGCTTCGGCAACCTCGGCGACCCCGAGGCGGTCGACCGCGCGGTCCGCGGCGCCGAGGTCGTCATCCACTGCGGCGCCGCGATGAAGGGCGGCTGGCCCGAGCACAAGGGCGGCACCGTGGTCGGCACCCAGAACGTGATCGACGCCTGCAAGAAGCACAAGGTCCGGCAGCTGGTCCACATCTCCTCGTTGTCGGTGATCGACTGGGCCGGCTCGGCCGGCAACGGCCCGGTCAGCGAGGCCGCCAACCTCGAGCCCCGGCCCGACGAGCGCGGCGCCTACACCCGGGCCAAGCTCGAGGCCGAGCAGCTGGTCACCACCGCCGCCGCCGCCGGCCTGCCCGCCGTCATCCTGCGCCCCGGCCAGATCTTCGGCGG
>JBGQCL010000165.1:0-22339 GCA_041495365.1 Kofleriaceae bacterium | reverse complement strand
GCTGCGGAGGCCCTGGCCGCGCGCGGCGCGGTGGTGGTGCGCGCGGCACGGGCTGCGGAGGCCCTGGCCGCGCGCGGCGCGGTGGCGGTGCGCGCGGCACGGGCTGCGGGGGCCCGCGCCGTGCGACCCGGGGCGGTCTTCGCGGTCGCGCCGGCCAGCTTGCGCCGGCCCGGTGCCCGGTCCCCGGCCGCGCGTATGGCACCCGGCCGCGCCCCGGTCGCGGCACCCTTCGTCTTCGCCACGCACTGCACGCTACCATCACGGCATGCGGCGCGTCTCCCCCGACCGGGGTCCGCGTGCGGGCCGACGGGGCCACGGGGTGCCGTGTGGTCCGTGCCGCGCCGCAGCCCCCGAGGTCAAGCGGGCGGCCCACGACCTCGCCGGCCGCGCGGTCGTGCTCGAGGTCGGCGGCGATGCGCTCGACGAGCCGGCGCGCGGGTGCCAGGGTCGAGCCTCCCGCGGTTCTGGTTGCTCGAGGCCGGCCGGCTGGTCCGCCCGCGCGCCCGCGCGCCGGCGCGATCGACGCGCGGCAGCTCGAGCGGTTCGCGGTCGCGCCGGGCTTGGCTCCGCGGTCGTCGCGACGACGCCACCGCCCGACATCTCCGCTCGGCCGATGCGACGCAAGTTTCGGGTAACGCTCGGGTATTTGTCCGGGTAGCGTGCTACCCGGCTCGAGTATCGAGCGACCCACGAGATCGTCGGATCGCACGGGATAACGCCGCGAGACTCCCGGGAGAGTCGGCGCTGCTGATCGCTGGCCTGGCGGTCGCACAGGTGCTTGTCATGGACACCCGAAACGAGTGGCGCAATCAACTCATCTCCCAGCACGCCGAGGTCGCTCGCCGGATCGCGCTGAAGATGGCGCGGCGCTGCCCGGACTGGGTGGCGCGCGAGGACCTGGTCGCAGCCGGTATGCTCGGCCTCACCGAGGCCGCGGAGCGCTACGACGAGTCGCGGACCGAGCCGTTCCTGTCGTTCGCCGAGCACCGGATCCGGGGCGCCGTGCTCGACGAGCTGCGCCGCGGCGACATGCTGCCGCGCCGGGTCCGCCAGGTCGCGCGCAAGATCTCGAACACGATCCGCGAGCTCGAGAACGCCGGCGAGGCGCCGAGCGAGCAGCGGATCGCCGACAGCCTGGGCGTGCCGATCGAGCAGTACCGCAGCGGGCTGTCCCACCTGGTGAACATCGGCATCGACCCGCTGGGCAACGACGATCAGATCCTGGTCGCCGACCAGCGGATGGCTCCCGACGAGCTCGCCGCGCATCGCCAGCTGATCGCGACGGTGCGCGCCGCGCTGGAGCACATGGAGGCGCGCGACGTGACGATCCTCGGCCTGCACTACCTCGAGGACCTCACCTATCAGCAGATCGCCGCGACCCTGCGGATCACGCCGTCTCGGGTGTGCCAGCTGCTGTGGCGCGCGGTCGACCGGCTGCGCGCGCTGCTCGGCGAGCAGACCATGGCGGAAGCGGCGTGATCCCGGGCACCGCGTCGCTCTGCCGCGTGCTGATCGCCGACGACGACCACGGCGTGCGGCGCTCGCTGACCACCGCGCTGTCGCGCGCCGGGTTCGAGGTCACCGCGGTCGACGATGGCGAGCCCGCGATCGCGCTCGCCGGCTCGGCGGCGTTCGACATCATCCTCGTCGACCTCCACATGAGGACGGGTGGGCTGGCGGTGATACCCCACTACAAGCAGCGTTACGGTGCCGGAGTGTATTGCGCCGTACTGAGCGGCGAGGACGACGAGGCGACGCGCGAGGCCTGCCTCGCGGCCGGGGCGGACGAGGTGTTCTGCAAGCCGTTCCCGGCGGTCGACCTCCGACGCCGGCTGACCGAGGTCGCCCTCGCGCTGCGTCCGTCCGCTGCGGGTGAACGAACCGCCTAGCCGATTGAATTTCTTGGCAGGCTCTGCGAGCCTGTTCGTTGCCGAATGGACGACACTGCCGCACGGGCAAGGGTGATGGTGGTCGAGGATGATCCGGAGGTCGCCCGGGCGATCGCGCGCAAGCTGGGCGGCGATGGCCTGGTGGTCGAGCTCGCCGATGATCCGCGGTCCGTCCTGGCGCGGCTCGACGCCGGCGAGGCCGACGGCTGGGACGTCGTGCTGCTCGACGTCGGGCTGCCGGGGATGAGCGGGATCGACGTGCTGCGCCGGTTCCGCGAGGCCAACTCGCTGGCCTCGATCGTCATGCTGACCGGCGACAACAGTGCGAACACCGCGACGACCTGCATGCGCGCCGGCGCGTTCTACTACCTGACCAAGCCGTTCCGGCCGTACGAGCTGTCGACCATGGTCGAGTCGGCGGCGAGCTACTCCAGGCTGCGCCGCGAGCTCGCGCGGGTCCGCCCGACGCTCGACGACGCCTCGGATCAGCTGCTGGTCGGCACCTCGCCGGCGATGCGCAAGCTGCGCGCCGCGCTCGACCGGCTCGCCAGCCAGGACGTCTCGATCCTGATCCGCGGCGAGAGCGGCACCGGCAAGGAGCTGGTCGCCCGTGCCCTCCACGAGCGCGGCGTGCGCCGCAAGCGCCGGTTCGTCGCGCTCAACTGCGGCGCGATCCCCGACTCGCTGATCGACAGCGAGCTGTTCGGCCACGCCAAGGGCGCGTTCACCGGCGCGAGCGCCGATCGCCCGGGTGTGTTCGTCGAGGCCGACGGCGGCACGCTGTTCCTCGACGAGATCGGCGACATGCCGACGGCGGTCCAGGCCCGGCTGCTCCGCGTGCTCCAGGAGGGTGAGGTCCGCCCGGTCGGCGGCAGCGGTGTGCGCACCGTCGACGTCCGCGTGATCGCCGCGACCCACGTCGACCTCACCGCGGCGGTCGAGCAGAGCCGGTTTCGCCAGGACCTGTTCTACCGGCTCAACGTCGTGGTGATCGGCGTGCCGCCGCTGCGCGACCGGCTCGAGGACCTGCCGATCCTCGCCGCCCACTTCCTGCGCAAGCACGGTGGCCAGGCCCAGCTCGGCCTGTCGCCCGACGTGCTCGACGTGATGACCAGCTACAGCTGGCCGGGCAACGTGCGCGAGCTCGAGAACGCGCTGATGCACGCGATCGCGCTGCGCCAGGGGGGCGACGTGATCATGCCCGAGTCGCTGCCCCCCACGATCGCGGCGCGCAGCAACGGCCGGATCACGACGACCATCGCGGTGACCAGCGCGGACGGCAGCGACGAGCTGCCGCCGCTGACCGAGGCCAAGCGGCGGGCGAGCGCGGCGTTCGAGAAGAACTACCTCACCCTCGCGATGGAGCGCGCCAAGGGTTCGATCTCCGAGGCCGCGCGGCTGGCCGGGCTCGACCGCACCAACTTCCGCCGCCTGCTCCAGCGCCACGGCATCGACGCGACGCAGTTCAAGGGCTGACCGCGACGCGCGGGGTCGCCGCCGGCGAGCACGCGGTGACAGCGCTGTGAGCTCGCTCGCGCGGCATCGCGACCGTGCGCGCCCCTGGCACAGCGGTGCCCGCGGCGAGCCGCGGCGGACCGTCGGTCCGGCGCGCGCGACCACCGGCGAGCGCCCTCGCCCCAGGGCGCGGCCACACCAGATCGGTAGTGAGTGTGTGATTCTGTAAACTGGCAAATATCGAACATGAAGAGTTTGCTGCGCGGCGCCGGCCGGCATCGGCGGTAAGATCGAGTCCAGGCCGGTTCACAGCGACGGTGCGGCGCGATGCCACGACCGGCGCGATCCGCGGACCGACGCGACTGGCCTGATCGACTCGCAATGTCGGTCTAGCGACCCGAATGCCTGGAGGCGTCATGTCTGTGTATGTTCCGCTGAATGGAAGCAAGCGAGAGTTACTGCCGAATTCGCGCGCAACCGGCCCCGTCGATCTCTCCGAGATCGTGAGCCTGACGATCCGCGTCCGATCGGTCGGCGATCCGATGGATCTGGTGCAGCGCGCCCACGAGCTCGGCCGGACACCGGTCGCCGAGCGGCGCTACCTGACGCACGCCGAGCTCGCCGAGCAGTACGGCGCGGCGGAGCCGGACCTCGACGCGATCTGCCAGTTCGCGAGCCGCCACGACCTGGTGGTCGCGTGCCGGAGCGCGGTGGAGCGCACGGTGGTGGTGAAGGGACAGCTGCGCCAGCTGACGGCGGCGTTCCACGCCGACGTCGGCCTGTACCACCACTCGACGGGGGCGTACCGCGGCCGCCACGGCGAGATCGCGATCCCCCGGGAGCTCGGCGACGTCGTGACCGGCGTGTTCGGGTTCGATACCCGGCGCCGGCACCGGACGCGCCACCCGAACGGCGGGCGCGCGGCCGGCCCGGGCGCGCACAGCGGCGTGATCGCGACCGAGTACGCGGCGCGCTACCGATTCCCGACCGAGAGCCACGGCGTGAAGCTCGACGGCGCCGGCCAGACCATCGCGGTGATCGAGCTCGGCGGCGGCTACCGCGCGACCGACCTCGAGGCGTTCTTCTCCGATGCCGGGGTCGCGATGCCGCACATCACCGCGGTCTCGGTCGATCACGCCGGCAACTCTCCGAGCACGGCCGACTCCGCCGACGCCGAGGTGATGATGGATATCGAGATCGCGGGGGTGGTCGCGCCCGGCGCCAGCCTCGCGGTGTACTTCGGAGCGAACAGCGACAAGGGCTTCCTCGACGCGCTCGGCGCCGCGGTCCACGACACCGCGCACAAGCCCGGGGTGATCTCGATCAGCTGGGGCGCCCCGGAGACCGCGACCGACCGGCAGGGCATCCAGGCGTTCCACGAGATCTGCGCCGCGGCTGCCAGCCTGGGGATCACGGTGTGCGCCGCCGCCGGCGACCACGGCTGCGCCGATCGCGGCGCGGGCGACTGGGACGGCAAGATCCACGTCGATCACCCGGCGTGCGACGAGCTCGTGCTCGGCTGCGGCGGGACGCAGATCGAGGGCGGCGTCGACGTGGTGTGGAACGACGGCACGCCGTTCGACGCGTCCGGCGGCGGCGGGGGCTGGGCGACCGGCGGCGGGATCAGCCAGGTGTTCGACGTGCCCGCGTACCAGCAGGGCATGAAGCTGCCGGAGCCCCTGCACGGCGGCAAGCCGGGGCGCGGCGTTCCCGACATCGCGATGAGCGCGACCAACTACTTCATGCGCGTCGACGGGATGGAGGGCGCCGCCGGCGGCACCAGCGCGGTGGCGCCGCTGATGGCGGGCCTGATCGCCCGGCTGAGCCAGGCCAAGAACAAGAACCTCGGCTTCATCAATCCGCTGCTCTACAAGAACCCGAGCATGCTGACCGACGTCACCCAGGGCACCAACGCGATCGAGCACGGGCCGCCCGGCTACCAGGCTGCCACCGGCTGGGACGCGTGCACCGGCCTGGGCACCCCCGACGGGACCGTGATGCTCGAGAAGCTGTGATCGCCGGCGGTGGCGCTGCGATATGGTCGCGGCATGAAGCTCGCCACCGCCGCCCTGGTCTGCCTGGTCACCTGGCTCGCCGCGTGCGAGGACACGCGGGATCTGCCCGCGCCCACCGCGCCGGCCGGTCCGGGCGCGCCGCCCGCACCGGCCGCGCCGCGCGCGGCGCCGCAGCCGATCGCCGGCATGACCCCGGTGCCGGGCGACTACACGATCAAGGACTTCGCATTCACCAGCGGCGAGAAGCTGCCCGAGGTCCGGCTGCACTACGTCACGCTGGGCACGGCGAAGCGCGACGCCGCCGGCCGGGTGACCAACGCGGTCGTCATCCTGCACGGCACCACGGGCTCGGGCACGCAGTTCTTCCGCAAGCAGTTCACCGAGCCGCTGTTCGGCCCCGGCCAGGCGCTCGACCTGACGCGCTACTACGTGATCATCCCCGACGGCATCGGCCACGGCGGCTCGACCAAGCCGTCGGACGGGATGCACGCGAAGTTCCCGCACTACGGCTACGCCGACCTGGTCGAGTCCACGCACGCGCTGCTGGTCGACGGGCTCCGCGTCGAGCACCTCCGGCTGATGATGGGCACGTCGATGGGCTGCATGCACGCGTTCCTGTTTGCGCGTGCAATTCAGGTCGGGCTGGTGAGCGAGGTATGGTCCGCGGGATTCCCCAAGCAGATGTGGGTCGTCGATGATGGTGAGCAGGTTTTCGAGCTGATCTACGGAGGCAGCCGCCCGGGCCGCTACCATGGCTACCCGGTTCGTCTCCGTGATCCATGGTCAGAAGAGGTCAAACGAGTGTGGAGGGAGCGTCGACATGCCGGGGCTTGAGTTCAGAGTGAACAGCTGGCTGGCGAGTGATCTCGTGGATCCGAAGGAGAACGAGATGCTGTCGTCGCTCACGATCGCGGCTGGAGACGTTCCCCTCACCGAGGTGAATGACGTCTTCGCGCACACCGTGCGAGACAGCATTCACGTCCCGATGTACCTCGCAGTCCGCTGGCTCCTCCTGAACTGGTGGCGGTTGCGATGGGAACCGCGACCAGCGGTTCCGGGCTTTGATTGGCGCAAGGCGCACTCGATGGCGGCGATTAGCAGTGACTACGCATGGCCCAGCGTCACGTTCGACAGCGATGGGGATTTCATCCACGTGCAGGCGCGGGCGGAGCAAGTCGCCGACGTGGCCGCCGTGCGCTACCTGCGCAACATCGATGTGAGGGTCCCGGCTCGACAGTTCGAGAAGGCGGTGGATGACCTCGTGGATGTACTGGAGGTCCGTCTCGCGAGCCGTCTCCCGGACGAGCGCGAACTCCGGGAGGTGCGCGAGGAGCTGCGGGAGGAGCGCACAGATCCCACACTTGCGCATGAGTGCAAGCTGCAAGCGCTTGCCGGCCTGCACCCAGGGACGGCGGATCCCCAATGGCTGATCTCCGCGATCCAGCTGGCGAGGGAGGCGGGTCCGTCGTCTGGCGATGAGGTCATCGCGGCATCGACGACGATGCCGGATCGCCTTGCCGGAGCTCGGCGGACGCTGGCGGCGATGCGGGGTTCGCCGTGGGTGGTCAAGCTCGATCCGAGCGTCGACGTACCTCTGGCCGTGGATGACGAGCTGCCCTGGCAGCGTGGGCGCCGGCTGGCAGCTGCATTTCGCGCAAGGCTGGGCGTGCGGCAGGGGCCGCTCGCGACGGGGGTCCTGGAGGATCTGCTGGAGACCAGGCTCGCCGCGGGGATTGCTTCGACCACTGGCGCCACGGGGACCGGACGGAGGGCGCTGGCGGGCGGCTTTCGCGAGGACGTGGATCGCGGCCGCACGTCGTTGCTCCCGACGAGTTCGCGCCGGACGAATCAGCGATTTTATGTCGCGCGGCTGATCGGAGCGGCGATCGTGGCAGATCCCGCCGATCGGGTTCTTCCGGTCTCCGACGTACAAACGGCGCTCCAGAAGTTCGAGCGGTCGTTTGCGCAGGAGCTGCTCTGTCCGTGGGTGGAGCTCGACGCGCTTACTGATGACAGGGGCACGGATGAGGCCGGAGTCCAGGAGGCGGCGGACTATTTCGAAGTCTCGGAGTACCTGGTCATTTCGGCCCTTGTGAACAACGGCAAGATCTCGCGAAATCGACTACCGGTCGATCTCATGTGATCCAGCAGCGCCGGCGGTCACGCCGGCAGGTTCGTCCACTCGGCGCTGCGGGTCCACAGCGCCTTCGCCAGCTCGGCGTCGCCGGCGAGCTGGCTCGGCGCCTTCTCCTTGCCGCCGACGTCGTAGTAGCGGCCGGTCTGGCCGGCGAGCTCGGGGTCGGTGGCGCAGCGCAGGCTGGCCACGGCGCCCTGCTCGGGGGTGATCATGAACCGCTTGATCAGCCAGCGCAGCGGCCCCGGCACGCGGCGCCACACGTCGGTCGCGACCACACCGGGGTGGAGCGCGTAGGTCGTGACGCCGGTGCCGTCGAGCCGGCGCGCCAGCTCGCTGGCGAACAGCACGTTGGACAGCTTGGACACCGCGTACTCGCGCATCCCGGTCGCGCTGCGGGTCGGCTGCTTCAGCGCGTCCCAGTCGATCCCGGTCGCGTTGTAGTGCGACGCGCTGGCGACGTTGACGATCCGCGCCTGGCCGGCCTGCTTGACCCGGTCGAGCAACAGCCGGGTGAACAGGTAGGGCCCGAGGTGGTTGATGCCCCAGGTCAGCTCGAAGCCGTCGCGGGTCAGGCCCTTCGATCCGGCCACGCCCGCGTTGTTGATCAGGCCGTGGATCGGGGTGCCGCGCGCGGCGATCGCCTCGGCGCACGCGCGCACCGACGCGAGGTCGCCGAGGTCGAGGTGGACGTACTCGGCGGTGGTGTTGCCGGTGGCGCGCTGGATCTCGTCGATCACCGCCGCGGCCTTGTCCTTCGAGCGGCAGGCGAGAAGGACGTGTGCACCGCGGCGCGCGAGCTCCGTCGCCGTGACCTTGCCGATGCCGGTGTTGGCGCCGGTCACGATGAATGTCTTGTTCGCCAGATCTTGGGCCATGGCCGCAACATCGGGGCGGACGCGCCACGGGTCAAGCGCACGCGGCCGGTCGCGCAATGTATGCATTGATCCGACCGGCGCGGGCGATCGCAGCAACGGCAAACCAGAACGGCAACGCCGTGGCGGCGCGCCTCGGCGCGGAAGGAACCCATGAAGACTCGAACGATCTCGACGACGGTGCTGCTGGCAGCCAGCCTCGCGGCGTGCGGCGGCGCGGCCCGGGCGCCGGAGCCCCGGGCGGCCCCGGCCGCCTCGCTGTACGACCGGCTCGGCAGGAAGGACGCGATCGCCCTGGTGGTCAAGGACTTCGTCGAGCAGCGGGTCGCCAACGACGGGCGGATCAACGGCTTCTTCGCCCACGCCGACCTGCCCGGCCTGGAGATGAAGCTGGTCGAGCAGATCTGCGAGGCGACCGGCGGGCCGTGCAAGTACACCGGCCTCTACAAGGACATGAAGACCGCGCACGCCGGCATGGCGATCAAGGACGCCCACTTCGCCGCGCTGGTCGAGGACCTCACGGCATCGCTCCAGCAGTTCCACGTCGGTGCCGCGGAGCAGCAGGAGCTGCTCGCCGCGCTCGGCAAGATGCACGACGACATCGTGACCGCGAAGTAGCGGCTCGCCGGGCTAGTACGGCGACTGACTGCCGACGTTGCCGCCCGGACCGTAGTCGCAGACGATCGCGCTTGCGAACGCGAGGCCGGGGCAGCGGCCGAGCGCGCAGCCGAGGCGCTGGGTGGCGCGCCACACGACCTGCGTGTAGTGGCCGCACGTCGCGCCCGGATCGCAGGAGCTGGTCGCGTAGTGGTAATGCGTGGCCTCGGAAGCCCAGCCGTACACCGGCAGCAGGACCGCGTCGTGCGCGGTCGCGGTGCCACCCGACCCGAAGATGTTCTCGCCAACGTACCACGGGTGGCCGGTCGAGCGGTCGGCGTTGTGGTCGACCAGCCCGTTGCCGTCGCCGTCCTGGCAGCGGGCGACCCACGCCGCGGCGGTCGCGGCGAGCGAGGCGTCCCACGCGAGCGCGGTCAGCGGGCCGCCGGCGACGCCCGTGGTGTCGATCATCGCGCGGACCTGGTTGTGGTACTGCGTGATCCCGGCGAGCTCGGCCGGCTCGCCGGCACCCGGCGCATCGCCAGGCGGCGGATCGCCGGAGCCGCCACACGCCACGAGCGCGATCCCGGCCGCCCGGAGGCAATACCGCATGGTCTCAGCATCCTGCGCGCCTGGCGCCAAATCAACCATTGACTCGCGCGGGGACCGCGGCTACCTACATGGCCGGAGGTCTATCGAAGACGACGCAAGCGACAGCTCCGACGGAAGCAGGGAAGCCGGTGCACAATCCGGCACAGCCCCCGCTACTGTGACCGGGGACGACGCGGCACGGGCATCTGATCTCGGCGACGAGATCGGTGCTGGCCAGCCACTGGGCAACTGGGAAGGCGCCGCTTAGGACGATCCGGGAGTCAGGACACCTCCTTCCGTTTGCACTTCGGGTGTGAAGGACGCGCTGTCGGCGTTGGTCATCCCCGTGGTCGGGCCCGTTCGGGGCCCCGCCGGGCGCGCCGCATGGTCGCCCGGCCCGCGTCACGTGGGGTGACATGACGTTCCGCCAACGATCCATCCGTCGATCTATCCGTCGATCCATCCGCTGGGCGCTGCTCGGCGTCGGTCTCGGCGCGCCGGGGCCGCGCGCCGCGGCGGACGACCAGCCGACCCAGCCCGGCGAGACGATCGTCATCGTCGACCACGCGCCGGGCGAGGCGGCGCGCGACCGCAACCGCGCGCTCGGCGACGCGCCGTTCGTCACCGTGCTCCATCCCGACGAGCACCCGGCGGCGGTGTCGGTCGCCGACGCGGTCGCCACCGCGGTCGGTGCGCACGTCCGGAGCCTGGGCGGGCTCGGCGCGTATGCCTCGGTCGCGGTGCGCGGCGCGGCGCCCGGCCACACCGCGGTGCTGATCGACGGCGTGCCGCTGGCCCGGATCGCCGAGGTGACCACCGACCTCGGCCGGTTCTCGCTCGATGCGTTCGGCCAGGTCGATCTGTACCGCGGCGCGGTGCCGGTCGAGCTCGGCGGCGCCGGGGTCGGCGGCGCGCTCAACCTGGTGACCCGGCTCGGGCCGGGCGAGCACGGCGAGCGGATCACGGCATCGGCGGGCGTCGGCTCGTACGGCGCGCGGCACGCCCGGGTGCGCTACGGCGACGACCACGGCGGCGTGCTGTCGTCGGCTGCGATCGGCTACGCGGGCGCGACCGGAGATTACACGTACTACGACGACAACTCGACGCCGCTCAACCGGGCCGACGACGGCTACCGGGTGCGGCGCAACAACCGGTTCGACGCGATCGACGGCGCGACCCGGTGGGGCACGCCGGATCGCTCGCTCGTCGGCGGGCTGCGCGCGGCCTACAAGCGCCAGGGCCTGCCGGGATCGATCGCCCAGCCGGCGCTCGAGGCGCGGCTGTCGACCACCGACGTGATCGGCGACGGCGCGTTCGACGCCGAGGTCGGCCCGGCGAGCGCGCGCCAGCTCGCCTACCTCCTGGTCGAGCGCCAGCACCTCGGCGATCCGCGCGGCGAGCTCGGCCTGGGGATCGCGGACCGCGACTACCTGACGCTCGCGGGCGGTGCGTCGACGACCTGGCGGGCGGCGCTCGGTCCGCACCGCGCCGTGCTCGGGGTCGAGCTGCGCGGCGAGCGGTTCCGCGACCGCGACGCGAGGGGCCAGCAGCCTGCGCTGACCGGCGATCGGGTCGCCGGTGCGCTGACCGCGGCGGCCGACCTCGTGCTCGATCCGCCCGACGCGCGGCTGGTCATCACGCCGGCGGTCCGGCTCGACCTGGTGCGCACCGCGCCGACCCCGCTGACGGCCGGCCCCCAGGCGCTGGTCCCGGTGGCGGCCCGCCGCGACGCGGTGCCGAGCCCGCGGCTGACCGCGCGGCTGGCGGCCGTCGACGACCTGGCGATCAAGGGCAGCGCCGGGTGGTACGTCCGGCTGCCCACGCTGATCGAGGTGTTCGGCGACCGCGGCTACATCCTCGGCTCGCCGGACCTGCGGCCGGAGCGCGGCCCGTCGGGTGACCTCGGCGTGGTGTGGGCGCCGGCCCGGCCGATCGGCGACGTCGATCGCGTGTTCGTCGAGGCCGACGGCTTCGCGCACCGCGCGCACGACACGATCGCGCTGATCACCAGCGCCGGGTTCGTCGCGCGCGCGGCCAACATCGGCGATACCCAGGCCTGGGGCGCCGAGCTGGTCGCGTCGGCGCGCTACGCGCGGACGCTGAGCGTGACCGCCAGCTACACCCGGCTGGTCACCGCACAGCTCGCGGGAGATCCCAGCGTCAACGGCAAGCCGGTGCCGCGCGAGCCCGGCCATGCGCTGTACGCGCGGGCCTCGGCCGCGCGCCGCGTGCTCGGCCGCGCCGCCGAGCTCTGGATCGACGCCAGCTGGCAGTCGATGAGCACGCTCGATCCGGCCGGCCTGGGCGAGGTCCCGGGCCGCGTGCTCACCGGCGCGGGCGCGCGGATCGAGCTCGCCGGCGGGCTGGCCGCGGCGCTGACCGTCGCCAACCTGACCGACCTCCGCGTCGTCCAGCTGCCGCTCGATCCGCCGCCGTCGCCGTCGCTCACCGAGTCCCCGACCGCGCTGACCGACGTCGCGCGGTTCCCGCTGCCCGGGCGCAGCTTCGATCTCACCCTCGACTGGACCTACTAGCTCGCGAGGATCTCATGACCAGGATTGCGATCACGACTCCGCTCGTCTGCTTGCTCGCCTCGGTGCTCGCCTCGGCGGCCGCACTCGCCGGATGCGGCGACAACGCCCGCGCCGTTTCGCCTGGCTCCGGGCCGTCCGGCGGTGTCGACGGGGGCGGTGGTGGGGGTGGTGATGGCGGCGGCGGTTCGCCTGGCTCCGGCTCCGACGGGGGCGGCAGCGGCAGCTCGGCGGCCGTGCGCGCGGTCGTGGTCGCCGGGGACTTCAACCCGGGCCACCCCGGCGTGCTGTCGACCTACGACGCGGCGACCGGCGTGGTCCACAGCAACGCCGGACCGGCGATGGCGGTCGGCGACGACCCGGTGCTCCGCCACGCCGGCCACGAGCTGTTCATCGTCAACCGCGCCGACGGCAACAACATCACGATCCTCGACGACCAGACCCTGGCGTTCGAGGACCAGCTCGGCACCGGCGCGGGCTCCAACCCGCAGGACGTCGCGGTGGTCGGCGACAAGCTCTACGTCCCGACCTACGGCAGCGCCGGCGTCACCGTGCTGACCCGCGGCTCGACCGCCACGTCGGTGATCGACCTGTCGGCCGACGACCCCGACGGCAAGCCGAACTGCGAGTCGATCTACCTGGTCGGTTCCGACCTCTACGTGGCGTGCCAGCTGCTCGACGACACCCAGCCGTTCCTGCCGCCGCGCGGCCCGGGCAAGGTCTACGTCGTCGACACCGCGACCGCGCATGTGCGGGCGACCCTGACCCTGGGTCACGACAACCCGTTCAGCCTGCTCGAGCAGGTGCCGGCCGGCGCGCCGCATGGCGGCGAGCTGGTGATCGGCACGGTGCTGTTCGACGACGGCAGCGGCTGCGTCAAGCGCATCGTGCCGGGCGCGACGCCCCAGGCCGCGGGCTGCCTGGTCGACAACGCGGACCTCGGCGGCTACGCCAGCCGGATCGCGTTCGAGGCCGACGCGGGCGGCGCGCTCGGCTTCTTCGCGGTGCCGACGACGTTCCCTCACGCCGATCTGCGCGCGCTCGACATGTCGACCGGCATGCTGCAGCCCGGCGCGCTCAACGCCGGCACCGAGATCGCGGGCGACGTCGAGTTCTGCCCGGACGGCTCGATCGTCGTCGCCGATCCCACCCGCAACGCCAACGGCCTGCGGGTCTATCAGGGCAGCATGGAGAAGACCGCCGCGGCACTCCCGATCGGCCTGCCACCGACGTCGACCCACGGCCTGGTCTGCTACTGATCACGCCGGACACTGCCGTTTTTTTGCCATGTGGGATCGGGGGGCGTAGGTCTGGAGGCGATGATCACGAATCGGTCTGGGATCGAGCTGGTCGATGTCCGCCTCGACCATCCCCGCGGCGGCGCGCCGCTGGTTCGCGAGGCGAGCGTCCGGGTCACCGGCGGAGAGCGCGTGCTCATCGTGGGCGCCGCCGGCGTCGGCACGTCGCGGCTCGCCGCGACCGTGCTCGGCGAGGTCGCGCCGGCCGCCGGGCGGATCGAGGTGCTCGGCCGCGACGTCGCGCGGCTGCGCCGGTCGTCGCTGCGCCTGCTGCGCCGGCGGATCGGCATCGTGCCCCAGGACCTGTGCCTGCTCGAGGATCGCAGCGCCCAGCTCAACGTCGTGCTGCCGCTCGAGATCGACGGCATCCCGCGATCGATCTCGATCGAGCGCGCCGCGCGCGTGCTCGCGCTGCTCGGCCTCGAGGCCGAGGCGGCGCTGCCGGTCGGCGAGCTCGCGATGGCGGCGCGCCAGCGGGTCGCGGTGGCGCGCGCGCTGGTCCGCGAGCCCGAGCTCCTGATCGCCGACCATCCGACCAGCGCGCAGGACGCCGAGGGCGCCGAGCTGGTGTGCGGCGCGATCTCCGACGCAGCCAGCCGCGGCACCGCGTGCCTGGTGCTCGGCCGCGATCCCGCGCTGCGCGCGATCGCCGAGCGCGGCGGCTGGCGCCAGCTCGCGCTGGTCCACGGCGCGCTCCAGCCGGTGTCGCAGATCGCGATGCAGGGCGTCGCGCTCGACGACCTGCTGGTCGACGAGTCGTCGCCGATCGGGGGCGCGGCCGCCGAGCCGGCGCCGCCGTCCAACGTGCTGCCGTTCCCGCTCGCGGCGCGGCCGGCAGGCGTGCGATGACCCCGGCGCTGCGCCGCGGATCGCGCGGCGGGGCGGGCCGGGTGGGCCGACCGCGCCCGATGACCGGCGGCCGCCGGCGCGGCGCCGCCGACGCGACGCGCGAGCCCGAGCCGGGCCCCGTGCCCGAGGCGGTGTTCGATCGCGTCACCGGCCTGCTGGGGCCTCACCTCCGCCGCGTCGCCCGGATCGCTCCGGCGCTGCCCGGGGCGCGCGCCGACGAGGGCGCGTGAGCCATCTGGCTGCGCGCACGGCCGCGCGCCTGGGCGCTGCCGTGCGGCGCGCCGGCGCGATCGCGACCCGCGGCCCGCGCGCCACGGTGTGGACGGCGCTCGCGCTGGCATGCGCGCTGGGCGTCGCCGTCGGCGCGGTGCTCGCCGCGGCCGCGATCGATCGCTGGGCCGCCGCTCACCCCGGCGCCGGCGCCAGCATGGTCGTCTACCTCGACCCCCGGCTCGACCCCGGGCCGGGCGAGGCCGTCGACGCCCGCGCCCGGGCGCTGGTCGGCGAGCTGTCGGCGCTGCGCGGCGTCGAGCGCGCCGAGCTGGTGCCGGCCGCGGAGTCGGCGCGCCGGCTGACCCGGGCGCTCGGCGCCGACCCGGCGCTGCTCGACGGCATCGACCTCGCGAGCCTGCCGGCGTCGGTCGAGGTCCGGCTCGCGCCCGGCGTGCGCGACGTGGTGGCGCTCAGCCCGACCCTGCGCGCGCTGCGCGGCGCGCCCGGCGTCGCCGACGTCGTGGTCGAGGACGGCGGCGGCGATCCGCTCGCGCCCGCCCTGGCCGGCGCGCGGGAGGTGGCGTGGCCGGCCGCGGCGGTCGTCGCGGCGCTCGCGCTGGTGATCGCGCTCGCGGTGGTCCGGATCGGCCTGGCTCGCCCCGAGCGCGAGGCGCGGGTGCTCGCGCTGCTCGGCGCATCCCCCGGGTTCACCGCGTTGCCGAGCGCGCTGGCCGGCGCGCTGCACGGCGCAGGCGCGGCGCTGGTCGCGGCGGTCGCGCTCGGTGCGGCGCTGCGCGGGCTCGGCACCTCGTTCGCCGGCCTGGCGCCCGTGTCGCCCGCGCTGGCGCTCGGCGCGCTGCTCGGGCTCGGCGCGTTGCTCGGCAGCCTCGGCGGCGGCTTCGCCGGAGTCGGCCGTGCGCGCTGATCGGCGCATGATCGCCGCCGCGCTCGCCCTGGCGCTGTCCCGCTTCGCGCCACCGGCGTGGGCGGGCGCGAGCGGCGAGCTCGACGGCGGGCATCCGGCGGTGCAAGGCCTGCCCGTGGCCGGGTCCCCCGCGGCCGACCCCGGCGGTGCGCCGCGCGCCGCGCTCGCCCGCGAGCTCGCCGACCAGGCCGCGGCGGTCGATCGCGCGCGGGCGGCGGTCGGCGACAAGCTCACCGGCGTCGAGGCGGCTCGCACCCGGCGGCTCGCGGCCGCGCTGCGCGCGGTGCGCGCCGACCCGGCGGATGACGCGGCGGCGGTGGCCCGGCGGCGGGCGGCGGCGGGCGTCCTGCTCCAGCGCGATCTCGACGAGCGCGCGCGGCTGGCCGACGAGCTCGCCCGGCTGCGCGGCGCGCGCGACCGGGTCGCCGGCGATCTCGCGCGGCTGCCCGCGGTCGCGCTGCCCGGCGAGCTCGCTCGCCCCGCGCCCGGCGCGATCGCGCGCCACTTCGGCACGCTGGCGCACGAGCGCTCGAAGGCGACGCTGTCGCGCCGCGGGATCGACATCGAGGTCTCCGATCACAGCCCGGTCACCGCGCCCGCCGCCGACACGGTGCGCTATGCGGGGCCGATCCGCGGCCTCGACCAGGGCGTGATCATCGACTGCGGCGGCTTCGTCGCGGTGGTCGGCAAGCTCGGCGAGGTCGCGGCGCCGGCCGGCGCACCGATCGCGGCGGGCGACCGGCTGGGACGTGCGGCGCGTCACCGGGTCTACCTGGAGATCCGGGTCAAGCTCGGCCCCGGTGGCCTGCCGATCGATCCGGAACCGCTGCTCGCCGGCCCGGCGATCCGTGCGCCGGCGCACTCCGCGTCCCGCACCCCGCGTCGCGCAACCCCGGCATCGCGCACCCGGCATCGCGCACCCGGCATCGCGCACCCCGCGTCCCGCACCGCCAGTCGCGCACCACCAGTCGCGCACCACCCCCGCGCAGCACCCGGCCGCGACATGCTCTAGACTGATCGGGTGTCGCGCGCATCGCATGCCGCCGCGTTCGTCGCGGGTGCCGCAGCCGCCAGTGCGATCCTCGCCAACGCCGTGCCGCGCGCCGATGTCGCGCGGTTCAAGTCGATCGACGCGTTCGCCCAGGCGCTCGCGACGGTCGAGGCCAACTACGTCGACCCGATCGACGAGCGCAAGCTCCTGTACGACGCCACCCGCGGCATGCTCCACAACCTCGATCCGCACTCGACGTTCCTGCCGCCGAGCCGCTACCAGCACCTGCGCCAGGACACCGAGGGCGAGTTCGGCGGCGTCGGCGTGACGCTGGCGCCCGGCGAGGTCGACGACGCGCGGCCCAGCGTGCCGCCGTACCCGACGATCGACGCGATCGTGCATGGCTCGCCCGCCGATCTCGCCGGGCTCCAGCTCGACGACTCGGTCGTCGCGATCGACGGCGAGGCCACCGCCGAGGTCGGCCACGAGAAGCGCGACGCCGGCAGCTGGGAGGCGCGGCTGCGCGGCGCGTCCGGCACCCGGGTCACGATCAGCGTGCAGCGCACCGGCTGGCGCGAGCCCAGGCCGTTCCCCGTCGTCCGCGCCCAGGTCAAGCAGCCGACCGTGCGCCACGACGTGCTCGACAAGCGGATCGGCTACCTCGCGATCACCCGGTTCTCCGAGGCGACCTCGGCCGACGTGCTCGCCGCGCTGACCAAGCTCCGCCAGCAGGGCGCGCTCGACGCGCTCGTCCTCGACCTGCGCAACGACCCGGGCGGCCTGGTCGACCAGTCGATCGCGGTCGCCGACCAGTTCCTCGACAGCGGCACGATCGTCACGATCCGCGGCCGGCGCGGCAGTGTCGAGACCCAGGTCGCGCACAAGGGCGGGGTCGCGGTCGGCGTCCCGGTGATCGCGCTGGTCGACCAGGGCACGGCGTCGGCCGCCGAGATCCTCGCTGCGGCGCTCCGCGATCAGGGTCGCGCGCAGCTCGTGGGGGTGCCGACCTACGGCAAGGGCACCGTCCAGACATTCTACGATCTCGACGACGGCTCCGGGCTCAAGCTGACCACTGCGCGATATTACACACCCGCTGGTAAGTTGCTTGAATCCAATGGGATAATACCCGATGTCGTGGCCCTGCCGTTCGCTCCGGAAGAGATCGTGGCAGGCGAGCGCAACGGCAGTGGCGCGAGCCCCGGGAACGATGCCACAATCAAGCCACCGGCCGAGGATCCACAGCTGGCCGCGGCGCTCCGGCTGGCCCGGCAAGCCCTTCAGAAGCGGTAGCAAGTAGTCGGTGTGACAGTTGTTTTACAGAAGCTTGGACTGGTACAACCAACGAACGTGGGCGTTTAGGCAACGCTAACCGCGGGGACGCAATCCGACGATGTTCAAGCTGGTGATCCAGGACGACGAGGGAAAGACGACGATCGTCCCTCTGATCCGCGATGAGATCACGATCGGCCGCAAGGAAGGCAACACGATCCGGCTGACCGAGCGGAACGTGTCGCGGCGCCACGCGCGCATCCTCCGCAACAACGGCGAGGTCCACATCGAGGACCTCGGCAGCTACAACGGGATCCGGGTCAACAACGCGCGGATCGCCGAGCGCGTGTCGCTGCGGGTCAGCGACCAGGTCCAGATCGGCGACTACAAGCTGTACCTCAAGGCCGAGGGCCTCGATCAGGTCGACGAGTCGCGGACCACGCCGATCGAGCGGGTCGAGGCCGGGCCGACCGACTCGATGCCGGCGGTCGCGGCGCCGATGGGCACGGGGGTGATCGCACCGGCGATCGCGACCCCGGTGCCGACGGTGCCGCCGATGATCGGCGATCTGAACCGGCCCAACCGCACGATGGTCGCGATGTCGGACACCGATCCGGGCCGCAGCGTCGGGCCGGCCACCGCGGCGGCGGTCGCCGCGATGACCGCGCCGGGCGGCTACGGCAAGCTGGTCGTGCTGTCGTCGAACTTCGCCGGCAAGGAGTTCGAGCTGTCGCGGCCGCAGATGATCATCGGCCGCACCGACGAGAACGATATCGTCGTCAACCACCGCTCGATCAGCCGGAACCACGCCAAGCTGACCCGCGAGCCCGAGACCGGCCGCTACACGATCAGCGACCTGCAGTCGTCCAACGGCGTGCGGGTCAACGGCTCGGACTACGGCAAGGTCGAGCTGCGGCGCGGCGACGTGGTCGACCTCGGCCACGTCCGGCTGCGCTTCGTCGAGGCCGGCGAGGACTTCGTGTTCGCGCGCGACGCGGTGATCACCGACGTCCCCGAGGCCGGCGGCCGGCGCGGCATGGTGGTCGCGCTGATCGCCGCGATCGTCGTGCTGGTCGCCAGCGTCGCGGTCTACACCTGGCGCCAGGCCACGAACGAATCGAACCGGCACGGCAGCGCAACCGGCAGCCAGGGCGCGACCGCCGGTGTCCCGCCCGATGCCGAGGACGCGGTCGTGCTCGACCCGGCCAGCCCGCCCGGCGCTGCGCCGGCCGCGCAGGTCCCCGAGGACGCCGCGGGCCCGGGGCCGAAGACCGTCGAGCCCGCGGGGGCGACCGCGAAGACCGGGGACGCCAAGGCCACGGCGGCGCGGTGCGCCGAGCTCGAGGTCAACCAGAAGTGGCAGGACCTGCACGACTGCGCGGGCGAGCTCGCGACGCTGGCGGCCAGGGACCGCTCCGTCGCCCCCAAGGCCGAGGAGTTCAGCCAGAAGGCCGTGAAGGAGACCTCCGCCTCGCTCGCCGCCGACAAGCTGAAGACCGCGATCGCCGAGGGCAACCTGCGCGAGGCGCAGAAGCAGATCAAGGCGATCGGCTCGGACTCGTTCTACTCCCCGGCGTCGAACGACGCGTTCCGCGCCGCCGAGGCCAAGACGGTCGACGAGAACCGGCGCAAGGCCGCGGCGCTGGTCGGCAAGAGCGACTGCGCGGGGGTCAGGCGCCTGCAGGCGCAGGTCAGCGCGAGCAGCACTCCCGCCGTGTTCAACGCGGTCGCGGGGATCGCGGCCAAGTGCGTGGACCGCGCGGCCGGCCCGGCGGGGGGCACCGACACCTCGCGTCCGCCGGTTGGCAGCAACGGGCCTCCGACCCCGCCGCCGCCGGTGGACACCCCGCCCAAGGGCCCGACCTGCGACACGATCATCGTCGACGATCTCATGTCGCAGGCGGCGAACCAGTTCAGCGCCGGGTTCTCGAAGTCGGCGTTCTCGCTCGTGGTCAAGGCGCTCGGCTGCAAGCAGAACGACCGCATGTACCGCATGGCGGTGACCTATGCGTGCGCCGCGCACGACGTGGCGGCCGCCAAGCTGTACTACGGCCGGGTCTCGCCGCAGTTCCAGCCGCCGCTGGTCCAGCGCTGCCAGCAGGAAAATATTGCGATCCCGTGACGGGCGCCGCCCCCGGCGCCGCGGGAAAACGCTTGTACCTCCGGTAATTTGACCGACTAGCGGGTTTGGTTTACAACGAGCGGGGCCTCAAGGCATGACCTTGGGCGTCCGGAGGCGACATGTCCGTTCGCACGATCCGAGCCTGCGTCGTTGCCGCCGTCCTGGGGGCCGTGGGGGCCGTCGCGGTGTCCGCGATCGCGGTCGCGGAGCCCGCCGGCAACGTCGATCTCAACGCGTTTCACCCGGCGATGGACTCGCGCGGCTACCTCACGGTCAACGCCTCGCAGGTCCTGGGCGACAAGGAGATCTCGTTCGGGCTCGGCGCGCTCGACTGGGGCCACAGCCTGCTCAAGCTCGACGGCATGGGCAACACCTACTCGATCGACGACATGATCGGGGCGACGCTGATCGGCGCGTTCGGCATCCACGCCGGGTCCGCCGAGCTCGAGTTCGGCGCGTCGGTGCCGTTCCTCATCATGAGCGGCGATCGCGGCCCGGACGTCGGCCAGAACCAGTTCAAGCTCGATGGCCAGGGCATCGGCAACATCGGCCTCCACTTCAAGACCCGGTTCCTCAAGACCAGCCGCGGGCCGCACATCGGGCTCGGCGTGGTCGGCAGCCTGTACCTGCCGACCGCGAGCCCGACCGACCGGTTCCTCGGCGAGGCCAGCCGCTCGGGCAACCAGACCAGCGGCAAGCTGGTGCCCCAGGTGATGGGCATCCTCGACAAGGAGTTCGGGCGGACCGGCGCGCTGCGGATGTCGCTCAACGCCGGGATCCGGATCCGCAGCAGCGAGACGTTCACCAACAACGACCCCGGCATCGACAACGCCCCGATCACCAACAACACGGTCACCGCGGGCTCCGAGGTCCCGTTCGGGTTCGGCATCGCCTACGCGCTGTCGCGCCAGAAGTTCGACCTGGTCGGCGAGGTGATCGGCTCGATCCCGCTCGGCGACCACACCAACTACCAGCCGCTCGAGGCGCTCGCCGGCGTCAAGCTGTACCTCGCGCGCAACTCGTTCCTGTCGCTCGGCGTCGGTCGCGGCCTGGTCCCCGACAAGGGCGCCAACCCCGGGTTCCGCGCGATGATCGGGATCGTGTTCGAGCCCAACATCGGGGACCGCGACGGCGACGGCATCAAGGACGACGTCGACAAGTGCCCCGACGAGCCGGAGGATTTCGACGGCTTCGAGGACGAGGACGGCTGCCCCGACCCCGACAACGACCACGACGGCGTGCCCGACGTCGACGACCGCTGCCCCGACATCCCGGGCCCCAAGGAGAACGACGGCTGCCCGATCACCGCCAACAACGACCGCGACGGCGATGGCATCCCCGACAACGTCGACAAGTGCCCGGATCAGCCCGAGGACAAGGACGGGTTCCAGGACGAGGACGGCTGCCCCGATCCCGACAACGACAACGACGGCATCCCCGACAACGTCGACCTGTGCCCCAACGACCCCGAGGACTTCGACGGCTTCGAGGACCAGGACGGCTGCCCGGATCCCGACAACGACCACGATCGGATCCCCGACAAGGACGACAAGTGCCCCAACGAGCCCGAGACCTATAACGGGTACCAGGACGAGGACGGCTGCCCCGACCGCGGCCGGGTCGTGGTGACCGAGACCTCGATCGAGATCCTCGACGTGATCTACTTCGAGTACGACAAGGCGGTGATCCTGCCCAAGTCGTTCCCGATCCTCGACGCGGTCGGCGCGACGCTGCAGGGCAACCCGAGCATCCAGCTGGTCGAGATCCAGGGTCACACCGACGAGCGCGGCGACGACGCCTACAACCTCGATCTGTCGGATCGCCGCGCCAAGGCGGTCATGAAGTACCTGGTCGACAAGGGCGTCGATCCCAAACGCCTGACCGCACAGGGATATGGCGAGACCCAGCCGCTCGACCGCCGCCACAACGAGGCGGCCTGGGCCAAGAACCGGCGGGTGGCATTCCTGATCATCAAGCGCGCCACCGACTGAAACCAGCCGGCCCGGCGATGGAATTTGGCGCGCGCCCACGCGCGCGCTACGGTTGATTCATGATCCGATTCCTGTTCTACCTGGTAATCGCGATCGTCCTGGTGTGGTTCGCGACCACCGTGCAGCTCGGCAAGCACACCCTGGTCGGTCACATCCGGGCGATCTGGCACACCGAAGAAGTCCGAGATCTCAAGGACGGCGTGAAGGAGAGGGCGCGCCCTGCGGTCGAGCGCCTCGAGCGCGGCATCCACGCCGCGTCGGGCTCGGACCACGAGGCGCCGGCGCACGGATCGACCGCCGAGGCGCCTCGGTCGCAGTGAAGTTCCCGCTCACCCAGCAGCTGCTGGACGAGGCGCGCCGGTTCGCCCTGCGCTCGGCGTGCCGCGACTGCTTCTACTGGCGCCCCGACCGCGACGCGTGCGCCCACGACTGGCCGGACGAGGGCCAGCGGCGCTGGCCGCTCGATGCCCCCGGCCCCGACGGCTCGCCGCCGACCGAGGTCGCGTTCTGCAAGGAGTTCGAGCTGCGCTAGTCGATATTCCGTGGGCGGAATAACTCGCCGCGGCTCGCGTGGGCTCGATTGCGCAGGCCCGC
>JBGQCL010000164.1:0-22497 GCA_041495365.1 Kofleriaceae bacterium | reverse complement strand
GCGAGCATCCCCCACGCCCAGCGCGACTCCCCGGCCGGCGGCCGGATCCGGATCCGGACCAGCAGCATCGCGACGCCGCCGGCCGCCGGCAGCCACAGCCAGGTGCGCCCGACGGTCACCGCCCACGCCGCGAGGCTGGTTGTCCATGGCACGTCGCCGCCTGCCGCCGACAGCGCGGTGGCGCCGTAGTCGCGGCGAGCGATGAACCCGAGGAGGTCTGCCGCGCTTGCCACGCGGCCCCACGACGCCGGGCCGTCGGCGATCACCAGGTAGGCGTACGGCGACAGGCCCACCGCGAGGCCGGCGGCCGCGATCGCCCAGGTCGTGGTGCGCGACTCGCGCACCGCGCGCGCGACGCCGAGCAGGCCGACCGGCGCGACCAGCGCGCAGGTCAGATGGTCGGCGAGCCCGAGGCCCGCGACCAGCCCCAGCGCGGCGCCGCGCCAGCGCCCGCGCAGCGGCCCCGCGCCGGCGGCGAGCCACAGCACGAGCGCCGCGACGAGATCGTTGAGCGCGAACACCTCGGCCTCGCATGCGTAGCGCACGACCACCGGCGCCGCCGCGAACATCGCCACGCTGATCGTCGCCGCGACCGGCCGCGCCCCCCACGCCCGGCAGGCCGCGTGCAGCGCGGCCACGGTGAGCGCGCCGAGCACCGCGGTCGCCAGCGCGGCCGTGTGGGCCGGCGTCGCGCCCGGCAGCGCCGACCACAGCCGCAGCCACAGCACGTAGAGCGGATAGCCCGACGGGTGCGCCCGGCCGCCGACCGCGCCGAGCATCGAGAACTCGGCGTTGTCGGCATCGACCACGTGCGGCGACGCGAACGCGAGGTACGCGACCAGCGCGGCGAGCGCGACCAGCCCGCCGCGCTCCACCGCGATCGCGCGCAGCCCGGGGCCGATCGATGGCCGGCGCGCGGTCATTCGCGGGGCCGGAGCGCCTGCATCCGCGCCGCTGCCTCGGCCGCGGCGTCGCGGCGGCCGAGCGTGGCGTAGCCTTCCGCAATGATCCGCCAGACCTGGGCGTACTCGCCGTGCATGAGGGTCGCGTACTCGTCGTCCATCCCGGGCAGCGGGTAGTCGAGGTCGAGCGCGGCGAACCAGGCGCGGTTGAGCGCCGCGACCTCGTCGAGCGACGGCAGCGGCTGGCCGCGCGGCAGGACGCGGAACAGCATCATGCCGTACGGGTAGCTCGGGAAGTCCACAAGGATGTTGCCGAGCGCGGTGTTGACCAGCAGCGGCCGGCCGGCGGCGAGGATCTGCTCGGCGATCCGCACGCTCGGCGTGCCCTTCGCCGCCGTGTCGACCACCAGGCCGCGCCGCGCGAGCCGCTCGCGGTACCAGCGGATCCCCACGGAGTGCCAGTACACGTGGATCACGTCGCGCCGCTCACCATACACGTCCTGCAGGTAACCGATGCCGAAGTGCGGAATGTCGCCGACGCCCATGACCACCGCGTTCGGCGGCAGCGCGTGGAGCAGCCCGCGCATCGCGTGCTCGACCGCCGGCGTGCGCACGCGCAGGACGTCGGGGATCGCGATCAGCGCGGCGGTCGCGATCCCGAGCACCGCGATCCCGGCGGCGACCGCGGGGCGGAGCCGCGCTCCGAGTCGGCCGATCGCGAGCTCGAACGCGGCGGCCACCGCGGGCGCGAGCAGCAGCGTGGGCAGCAGGTGGAACCGCCGGATCACGTAGAGGTAGAGCCCCCTGGGGACCAGATCGAAGCGGGCAGCGAGCAGCGGGCCGGACACCACGAACGCGAGCGCGAGCATCCGCCAACCGATCCGCGGCTCGTCGATCGATAGGGGGCTTTCCCGCCCCCTTTCGCCCGGCAAAGCCGGGCGATTCACCCCTCCGCGCGTCGCGTCGCGCGGCTCGTCGATCGATAGGGGGCTTTCCCGCCCCCTTTCGCCCGGCAAAGCCGGGCGATTCACCCCTCCGCGCGTCGCGTCGCGCGGCTCGCCCACACCGGGCCGCACGCAGCGGTAGCCCAGCACCGCGAGCCCCGCGATCGCCGGCACCCAGCACCAGCCGCGGCCGACGCTATACGCGAACGCGACCAGGTTCATCGCCACGTGGAGCCGGCCGCCCCCCGGCGAGAACGTGCCCGGCCCGCCGTATGCGACGCGCAGCACGTGGTCAACCAGCTCGCCCGCGGTGCGCACCGTGCCCCACGCCACCGAGGTCTCGCGGGTGACGAACAGGTAGGCGTACGGCAGTAGCCCGGCGACCAGGGCCGCGACACCGCCAGCCGCCGCGGCTGCCGGCCGCCGCGCCTCGCGCACCCCGCGGATCGCGCCGAGCAGGCCGACCGGCGCGACCAGCACGCAGGTCAGGTGATCGGCAAGCCCGAGGCCGGCCACCAGGCCCAGGCCCGCCACCCGCCATCCGCCGCGCAGAGGGCCGTGCTGCGCCGCGAGGTACAGCACCGCCGCGACGACCAGCTGGTTGAACGCGAACACCTCGGCCTCGCTGCTGTAGCGCAGCACGATCGGACCGGCCGCGTAGATCGCGACCGCGAACGTCGCGGCGGTCGGCCGCGCGCCCCACGCGCGACACGCCGCGTGCAGCACCACGAGCTGGATCGCCGCGAGGATCGCGGTCGCGATCGCGGTCGTGTGCGCCGGGGTGCTCCCCGGCAGCCAGGCGGTCGCGCGCAACCACAGGAGGTACGCCGGGTAGCCGGTCGGATGCGCGACGCCGCCGACCGTCCCGAGCGTCGCGAACTCGGCGTTGTCGCCGTCGACGATGTGGGCCGGCGCGATCCACACGTAGACGGCCAGCGCGACCAGCGCGATCAGCCCGCCGCGATCGATCAGGAGCACCCGAGGCGTGAGCCGACCCATACGGGCTACGATAGCCCAGCCGCCCGGCGGCCGGCGTACGTGGCGGCCCCGACACCCGCGCGCAACCCCATGCGCCCCCGCGCGGCCGCGGCGGCCGTGCCATAGTGGACCGCGTGGGAAAGATCCTCGTAGTCGACGACGAGCAGTCGATGCGCGATTTTCTCGGGATCTGCCTGCGCCGCGCAGGCCACGAGGTCGCGCTGGCGCAGAGCGGCGACGAGGCGATCGAGCAGCTGCGCAGCCAGCCGATCGACATCGTGGTCAGCGACCTCAAGATGCCGGGCGAGCTCGACGGGCTGGGCCTGTTGCAGCAGATCAAGGCCGGCGCGATCCAGCGCACCGCGGTCCCCGGCGCGACCCCGGCGCCGGTCGATCCCGAGGTCATCCTGGTCACCGCGTTCGCGACCACCGACACCGCGGTCGCCGCGATGAAGCAGGGCGCGTACGACTACCTGACCAAGCCGTTCCAGGTCGACGAGATCAACGCGGTGATCGGCCGCGCCCTGGAGAAGCGCGCGCTGGTCGAGGACAACCTCGCGCTGCGCGACCAGCTCGCCGGCCGGGCCCGGCTCGCCCAGCTGCTCGGCAAGAGCCGGGCGATGCAGAAGGTGTTCGAGCTGATCACCAAGATCCACTCGGTCCGGACCAGCGTGCTGATCACCGGCGAGTCCGGCACCGGCAAGGAGCTGGTGGCGCGCGCGCTGCACAGCGAGGGCGTGCGCGCCAAGGCGCCGTTCATCGCGGTCAACTGCGGCGCGATCCCCGAGGAGCTGATGGAGTCCGAGCTGTTCGGCCACAAGCGCGGCGCGTTCACCGGCGCGATCGCCGACACGGTCGGCATGTTCCAGGAGGCCGACGGCGGCACGCTGTTCCTCGACGAGATCGTCGAGCTGTCGCTCGGCCTGCAGGTCAAGCTGCTACGCGCGCTGCAGGAGCGCCGGGTCAAGCCGGTCGGCGCCGCCGAGGAGCTCGAGGTCGACGTCCGGATGATCGCCGCGACCAACCGCGACCTCGAGGCCGAGGTGGCGCGCGGCGCGTTCCGCCCCGACCTGTACTACCGGCTCAACGTGATCGAGGTCCGGCTGCCGCCGCTGCGCCACCGCCGCGAGGACATCCCGCTGCTCGCCGAGCACTTCCTGCGCCGGTTCTCGGCCGAGCACCACCGGGCGTCGAAGCTGTCGGCCGAGGCGATGCGCCGGCTCGAGAGCTACGAGTTCCCCGGCAACGTGCGCGAGCTCGAGAACATCATCGAGCGCGCCGTCGCGCTGTCATCGAGCGCGCTGATCGGCGCGAGCGACCTGCCCGAGGTCAGGACGCCGCGAATTGCGGCACCTCAACCCCCGAGCGCGCTGCCGCCGGACGGTGTAGATCTGGATCAACTGGTAAGTGACTATGAGCGGACGTGGGTACTGCGCGCACTGGAACAGACCGGGGGGATTCGCAAGCGCGCCGCGGCGCTGCTGGGCATCAGCTTCCGCTCGCTGCGCTACCGGCTCGAGAAGCTCGGCATCGACCGGGGCGACGACAAGCCCGAAGACGACGTCGAGTGACGTTCTGCGCGAGCGCGGCGGCCGTCCGGTGACAATTCTCGGCTCCGGATCCGCTGGGGTAACGAGCACTTCAGCAGTGTTGTGCGCCCCGAGCGCGGGCGCGCGGTGGCGCGGCGCTTGCTGCACCAGGATCTGCCAGCAGGCGCGGCGATGCAGAGCATGAACAAGGTCCACCGCGGATTCACCCTGATCGAGCTGATGATCGTCGTCACCATCATCGGGATCCTCGCCACCGTTGCGATCCCCGCCTTCATGGACTACGTCAGGCGCTCGAAGCGCTCCGAGGCGGTCCTGCAGCTCAACAAGCTCGGCAAGAACGCCAAGCGGACCTACGGCGAGAGCTCGAGCTATCCGGCCGGTACCGTCGGACCGACCCCCACCCGGCCGGGCACCGGCGGGTGCTGCGGCGGGACCGGTGCAAGGCAAAATCACTGCGCGGCGAGCCCGGCGGCGTGGACCGGCATGTGGAAGGCGCTCGACTTCGAGATCGACGAGGACACGCTGTTCATCTACAGCTACGGTGGCGCCTCGCAGAGCTACACCGCGGCGGCGATCGGCGACCTCGACTGCGACGGGACCGAGATCACGTACACGCTCAACGGCGCGGCGGTCAACGGCAACCCCACCTACTCGCTGAGCGAGCCACCGCCGAACGCCGACTGACGGCAGGCTCGCCGAGCGAGCCACCGCCGAAACGCCACCGCCGAACGCCGGCCGACGGCAGTCGAGCCGCGGTGCCCGGACCACCCCGGGCCAGCCATGGCCATGCATGACCGCGTGCGACGAGTCCGCCGCGGTGCTGTGCAGATCCTGGCCGCCGTCCCTGCGTATTCCATATCCGCGTCCGCGTCCGCGTCCGCATCCGCATCCGCGGCGCTGGCATGCCGTTCGCTGGGCGATCCTCGTCGCAGGATACGTGACTCCGAAACAGCGGATTTTCTGAGGCCGCGGGCCGTTTTTCGCCGCGTGAGTGACATTCCTCGGCATGTCGCGGCACCCAGCCAACGCAGATCTGGACAGTTAGCGCCGGCACATCCGTTGCTTTGCGTCCTTGAAATGAAGCTCATCAAGCAAGCCAAGCGGGGGTTCACCCTCATCGAGTTGATGATCGTCGTGGCGATCATCGGTATCCTCGCGGCCGTCGCGATCCCGGCCTTCATGGACTACATGAAGCGCTCGAAGAAGACGGAGGCGGCGCTGCAGCTCAACAAGATCGGCAAGAACTCCAAGCGCGCGTACATGGAGAACTCGGCGTATGTCACCGGCAGCGCCGCGGCGCTGCCGGCGGCGGGCGCCGGCGGCTCCTGCTGCGGCGTCAGCGGCAGCCTCGCGCCCAATCACTGCAAGGCGCTCCCGGCGTCGTTCACCGCCGACGCGGTCTGGAGCGCGCTCGACTTCGAGATCGACGAGGAGACCCTGTTCGTCTACTCGTACACCGGCACGGCCACGACCTATACCGCCACCGCGGTCGGCGACCTCGACTGCGACGGCACCAATATCACGTACGCGCTGAGCGGCACGGCGGTCGCCGGCCAGCCCGCGTACACCCTGAGCGAGCCGCCGGCCAGCGCGGACTGACCGCGGACGATCGCCCCCGGCAACGCCTGAACACCTGAACGCCGCCGCTGCCCGGCGGCGTTTTGCGTTTTCGGTGGCATTCGTAGCGCGCGCTGTGAGACAGTGGTCTGCAGTCTGTTTTGCCGTGTGACTGACATTCCTCATCCGGTCGCGGCCCAGCGCAGAGTTCGATAGTTTACCGCGGCATACCCGTTGCTCGGTGTTCCACATATGACGACACGCAGCCGCGCCCAGCGAGGTTTCACCCTCATCGAATTGATGATCGTCGTCGCGATCATCGGCATCCTCGCGGCCGTCGCGATCCCCGCCTTCATGGACTACATCAGGCGCTCGAAGCGGACGGAGGCGGCGCTGCAGCTCAACAAGATCGGCAAGAACGCCAAGCGCGCGTACATGGAGAACTCGAAGTACGTGACCGGCCTCGCCCCCACCACGCCGATGCAGCCCGCCGGCGGTGGCTGCTGCGGCGGCATGGGCGCGTCCGGCAATAACCCCAACCACTGCGCCCCCGACGTCAGCCCGACGGGCTTCGGCGACCCGGTGTGGCAGGCGCTCGACTTCCGGATCGACGAGGACTCGCTGTTCTACTACGACTACAACGGGACCGCGACGAGCTACACGGCGTGGGCCACCGGCGACCTCGACTGCGACACCACCCAGATCACCTACGTGCTGACCGGCACCGCGATCAACGGCCAGCCCGCCTACACGCTGAGCGAGCCGGCCGCGGGCGACGACTGACGCCGCACGGCGGGTCCGCCCTCACCGTCCTCGCCGCCGCGCCCCGGCGGCGTTCGCGTTTTCGGACGACCAGCGGGTGCGCTACACTGCGGTCATGCGGCGCCGCGAAGCAGGGTTCACGCTGGTCGAGCTGCTGGTGACGCTCGCGGTGATCTCGATCCTCGCCGCGATCGCGATCCCGAGCTTCTTCGGCGAGACCCGCAAGGCGCGCGCGACCGCCGAGGTCAACCCGATGTTCAACGACCTGCGGATCCGGATGGAGCAGTACCTCCAGGAGCACGGCGTGTACCCCGACACGCTGGGCGAGGGCGGGCTGTATCCGACGGCCAGCCCGGACGCGACCCTGCGCGCGCTGCAGCCGCTGCCCACGGCGTGGCAGGCGCTCAACGTCCGGATCAGCGGCCCCGACGCGGTCCGCTGCGGCTACACCTGGGTGTCCAGCCGGTCGAGCAACGGCACCGTCGGCCCGAGCGTGGGCAACGCCGGCCCCAAGGCGCTGGCCGCGCCGTTCATCTTCGTGCCACCGGCCAACGACTGGTACTACCTGCTCGCGAAGTGCCGCATGGATCCGAGCCACACCGGCTACAGCTGGTACCTCACGAGCAGCCTCGACTCCACGATCATGAGGGACAACGAGGGCCAGTGACGGCAGCCCCCGGTCGCGGCCCGCGGCGCGCGGCCGCATCGCTGCTCGCCGCGGCCGTCGTGCTCGCCGCGATCGGCGGGGCCCGGCTGGCGCGCGAGGCCGCCGCGGCCGAGGCCCCGCGGGTGCTGTCCGACGAGCCCTACGCGCCGGCGCCCGACACCGCGCCGCTGATCACGCTCGGCTACCGCGAGCTGGCCGCCGACCTGCTGTTCCTGCGGCTCATGGGCTACTTCGGCGGCAGCGAGAGCACGGCGAACGGCGTCGCGTCGCTGGTCGAGGCGGTCGTCGCGCTCGATCCGCAGTTCCACCGGATCTACGAGTGGGGCGCGAACGCGATCACGCTCGCCAGTCGCGGGGTCGACAACGCGGCCTTCCTGCGGGCGCTGGCGGTGCTCGACGCCGGCGCGCGGCAGTTCCCCGACGACTGGAAGCTGCCGTACCTCGCGGGCGAGATCTACACCCAGGACCTGCGGACCACCGATCCGGCGCAGCGCCGCGCGTGGGACGAGCGCGGCACCCTGCTCACCGAGTCGGCGATCCGCAAGCCGAACGCGCCGATCGAGGCCGCGACCTGGGCCGCGACGATGCGCACCCGCCTCGGCCAGCACCAGCGCGCGGTCGACGGCCTGCGCGAGATGCTGCTGACCACCAGCGACGAGGCCGCGCGCGCCCGCCTGCTCGCCAAGCTCGCCGAGCTCGAGCACGACGCCGCGAGCGAGCTGGCGGCCGAGCTGCAGGAGTCCCGCCACCGCTTCGAGGCGGCGTGGCACGCAGCGCGCCCGGCCGTGCCGGCGTCGATGTACCTGCTGCTCGGCCCGCCGCTGTCGCCGCGCTTCGACCTCGCCGACCTGGCGACCGGCGGGCGCGACCTGGTCGGCGCGCAGGACATCGAGCGGCTGGAGCCGGTGGAGTAGAGGCCACGAGGTGTCGAACGAACAGGAGACGGGGCGATCCGGGACGCAGCGGTGGTGACGTTGACGGTTTGACGTCGACGGTTTGACGTCGACGTTGACCCCGAACCTTGAGGTTGAGGGCGACGTATGACGTCGACTCCACCGTCGACCTCCACCTGGACCATCGGTCGCGATTCTTCGACGAGGTCGGAGACCATCAGAAGGTCTACGTACAAGGTCAATGGTGGGGTCGACGTCCACGTCGCCGTACGTCAAGGTTCTGGTCAAGGTCATCGTCGACGACAACGTCGAAGATTTCCGGCTCGGCTTCCGTTCTCTTCAGTTCGGCAGCCGGTCCGAGTAGTCTTTGATCAGCTTCTCGGGCGCGTCGGCCTTGATGTCGACGGTGAACGTCTCGTTGATGCCGAACTCGGCGTTGGTCAGCGTGATGCGGTGACGGCCGACCGGCAGCTTGATCTCCTTCTGCGGCGTGTGCAGGCCGGTCGTGCTGCCGTCGATCGCGATGTCGCACGGCGGCTTGGAGCCGAGCACGAGCACGCCCTGCCCCCTGGGCTTCGCGTCGCCGGCGTCGTCGGAGGCGGACTCGGGCGCCGACGGCTCGGTCCGGCGCGGCCGCGGCTCGGGCCGTGGCTCGGGGATGGCCGGGCGCGGCGGCGGGGACGGTGCGGGCTGCGGCTGCTGCGCGGTGACCTTCTCGAGGTCGACCACGATGTGCTCCTCCAGCGCGCCCGAGAACGTGATCGGCCGGTTGATCGCGCGGTAGCCGGGCTTCTCGAACAGCACCTGGTACGCGCTGCGCGGATCGAGCGGCGCCCTGGCCGGCGACGGCCCCACCGTCTGGCGCTTGCCGTCGATGATCAGCGACACCGTCGCGCCCGGCGGCGTGGTCTCGAACACGCCGGTGATCCCGGGGATCGGCTGCAGCGAGATCTCGACCTTGGGCGCCTTGCCGGCCTCGACGGAGATCTGCTGGAGCTGGCTGAGGAAGCCGGGCGGCGGCTCGATCTGCACGGTGTGCGGGCCGGGGGAGATGCCGCGGATCCGCGACGGCAGCCGATCGTTGCGCGAATCGCCGTCGAGCTTCCACTGGCTGATGCCGGCCGGCGTGACGTAGAGGTCGAAGCCGGTGGTGGGATCCGGGACCGAGAGCTGCGGCGGCTGCTTGACCGCGGCCGGGGTCGGCGCCAGCTGCGGGGACGGGGACGGCTTGGACTTGCCCGACACCACGACCAGCAGGACCGCGACGAGCGCGACCACCGCAGCGCCGCCGACCGCGAGCGGGACCAGCCGGCCGGAGCCATCGCGCGGCCGCCGGCCCGCGGTGATCCGCGCACCGAACGAGCTCACCGGGATGGTCGGCAGCTCCGAGGCGCCGAACGTGGGGGCCGCGGCGCGCGGCGGGGCCGCGGCGGGCTCGCGGCGAACCGGCAGCACGGGCGGGTCGGGGATCCTGTCCGGCGGCGGTGTTCCCAGCTCGTGCGCGCCGACGTACCCGCCGGACGCGACGCCGGCGCCGTTGTGATAGCCGCCCGAGCCCGACGGTCCCGACGCGGCGTGGGCCAGCGGGAAGGACTCGGCCGCGGGCGCCTCGGCGGGCCACGCCGGCGCCGCGGCGGCCTCGTGCGCGGCGCCCGGGCCGGCCGGCAGCGGGAGCGCCGGCGACGACGACACCGGCGGCTGGAGCGGCAGGCCCGTGCGGTTCGACTTGTGCCGCGGATCATCGCCGTCGTAGACCCGGGTCTCCAGCTCGTCGTCGTCCCAGCCCATCTCGACCGGCCGCTGGTGGCGCTGCGGAGCGGCCAGGGGTGTGGCCGGAGATGTGAGGAACGGCGCGGCGGCCATCGCGGCGGGCGGCGCGGGCACCGAGGCCGGCGGCGGGATCACGGCCACCGGCTGCGACCGAGCGCCGGGCGACGGCTGCGGCACGACCACGACCGGCTGCGGGCGCGCCGAGGGCGCGATGGGCGGTGGCGGCCGGACCGACGCGACCGGCCCGGTCGACTTCACCGGCCTGGCGGTCGGCACCGGCTGGGTCGGCGGCTTGCGCGGTAGCTTGGCGGACTGCGACTGCTGGGTGCGCGCCGGCTCGGGCACGCCGTCCGCGGCCCCGGGCGGTGGTGGCGGCACGGCCGCGGGCGGCGGCGGCTTGAGCTGGCGGTAGCTCTCCAGCTTGGCGGTCTCGTCCTCGATCTCCTTGCCGAACGTCTTCTTCATCCAGACCGCGAGGTCCTTGCGCGAGTAGAACTCGCCGGCGGTGTAGACGAACGCCTGGAGCTCGTCGTGGAGGTCGATCGCGTTCGGGTAGCGCTCCTCGGCGTCCTTGCTCAGCGCCTTGAGCACGATGCGCTCGAGCTCGTCGGGGATCTTGCGGTTGTAGGTCGACGGCGGGAGGATCTCGACGTTGCGGACCTTCTCGAGCGTGTCGAAGTCGCTCTCGCCGACGAACAGCCGCTCGCCGGTGAGCAGCTCGTAGAGCACGACGCCGCACGAGAACACGTCGCTGCGGCGGTCGATCTCCACGCCGCGCACCTGCTCGGGCGACATGTAGCCGAACTTGCCCTTGAGGATCGGGGCCTGCCCGCTCGCGCCGGTGCCGGCGGCCTTCGCGATCCCGAAGTCGATCAGCTTCACCTCGCCCTCGAACGACACCAGGAGGTTGTGCGGGCTGACGTCGCGGTGGACCAGCGACAGCTCGCGCCCGGCCTGATCGCGCTTGTTGTGCGCGTAGTCGAGGCCCTCGCACACCTTCATCGCGATGAAGCAGGCCTGTGCGATCGGCATCGCCTCGCCGAGCTGGCGGCAGCGCTCGAACAGCACGCGGAGGTCGCGGCCGTGGACGTGCTCGAGCGCGATGTAGTAGCTGCCCTCGACCACCCCGAGGTCGAAGATCTGGGCGATGTTGGCGTGGTTGAGCTGGACCGAGAGCTTGGCCTCCTCGATGAACATGCGGATGAATTCCTTGTCTTCCGCGATGTTGGGGAGGATGCGCTTGACCGCGACGAGGCGCTCGAAGCCCTCGACGCCAAAGGCCTTGGCGCGAAACACCTCGGCCATACCACCGATGCTGATCCGCTCCAGGAGATAGTACTTGCCGAAAGGGGTCGGCTTCTTCACAGGTCGTTTGGCCCTCAGCCCAGGCTGGTGATTCCGTGCACCCAGCAGCAGCTTAGCCTGCAGGGGAGCGCTGTCGTACTCCAGGGTTTTCGCGATTTCTACGAAAAATCGCCGGGCTTGCTACCCACCAAGCGTTAGTTCTGGGTAAGTGCCTGGGCTGGCTCCATCGTCGAGGCCCGGCGCGCCGGCAAGTAGCCGCCGAGCACCGAGAACCCGGTCGAGCACGCGAGCCCCCCCGCGACGATCCACCACTTGAAGTGAAACCAGCTGCTCGGCTTGTACGGAAACCGCGGCAGGTAGTGGGCGGAGCCCCAGTCGATCCCGGCCGCGAGGGCGACCCCGATCGCGAGCCCGATCAGGCCGCCGATCAGACCGATCAGCGCCGCCTCGCCGAGCACGACCAGCAGCACGTCGCTCTGGGTCGCGCCGACCGCGCGCAGGAGGCCGAGCTCGCGGCGGCGCTCGGTGACCTGCATGAAGAAGTTGTGGGCGATGTTGATCGACGAGATCGCGATGATCACGAGCGAGATCAGCACGAGCACCAGCCGGATCACGAACAGCGCGGTCGCGAACTTCTCGCCCAGCGAGTCCTCGAGCCGGAGGTCGAGGTCGTCCTGCAGCCACTGCGCGAACACCGCGATCCGGTTGCGGTTCTTGAGCCGGACGATGATCGACGAGTAGGTCGTCGCGGCCTCCTCGCCGAGGAACTCGCGGTTCCAGCGCTGGATGTACTGGATCGGCATCGTCATGCCGATCGGCATCGCCTTGGTGTTGATCCCGACCAGCACGGCCTCGATCCGGTGCGCCTTGCGGGCCGTGACCGCGTTGCTGCCGGCGATCGTCGTCAAGCCCAGGCCGACCGAGAACCGCATCGCGCCCAGCCCGCCGCGCGCGGTGACGAACCTGACGAAGTCGACGTCGGCCACCGGCAGGCCGTGCGACTTGGCGAACTGGCCGTTGTAGAGCTCGATCATCGTCGGCGACATCACGACCGGCACGCGGTGGTGGCAGGTCCGGTCGACCTCGCTGCAGTAGTAGCGCTCGGGCGATGCGCACGGGTTGTAGTACACCCCCGGCTGCGGGTTCCTGGGCGCCGCGCGCGGCGACTGGATCACCTCCTCGCCGGGATCCGGCGGTGGCGGCACGCAGGCCTGGCGCCTGGGGTCGTCCTTCACGCCGTCCCAGTCCTTGAACAGCTCGCGGGTCCGGTCGTCGTCCTGGACGTAGTCGGGGTTGATCCCATCGGCGAACCCGCCGACCTCGAACCTGAGGTCGTTGCCCTCGAACGAGCCGTGGCCGAACGCGGGGAACGCGAGCGCCATGCGCGGCACCACCGCGGTCGGGTTCGCGCGGTCGACCTCGGGCCGCGACCGGATCTTCTCGACGATCGCGTCGTCGAGCTTCTTGCTGATGTCCTTGCCGAGCAGCGACGCGCGCGGCGCGACGACCTGGACCTGCTCGACCGGGAAGATCTTCTCGAGCACCGCGCCGACCTGCTCGGTCGACGCCAGGAACACGACGAACGTCGCGATCCCGATCACGATGCCGAACGCCGACAGCACGAAGTGGCGGCGGCTGCGCAGCGTGTTGCCCGCGATCATCCGCACGAGACTCCGGGCCGGCATCATCGCGGTGGCCTCCTCCCGATCACGGCGATCGCGGCGGTCATGCCGGCCCGCCGTGCGCCGCGGCCAGCGCCTCGTCGCTGGTCTCGACCAGCATGCCGTCGCGCATCGCGATCACGCGGCGGGCGACGCTCGACACCCGCCGCTCGTGGGTGACGATCAGCAGCGTCACGCCGTCCTTGGCGTTGAGCTCGCGGAAGAAGTCGATGACCTCCTTGCCGGTCTCGGAGTCGAGGTTGCCGGTCGGCTCGTCGCACAGCAGCAGGGCCGGCGCGTTGAACAGCGCGCGCGCGATCGCGACCCGCTGCTTCTGCCCGCCCGACAGCTCGCCCGGCCGCCGGCTCGCGAGGTCGGACAGCCCGACCCGGCGCAGCGCCTCGCGGCCGCGCGCGTCGGCGTCGGCGGCGCTGCGCGCGAACGACGCCGGCAGGATGACGTTGCCGAGCACGGTCAGGTGGTCGAGCAGGTTGAACGCCTGGAACACGAAGCCGATCGACTGGTTGCGCAGCCCGGCGCGCCGGGTGTCCGTGCTGCGCAGGGTGTCGACGCCGAGCACCTCGACCTCGCCGCTGTCGGGCTGGTCGAGCCCGCCGATGATGTTGAGCAGGGTCGACTTGCCCGAGCCGGACTGGCCGACCAGCGCGACGAACTCGCCGCGGTCGACGTCGAAGCTGATGCCGCGCAGCACGGGCGTCCGCGCCGCCCCCGTCCCGTAGCTCTTGGTGACGTCGCGAAGCCGTACGATCGGTGTCGGCGTGGACTTCTCGGACACGCGCGCGGACCCTACCACATCCGCTCTCCCTGTCGGCCCTGTGATCGAGCGCATGGTCGGCCGGCTGGGACCGCCGCCTCGCGCGGCACCTCGCGCCGCTGCGCACGACCGCTCTCCCCGACCGCGTGACGGACGATCCAGATCACGGCGCTTGGCCCGACCAGCCCCGGCGGACCGCGATACGATCGGCGGGTGAGCGAACCGTTCGAGGTGTTCGGGCCGTACGCCGTGTACGAGCGCCTCGGACAGGGCGGCATGGCCACCGTGCATCGCGCCGAGAAGCGCGGCATCGGGATCCGGCGTCCGGTCGCGCTCAAGCGCCTGTTGCCCCACGTCGCGGCCGACCCGGCGCTGGTCAAGCTGTTCGTCGACGAGGCCCGGGTCGCCAGCCATCTGCGCCACGGCAACGTCGCCCAGACCTACGAGCTCGGCAAGGTCGGCGACACCTTCTTCATCGCGATGGAGTACGCGTCCGGCCCGACGCTGGCGCAGATCATCCGCCAGTGTCTGCACGCCGCGGGCGAGATCCCGCCGACGATCATCGTCAACATCCTCCAGCAGATCTGCGAGGCGCTCGACTACGCCCACGAGCTGTGCGACGAGTCCGGCCAGCCGCTGCGCATCATCCACCGCGACGTCTCGCCCGCCAACATCATCGTCACCAACACCGGCGTCGTGAAGCTGATCGACTTCGGCATCGCGAAGGCGACGATCTCCAGCGTCAAGACCCAGACCGGCTTCATCAAGGGCAAGTTCGGCTACATCGCCCCCGAGTACATCACCGGCCGGATCGACGCGCGGGTCGACCTGTTCGCGGTCGGCGTGGTCGCGCACGAGATGATGGCCGGCCGCCGGCTGTTCGAGGGCCAGGACGACTTCGAGACCCTCCAGAACATCCGCGAGATGAACCTCCGGCCGCCGTCGCACTGGAACCCCCACGTCACCCCGGATCTCGACGACATCGTGATGACCGCGCTGCAGCGCGACCCGGCCGACCGCTGGCAGACCGCCGGTGCGATGCACATCGCGCTCGCCCACGTCGCGCGCGGGTTCGGCCTGGTCGTCGGCGGCCAGCAGCTCGCCGAGTGGGTCAACTGGGCGTTCAGCCAGGTGCGGGGCCGCGCGATGCAACCCGGGGCCGACGACGCCGGCGGAACCCGGCCCGCCCCTCGCCCCGGCAGCAGCCTGTCGATCGAGGTCATCCGGGTGTCGGCCCGCTCGATCGAGCGCAGCGAGACGGGGGGTGGGGATCCCGACGGCTCCGCCGGCAGCGCCCCCCGTGGGATCGACCTGACACTCCCGCCGGAGACCGTGGCGCCCGAGACCCTGCCCGAGACGCCGCTGCCCGAGCGCGTGCGGCCGTCGCGCCGGCCGCGCCCGCCGTCGGACTACGACGAGACCCTGCCGCTCGAGCGGATCGAGCTGTCGCGGCGCGACATCGAGATCCTCACGCCGTCGCCCGTGCTCGAGCCGCCGCCGCCGCCGCCCGCGCCATCGCCCGCGCCGCGCTCGTCGCGCACGCATGATGCCGTGGCCGCCGCGACCGGCTCGCCGCCGCCGATCGCGCTGCCGCGACCGTCGCTGCCGTTCGCGGCGGTGAGCCCGCCGCGCGTCTCGCGGGTCCAGGCCGCCATGGCGCCACCGGCCGCCGCGCCGCGCGCGCTCGACGGCCTGCCATCGCTTCCGGGGACCCTTCCAGCGCCCCGCGCGCTCGACGGCCTGCCATCGCTTCCGGACATCGCGTCGTCGCGCGAGATGAAGCTCCTCCCCGGGCTGCGGCGGGTCACGTCGTCGCGCGAGATCGCGCTGCCTGCCGAGCCGGCCCTGCCCGCGCCCACCGAGCCGGCGGAGGACACCGCCAGGCGGGCCGGCAAGCCGCGGCCTGCGAAGGCGACGCAGAAGACCCGGCCGCAGCCGAAGCCCGATCGCATCGCCGCGGCGCCGGCCGCCAACGTCGACACCGCCCCGGCCCCGCGCACTCGGCGCAACCTGGTGTGGCTGATCCTGCTGATGATGGCGCTCGGCGCCGGCGCGATGGCCGCCGCCTATTACCTGCCCGACCTCTGATCCGTCACGGCTCGCAGTCAAACGAGGGTCCCCGAGAGTAGAATATTTCTGCGTCAGTCCCACTCGGCGAGCAACGCACGGTACTTGCGGTATCGAGCCAACAGCTGTTCGCGCTTGATGGAGAACAGTACCAACCCGCCAAGCAGGAGCAGGCCGATCAGGGTGAGGAACGCCGCGCGCAAGATCGCGTGGTGGATGCCATAGCGCACGGCGTTGCCGACCAGCGTGATGACGAAGCCGGCGGTGCCGACGTACAGGTAGGCGCGCACGCGCAAGAGCACGCCCGCGATGGCACCCCCAACGCAGAGCCCGATGCACCACAAGAGGTAGCCGGTCTGCTCGATCGACGCGAGCGCCGGCCAGGCGGCCACGGCGTAGATGCACAGCGAGCCGATGGAGCGAAGCCGTGCGTTCCAGGCGGGGCCGAGCTCGTTCTTCCAGACCCACGCGGCGGCGATCAGCGTCAGTCCGGCAGGGATCACGTAATACTGGATGCCGCCTGCCCCGCCGATGCCTTGCTGCAGCCAGAGGACGGTGATCGCGAGGTTGTACGCGACCGCCGCGAGCGCCCCGGCGAGCTTGCCGCGACCTTCCAGAGCGGACAGCCCGGTGAAGGCGACTGCGACGCCGAAGAGCACTGCGGCGTTGAAGTGGCTTGCCTGGTGTCCGAGCAAGAGCGCGCTCAGGACAGGCAGCACGAGCGCGGCGAAGCGAGTCGGAGTCTTGAAAGCTTCGAGGCCGGCCCGCTTCACGGCGGTGTGCAGGCCCAGGAAGAGGAAGCCCAGCACGAGCACGCCGATGGAGTCCTGCTCGCTGCGCTCAGCCCGCGGGCTGAGCCAGTCGGTCTGCAGGCGCACCGAGAAGTACAGCGTCAAGAACGCGAGCTGCGACAGCCACGCAGGGAACGAGCTACCGCTCGCTTGGGCCCGCAGCGCCCAGGCCAGGGTCAAGGTCGCGCCGGCGACGAACGAGAGCGCGAGGTCGGTGTTGTTGAAGTGAACGAGCCCGAGGCCGCAGCCCCACTCGATCGCCGCGACGGCCGAGTAGATGTAGCTGGCAATCAGCGCCGTCGTGCCGTTCTCCTTGTTGCGAGCCTTTCGCCAGGTCCCGAGGCGCTCGGCGCAGAGGGTCACGAGCCCCATCGCGGCCGCGAGGGCAAGCAGGATCGCTTCGTTGGGACGGCCGGTGGCGAGCCGGATTCCGAGGTGGAAGAGCGCGACATGGACGGCGATCGGCACGGCGAGCAGGAAGAGAACCTTGCCGACTCTGAATCCGACCGCAGCCTGCACGCCCATCGCTGCCGCCGCGAGTACGAACGAACTCGGAGTCTCGACGTGGTCGAGATCCAGCCCGGTGATCGCGCAACCGAGAACCGCGGCGGTCGTGGAGTATCCGATGAGCGTGCTGGCGAGCGATTCGAGATCGCCGTCGTCCATCTCAGGCAGTACGAAGCCGATGAGTCGTCGTCCGCGCCCGCTCGTGGCGCCACCCGCGAGCAGCGCGAAGAGGATCGCCGCGGAGCCTGCCAGGTACGGCCAGAGCTCGGGGCTGCCAAGCAGCCAGATGGTGGCGAGGATCGCGATGAGCAGCGCGTGCCACGAGTCGAGCTTGGCGCGTCGGCGGAGCTGGTGGCAGGTGGTCACGAGCTGCGCCAGGCCGATCCACGGCGCCCAAGCTGGCGAGAGGAACAGGCCGAAGGGGATGCGCCGGCCGATCGACATGACCACGAGGGCCAGCACCCCTACGTACGCGAGGGCGCAGCTGGTGCTGACCAGCGCCGGCACGGTCTTCTCGGGCAGGTCCGATGCGGAGTCGGGCGGAACGAAGAAGTTGAGGACTTGTCCCCCGATTCGTCGGCCGGTCTCGGTGCTCAAGCCACCCGCGAGCAGGAACATGGCGTTGAGCGCAGCGTTGCAGAGCACGAACGCCAGCTCGAACTTGTCGACCGTCGTGAACGCCGCGACGAACGCGAGGACGAACAGCTGCAAGAGCATCGTCTGGCGCTCGGCGACGAAGCCCAGCAGCGAGACCGTCGCGAGTCCGGCGATCGACCACGGCAGGGGCAAGGCCGACGGCGTTCCGGCGATGTACGGGTCCCCGAGGCACAGCGCGACCACACCCAGCGTCGAGAGGATCGCGGGGTAGGTGAGCGCCGCTCGAGATCCCTTCGCCCCTTCGAGGTCGAAGAGGTAGCGGGCCAGGATCGGGAAGCGGTTGATTGCGAGCGCCAGGGCGACCAAGCCGATGCCGTACACGGTGAGCGCGGTGGGCTGCCCGGCGAACGGTACAGCGATGAGCAGCGAGATCGCACCGCAGACGGTCGCCGCTGCGACGAACGCGGCGCTGCGGAACACGCGCGGCGTGAGCGCCAGGGCCAGAGCGAGCAGCGCGAACACCACGGACGCGTGCCCGTCCAGCGGCCAGCCGAAGCTCGCCGACGTCGCGCCGGCGAGGCCTAGCCCAAGCCCGGTGAGCGCCAGCGTGTCTGCGGATCCCGAGCGGTGCGTGCTCGCGGAATCGGCCTGCGGCGATCCCGGCACGCAGGATCGACGCGAGCGCTGCACGACGAGCGCGCCGAGGACGACCAGGATGACCGCGAACACCGCGAGCGAGAGCCCGAACCACTCGCCGGACAAGGGAAGCGCCGCCGTCAACCAGGCGAAGATGCCGAACAGCACGAGCCAGGCCGGGTTGCCGTCGAGGCGCGGGGCGAGGACGTAGAAGATCGCCAGCGCGGCCGCGGCGGGCGCCATCATCCAGCGCGGTGCGATCGCGCTCGTCTCGACGCTGAACCCGGCGACGATCGCCGCGCCGGCCTGCAGATGTCCGAGGACCGTGAGGTAGCGGCCGAGCAGCGGCTCGTCCGGGCCGAGGGCCAGGCTCGACTTCTCAGGCATGCGCTGGCCGAGCAGCACGAAGCCAAGGCTGACGAGCGCGAAGCAGGAAATGACCAGCGGGATCCAGCCGGCCGGGACGAGGATCGCGACCGCCGTGGTGGCGAACAACGCGGCCGGGTACAGCCAGCCGGCCCAGCGGTTCCAGCGCGGCAAGAGATAGAACGTAAGCGCGGCCGTCGCGAGCGTGAGCTCGGGGTAGTCGCCGCGGCGCTGGTCGAAGAACGCGTTCATCACGGAGAGGCTCGCGGCGATGGCGAACAGGGAGGCGTGGACGCAGAAGGCGATCCCGGCTCGGCGCTGCGGGATGCGCAAGAATCGCTGCAGCGCGCCCGATCGATCGACCGCGATGGCCAGGAGCGCGCAGCAGACAGCGTAGGTCGACCACGCGTGGTTTACCAGTCCGGGGTACTCGAGCCGCCACAGACAGCCTGACACGGCGACCGGTGCGGTGAGGAGCGCCAGGGTGAGGAACGCGACCGACGCCTGCCGCCGCGCGAGGTGGAGCTGCGTGAGGCTGAACAGCGCAAAGCCCAACCAGAACAGTTCAATGTTCCCTGAACAGACCAGGATGAGCCCGAGCCAGCTCACGATCATGCCGGCGAAGGCCATGGGACCGCGTACGATGTCGTACCCCGCAGCGGCGAGCGGGATCCGGATGCCGAACCAGGTTCCGCCTGCGACCGTTTCGGCCGGTCGCTTCTCGAGACCGGCCGCTGCGAGATAGGCGAACACGAGCCCGAACGCGATCCACCCAAGGTGTCGGTCGGACACGCGGGCTGCGTCTGCGCCGAACAGCACGGCGGCGATCAGCGCGACGAACCCCAGCGCCGAGAACATCCCACTGCCGAGCGAGAACGCGCAGCCGAGTCCTGCCAGCGCGACGAGCCCCCAGGCGATCGCCGCGCCGGTCCCGGAGCCGCAGAGGGGCAGGACGAGGCATGCGAGCCCCAGCGAGACGACCGCGATGTTTCGCAGCGCCTGTGCCCGCTCGGAGCCCAGGAACACCGCGAGCCCGAGCCCGCACAGGGCGGCACCTGCGAGACCACAGGCGATGGGCACGCCTGCTCGGCCGATGAGGAGCCCGATATCCACGCCCAGGATCGTCAGCGCGATCGCCGCGGCGTAGGTGAGTCGCCAGTGCCCGAGCCAGTGCGACAGCGCCAGCGAGAACACGAAGACGACCGTGCAGGTCAAGATCGCCGGCTTCGCGTCGGCCGCGAAACCGCCCTTGTCGAAGTGCGACCACAGCACCAGCGCGCTGCCGAGGATGAGCGCCGACCACTTCAGACCGCCGATCGCCCAGCTCGCCTGGTTCTTGCGCACGAGGTGGTACGCGACGACCACGCCGGCGAGATAGATGAGGCTCGCGAGGCCGCCGTAGTTGAGCGGCAGCTTCTGCGAGGCTCCGTAGCCGGTCAGGTGCTTGACTCCGCCTACGATCGCAAGGAGCCACTCGAGCTTGAACAGGCCGGTGAGCGTGTAGAACGACACCCAGCCGACGAACACGGCGATCACGGTGAACGAGCGGGACTGCCAGCTGCGCGCGCCCCAGATCAGCAACAGCGTCGAGATCGCCGCGGTCAGACCGAGGCTCGGGCCAGGTCGGTGGTACTCGGGCCACTCGGCGGTGCCGACGCCGATCACCGCGGGGATGAGACACACCAGCAGCAGCAGCGACAGCCACGACGGGCTCGTGCGCTGCGGGTAGAGCGCACGGTCGGCACGCAGCGCGACGGCGACCCAGAGCGCGGTCAACGGCGCGTATTGCGTCCAGCCGAAGCCGGCGTCGATGCCCTGATAGTGGACGTACGAGAACAGGCACAGCGCGAGCCAGCCGATTCCGACCCCGGAGAACGCCGCGAGCCCCTTGTCCACGCGCGCTTCCCCGATCGTGGGCGCGTAGAGCCACAGCGCCACCAGCGCGATACCGTCGAGCAACTGCAGCGCGATCGGGGCCTTGAACAGCGGGACCGCCGCGAACAGGCCCATCAGGAGCGCGGCGAAGAAGACGAAGTGCTCTCGGCTCCTGGGCGGGTGCGGCGCAGCCTCCGAAGCTGGGCGGTGTCGGAACACGCCCGCGCAGCCGCGAACGAGGAAGACCATCGCCGCCAGGAAGACCGCGCTCGAGCCTGCCCACAGGACGATGCTCTCGTTCTTGAGCGATTGCAGCGCCAACAGCGACATGGGCGCCATCGCACCCGAGATCGAGGCGAGGATACGTCCGGGGACGGTGTTCTCGCGCCGCGCAAAGTAGCGGCCGATCCACCAGAAGCCGGTGGCGTACGCCCCGACGAGCCCGGCGACGAGCAGCGAGCGGGCGCTGCCGTGCGAGAGCGAGACGAAGTAGAACGAGCCGGCCACCAGCGCTGCCGCGGCGATGAACCAAAGCATGTTCAGGCCGAGCAGCGGCTTGAGCAGCGTGGGCCAGGTCGACTCGCGCTCGAGGATCCGGTCGGTCTTCGACGGCGGTGGCTCGGGAAGGTCCAGAGGCCTGGAGAGCGCCGAACGAGAGCGCGCGGCTGCGGCTGCGTTCGCGGCGTCCGCCACTTCCTCGCGCGCCGAAGCCATCGGCTCGGGCTTGGCGGGCTCTGCAGCCGGCACGGACGAGATGGACGACGAGATCGACTCGATGGACGGCTCGGGTTCGGTCGGCTGAACCGCGAGAGCGGGCGCAGCAACCGCAGCTGGATCAGGGGCGGCGACGGCAGCCGCACTGAGGGATGCTGGTACCGGCGCATCGACGAGCGCCGGCGCGCCAGGCGAGGGGGCTTCCACCTTCGGAGGCTCGGGGAGCGCCGGCTCAGGCTTCGGCTCGACAGGCGCCGCTTCGCCTCGCAGCGAGGCCAAAGCCTGGTTCAGGAGCTCGACCTGCCGGCGGTGAGGTGCCGACAGCTCCTCGGCGAGTTCGGGCGCCAGCTTGCCGCTCGCCTTCCACCGCTGGACGTTGTCCACCAGAAAGCGCTGCCTCGCATGGTCGGCGAGGATGGCCTTCTCGCCCCGGTCGATGAGCCTGGCGCCGCAGACCTTGCAAGCGCGCGCATTGGGCGACTGCTCTTGCTCACAGTACTGGCAGTACACGACACCCTCCTCACGGCGGTTTGACGGCGGATGGTATCATCCGGCGTGCCGACCGAACCTGGACCGGCAGAAGGCGCATCGATGGCCGTTTCGTTTCAATCCTCGTCACATCATGTCCACGGATTTGACGGTTTGGCCTCGCGGGCTTGATCACCGTCACACTCGCTTGCTCCTCGGCCACGCCAAAGCCAACGCCGACTGCCACCGACTCCGCGCAGCCTGCGAAGCCCGTGACGCACCCGGTCGACAGCCGAGTCGGTCGAATAAATGGACAGGCCAGCGCGGCCTGTCCATTTATCTTCCGAGAGTCTGTGGCCGACTAGTACACGGTGTCGCCGACGAAGATCGTGCCGCGGATCGAGCCCTCGGGGCCGACGAGCTGGACGACGCGACGATCGCGGGTTGGGACCTCGAGCAGCTGGAACGGCCGGGTCATCGGCTGGCCGTGGGCGTCGTGGAACGAGCCGATCGCCACGATCTGGCCCGGGCGATCGGCGGCGTTGACCAGGTAGGCCTGGACCACGACCTTGCCGCGATCGTCGAAGCAGTGCAGATCGGAGATGCGGGCGCGCGGCGGATCGTCGGGGATCAGGGCGCCCTTGACCTTGATCCGGGCGGCGGCGGCGGTCGGCCGGGCGAGGCGCTCGGTGTCGACCAGGGCGAACGTGCG
>JBGQCL010000163.1:0-22787 GCA_041495365.1 Kofleriaceae bacterium | reverse complement strand
GCCGCCCGCGGTGTTCCTCCTGCCGTTCTTCCAGCTGTACTCCAGCGTCGGGCTGTTCGATACCCACATCGCGGTCGCGCTCGCCCACACCCTGTTCAACGTCCCGCTCGCGGTGTGGATCCTCGAGGGCTTCATGTCGGCGGTGCCGCGCGAGATCGACGAGATGGCCTACCTCGACGGCTACCGCTGGCCGCGGTTCTTCGTCCGGATCTTCCTGCCGCTGATCCGCGCCGGGGTCGGCATGGCGGCGTTCTTCTGCTTCATGTTCAGCTGGGTCGAGCTGCTGCTGGCCCGCACGCTGACCACGGTCAACGCCAAGCCGATCGCGGCGACGATGACCCGCACGGTCAGCGCCGCCGGGATGAACTGGGGGGTGCTGGCGGCCGCCGGCGTGCTGACCATGGTGCCCGGCGCGCTCGCGATCTGGTTCGTGCGCAACCACATCGCGAAGGGCTTCGCCCTGGGGAGGGTGTGATGCGCTGGATGGCGTGGACCGCGCCGACCGCGGTGCTGTTCTCGGCGATCGGCGCGGCGATCCTCGGCATGCTGGTGTGGGAGCTGATCTCGCCGACCGTGGCGCGCCGCGGCTTGCTGCCGATGCCGACCACGCGCGGCGACCGGTTCTTCCTCGGGCTGCTCGCGACGGCGTTCATCCACATGGCGTGGCTCGGCCTGACCATGCGCTCGCCGTGGTGGGCGCTGGCGATCTCGGCGCTCGCGATGGCCGTGATCGGACGGTGGGGCTAGCGATGGCGGTGGCGCTCGAGCGCGTGACCCGGACCGTCGCCGGGGAGCCGGAACCGCACCTCGTCGACGTCGACCTCCGGCTCGACGCCGGGACGATGCACGTGGTGCTCGGCCACACCGGCGCCGGCAAGACCAGCCTGCTCCGGGTGATCGCCGGGCTCGACCGGCCGACCGCGGGCACCGTGCGGTTCGACGGCGTCGACGTCACGCGGCGCACCGCCCAGCAGCGCTCGGTCGCGCTGGTCTACCAGCAGTTCATCAACTACCCGTCGCTGCGCGTGCGCGACAACATCGCCTCGCCGCTCCGGCTGCGCCGCGCCGCCGGCGTCGACGCGCGGGTCCGCGAGCTGGCGCGCCAGCTGCGGATCGAGGACCTGCTCGACCGCCTGCCCGGCGAGCTGTCGGGCGGCCAGCAGCAGCGGGTCGCCGTCGCCCGCGCGCTGGCCAAGGACGCGGACGTCGTGCTGCTCGACGAGCCCCTGGTCAACCTCGACTACAAGCTGCGCGAGGACCTGCGCGACGAGCTGCGCAGCCTGTTGCTCGCGACGCGGCCGGGCGGCGTGCCGGCGACGGTGATCTACGCGACAACCGACCCCGGCGAGGCGCTCGCGCTGGGCGGCACGACCGTGCTGCTCCACCACGGCCGCGTGCTGCAGCACGCACCCGCGCTCGAGGTCTACCACCGGCCGGCGTCGGTCGTCGCCGCCGGGGTCGCCAGCGATCCGCCGATGAACATCGTCGACGGCGTGGTCCGCGGCGGCGCGATCGAGCTCGCCGGCGCGATCCGGATCCCGATCGGGGCGGCCGGGGCGGGGGAGCGCGCCGGGCGCGCCGGCCACCACCTCGCCGCGCTGGGCGACGGCGAGTACCGGTTCGGGATCCGGGCGAGCGACTGCCGCCTGGGCACGGCGCCCGACGGCCACGTCGCGGTGCGCGCGCGGGTCGAGCTCAGCGAGATCAGCGGCTCGGAGACCTTCATCCACCTGCGCGCCGCGGCGGCGGCGGCGGGCCGGTTCATCGTCCAGCACGACGGCGTGCTGCACCACCAGCTCGACGACGAGCTCACGTTCTTCGTCGATCCCGACCGGCTGCTCGCGTTCGGCCGCGATGGCCACCAGCCGCTGGTCGCGTCGTATCACCCCATGGGTCACCCCATGGGTCACCCCATGGGCGCCGCCGCCGGGGCGGGCGCGAGCTGAGCCATGGCCGAGATCGTCGTCCGCGCCGTGTCCCACAGCTACCAGCTCGCCCGGGGCGGCCGCGAGCGCCGGCGCGGGGCGGCGCCGAGCTGGGCGCTGCGCGACGTCGAGCTGCGCTGGCGCGACGGCGGGGCCTACGCGCTGCTCGGGCCCAGCGGCTGCGGCAAGACCACGCTGCTCGGCATCATCTCGGGGCTGATCCGGCCGACGCGCGGCACCGTGCTGTACGGCGACCGCGACGTGACCGACGCGTCGAGCCGCGATCGCAACATCGCGCAGGTGTTCCAGTTCCCGGTGGTCTACGACACGATGACGGTGCGGGACAACCTCGCGTTCCCGCTGCGCAACCGCGGCCTCGCCGCCGCCGAGATCGAGCGCCGGGTCGGCCGGATCGCCGAGGCGCTCGAGCTGACCCGGCTCCTGCCGCTGCGCGCGACCGGGCTGACCGCCGACCAGAAGCAGATCCTCGCGCTCGGCCGCGGGCTGGTGCGCGACGACGTGGCGGCGATCCTGTTCGACGAGCCGCTGACCGTGATCGATCCGCACCGCAAGTGGCTGCTGCGCCGCAAGCTCAAGGAGATCCATCGCCAGTTCCACCACACGCTGATCTACGTCACCCACGATCAGACCGAGGCGCTGACGTTCGCCGACGAGGTCGTGGTCATGCAGGCCGGCCAGGTGCTGCAGCAGGGCACGCCGGAACAGCTGTTCCTGCAGCCGGCGCACACCTACGTCGGCTACTTCATCGGCTCGCCCGGGATGAACGTCTTGCCATGCGCGATTGATCCCACGGGGGGCGCGCCACACGCGCGGATCGGCGACCATGCGATCGCGCTGCCGCCCGGCGTCGATCCCGCGCTGACCGGCGGCGGCTTCGAGCTCGGCATCCGGCCCGAGCACATCGCGGTGCGCGGCGGCGGGGCCGGCCTGCCGCTGGCGGTCACCGCCGTCGAGGACCACGGCCGGTTCCGGATCGTGTCGGCCCGGCTCGACGACCTGCAGCTGAAGCTCCGGCTCGGCCCCGCCGCGGCGGACGAGGCCGACCCGCCGGTCATCGGGCGGATCCTGCGCGTCGAGTTCCCGCCCGACCGGATCTGCCTGTACCGCGACGGCCGGATCGTGGCGCCCGTGGCGCCGGTGGCGCCGGTGGCACCCACCTCGCCGGGCGAGGGGGCCGCATGATCGAGAAGACGCGCACCCGCCGGGCCTGGCTGCTGATCCTGCCGATGCTGGTGCTGGTGTCGTTCAGCGCGATCGTCCCGCTGATGACCGTGGTCAACTACTCGGTGCAGGACATCCTGGGGCCGAACACCAAGGTCTACGTCGGCTTCGAGTGGTTCCAGAAGGTCCTGCGCGATCCCGATCTGCACGCCGCGTTCCTCCGCCAGCTGCTGTTCTCGGCCGCCGTGCTCGCGATCGAGGTGCCGCTCGGGCTGGGCATCAGCCTGATCATGCCGCGCCGCGGCTGGGCGATCTCGGCGACGCTGGTCGTGCTCGCGCTGCCGCTGCTGATCCCGTGGAACGTGGTCGGGACGATCTGGCAGATCTTCGGCCGCCCCGACATCGGCATGGGCGGCGCGGCGCTGGTCAAGCTCGGCCTGCCCTACAACTACACGCTCGACCGGGTCGACGCCTGGCTGACCGTGCTGGTCATGGACGTCTGGCACTGGACGCCGCTGGTCGCGCTGCTGTGCTACTCCGGGCTGCGCGCCATTCCGCCGGCCTACTACCAGGCAGCGGCGATCGACGGCGCGTCGACGTGGGCGGTGTTCCGCTACATCCAGCTGCCCAGGCTCGGCAACGTGCTCGCGATCGCCGTGCTGCTGCGGTTCATGGACAGCTTCATGATCTACACCGAGCCGTTCGTGCTGACCGGCGGTGGCCCGGGCAACAGCACCACGTTCCTCAGCCAGTACTTGACAACGCTCGCGGTCGGGCAGTTCGATCTCGGGCCGGCGGCGGCGTTCTCGCTGATCTACTTCGTGTTCATCCTGTTCTTCTGTTACGTGTTCTACACCGTCATGAATCGCGTCGGACGAGGATAAAAATCATGCATACACGATCATCGTTGTTGCGCAATCCGTGGTACGCCGCGATCGCGGTGGCCGGCGCCCTGCTCGCCGGCGGTTGCGGCAAGAAGCAGCCGGACGCCGGGGCCGGCAGCGGCTCGGCCTCGGGCTCGGGCTCGGGCGGGCCCCCGCAGGTCGACCGCAGCGCCGCGATCGAGAAGTGGGTCAACGAGTTCCAGCCCAGCACGCTGAGCCGCGACCAGCAGGTCGCCGAGCTCAAGTGGTTCCAGGAGGCGGCCAAGCCGTTCATCGGGATGGAGATCAAGGTCGTCTCGGAGACCATCGACACCCACGTCTACGAGTCCAAGACGCTCGCGACCGCGTTCCACCAGCTCACCGGGATCAAGGTCACCCACGACATCATCCAGGAGGGCGACCTGATCGAGAAGCTGCAGACCCAGATGCAGTCGGGCGAGAACATCTATGACATGTACGTCAACGACACCGATCTGATCGGCACGCACTACCGCTACGGCGATGCGATCGCGCTCAGCGACTTCATGACCGGCGAGGGCAAGGACGTCACGCTGCCGACGCTCGACGTCGACGACTTCATCGGCAAGAGCTTCGGCACCGCGCCCGACGGCAAGCTGTACCAGCTCCCCGATCAGCAGTTCGCGAACCTGTACTGGTTCCGCTACGACTGGTTCCAGCGCGACGACCTCAAGCAGAAGTTCAAGGCCAAGTACGGCTACGAGCTCGGCGTGCCGGTCAACTGGTCGGCGTACGAGGACATCGCCGACTTCTTCACCAACGACGTCAAGGAGCTCGACGGCCACCGGGTGTGGGGCCACATGGACTACGGCAAGAAGGACCCGTCGCTGGGCTGGCGGTTCACCGACGCGTGGCTGTCGATGGCCGGCGCCGGTAGCAAGGGCCTGCCCAACGGCCTGCCGGTCGACGAGTGGGGCATCCGCGTGGAGGACTGCCACCCGACCGGCGCCTCGGTGAGCCGCGGCGGCGAGACCAACAGCCCGGCCGCCGTGTACGCGCTGACCAAGTACGTCGACTGGCTCAAGAAGTACGCGCCACCCGAGGCCGCCGGCATGACGTTCTCCGAGGCCGGCCCGGTCCCCGGCCAGGGCAACATCGCGCAGCAGATCTTCTGGTACTCGGCGTTCACCGCCGCTCTCAGCAAGCCAGGCCTGCCGGTGGTCAACGCCGACGGCACGCCGAAGTGGCGGATGGCGCCGTCGCCGCACGGCCCGTACTGGGAGAAGGGCATGAAGCTCGGCTATCAGGACGCCGGCGCGTGGACGATGGAGGCCAACGTGCCGCTGCAGCGCCGCAAGGCGGCGTGGCTGTACGCCCAGTTCACGCTGTCCAAGACCGTGACGCTCAAGAAGTTCTTCGAGGGACTGACCCCGATCCGCAAGTCGGACATCAACTCCGAGCCGGTCACCAAGGCCGCGCCGAAGTACGGCGGGCTGGTCGAGTTCTACCGCAGCTCGGCGCGCGAGCTGTGGACGCCGACCGGCAACAACGTCCCCGACTATCCCAAGCTGGCGCAGCTGTGGTGGCCCAATGTCAGCGAGGCAGTGTCCGGCAACCTCACGCCGCAGGCCGCGATGGACAAGCTCGCCAAGGAGATGGACGACGTGATGGGCCGGCTCGAGCGCGCCGGGATGAAGAACTGCGCCCCCAAGCTCAACCCGGAGAAGCCGGCGGCCGAGTGGATCGGCAAGCCCAATGGCCCCAAGGCCAAGGTCGACGAGAAGCCCAGGGGCGAGACCATGTCGTACGAGAAGCTGCTCGAGTCGTGGAAGTAGCGCCCAGGAGAACGCCCACACGCGACTCGCGGGGGCTGCTGCGCGGATGGGTGTCGGGACCGCGCCCGCCGAATCACCACCGATGCCTGCGCGGGCCGCGCGAGGTATGTGCTGGGCAACGAACGGCCAATCCAAATCACGGTCGCGGCGCCCGACCCCATCCGCTCGCGGTCGCCCCCGGCGAGTTCGCGTTGACGTCTTGTGATCGCTCCTCGGGGCCGCTCGTCAGGCGCCGCGGCCCCCAGCCCCTCCGCTCGCAAACGCCCACGGCGCGTCTCGCGTTGACGTCTCGCGATACCGCCTCGAAGTACCGGCGCGGGCGCGGTTGACATCGCGCGGACGCGTGACTACCGGAAGAGGCAATGACCTCGTGGCGCCCGCTCGGCCTGCGCATCGCTTCGCTGTGCGCGCTGCTCTCCATGACCGCCTCGGGCGCGTTCGTGACCCGGCCGGCGGCAGCCCAGCCGGACCTGCCCGCGCTGCTCGACTCGTTCGACCGCGCGTTCGCGCTGGTGTACGACGCGGCCGAGCGCCAGGTCGCCGCGCTGGAGGCAGCGCGCCCGCCGGCCCCGCAGGTGCCCGACGTGTTCGCGCTGCTCGATGCGTTCGCCGGATGCGTCGGGCAGGCGTGCGATGCCGCCGCCACCGCGCTCGACGTCGAGCTCGCGGTCGCCGGCTCGCTGTCGCTGGAGCGGCGGTATGCGACGCTGAGCTGCCTCGAGCGCCACCTCCGCGAGGCCCGCCGGGACGCTACCCGCGCCGCCGATCCGGCGGTCCGCGCCGAGTACGAGGCCACCTGCGAGCGGCTACGCGACGTGCGACGCCTGATCTGATCGTGCAAACCTGATCGTGCAAACCGGTTCACTTCGGCGTGATCCACACCCGGCACTGTGGTGATCGGATCGTCGGCCGTGATGCTGGCTTGCCACACAACCCTACATCCGTGCCTGGTGCAGCCGACGATGCCGAGCAGCCTCTCGATCACCGAGCACGACGTCGCAGCGGGCGGCGATCTCGCCGTCCTGTACGACGGTGTCGTCGTGCCGGCGCTCGGCATCGGGGCGACGCTGCGCCGCCGCGCGATCGACCTCGGCGGCGACGGCCGCGTCGATCTCTCGATGGCACCGGCGTCGCGCACCGAGTGGCTCGGCGGCGTGTTCGCGCAGGCCGGCCTCGGCATCCCGTTCGCGCGCGGTGCCGTGGTGGCCGAGCCGTACGTCCGCTACGAGCTCGTGCCGCGGGACGACCGGCTCCGGCTGAGCTACGGCCTCGACCTCACCTTTCGCGTGTTCTGATCACGACCCTCGCCGCCGCCGATCGCGTAAGGTGCCGGCGCATGAAGTCGATCGCGCTGCCCGGGCCCGCCGCGGCGTTCGTCTCGGCCGGCGGCCGCGACGTCGACACCGCGAAGCTGGCGGTCGACGCCGCCGCCGGCGATTGCGTCCGGCTGGTCGACGAGGGCGGCGACGAGCTCGGCCTGGCGGTCGCCGACCCCGACAACGCCCGGCTCCGCGTGCTGGCGACCCCGGGCGACGGCTTTCCGGCGATCGGCGGCGCGCTGCTCGGCTGGCGGGTCGAGCGCGCGCTGGCCTGGCGCACCCGGCTCGGCCTGCCCGGCCCCGATCACGCCTACCGGCTGATCCACGGCGCGGGTGACGGCCTGCCCGGCTTCGCGTGCGACGTGCTCGGCGCCGCTGCGGTGGTCCACGTCTACGGCGCCGGCCTGCGCCCGCTCGGCCGCCAGCTCGCCGAGGCGATCACCGGGTTCGCCCGGCTGCGCGGCGCGGTCGTCAAGCTGCGCGCGCGCGGAGCCGCCGACAGCGTCGAGCAGGACGTCGTCGGCGATGTCCCCGACGAGCGCCCGGTCGTCACCGAGCACGGCGTGCCGTTCGAGGTCCACCCGCTCGCCGGGCTCAACTCGGGTCTGTTCACCGACATGCGCGAGCACCGCCGCGGCCTGGGGCGGTTCGTCGCCGGGGCGCGCGTGCTGAACCTGTTCTCGTACACCGGCGCGCTCAGCGTGACCTGTGCGCGCGCCGGCGCCGCATCCGTGACCTCGGTCGACACCTCGGCCGGCGTCCAGGCCTGGGCCGGCGGCAACTTCGCGCGCAGCGGCCTGGTCGACGCCAGGCGCTGGCGGTTCGAGACCGGCGACGCGGTCCGGTTCCTCGCGCGCGCTGCCCGCGACAAGGAGCGCTACGACGTCGTGCTGATCGATCCGCCGACGTTCTCGACCGCACGCGGCGCGCCGTGGACCCTCGATCGCGACTACCCCGACCTGATCGCCAAGGCCGCGGCCGTGGTTCCGCCGGGCGGCCTGCTCTGGCTCGCCGCGAACACGCACGGCCTCGGCCACGAGCCCGGCTCGCTGGCCCGGCTCGCCCACAAGGGCCTGCGCGCGGCCGGCCGCAGCGCGGCGGTCGTCGAGCAAGGCGGCCTCCCTCCGGAGTACCCCACGCTCGCCGCCCAGCCCCACGACCGCTACCTGCAGGTCTGCGTGCTGCGCCTGGCGTAGCGCGCGCGATCGCCGTAGAAGTGGGCATGACCCTCTCGCTCCACGAGCTCGCGATCGACACCTTCGTCCACATGCTCGGCGACCTGACCCACGTCCTCGACAAGGCCGCCAGGCACGCCGACGCCCGCAAGATCCCCGCCGACGACCTGGCCAGGTTCCGGCTGGCGCCCGACATGCTCCCGCTGTCGGCCCAGGTCTACCTCGCCTGTTTCCACGCCAAGGACGGCCCGGCGCGGCTGCTCGGCCACGAGCCGGCGATGCCGGAACGCGGACTGCAGGAGACCTTCGAGCAGCTCGGCGCCCGGCTCAAGGCCACGCTCGACCACCTGCACGGCCTCCCGAAGGCCGAGATCGACGCCGCCGAGCAGCGCAAGGTCACGATCACCGTCAACCCCGAGCGCGTGTTCGACCTGACCGGCTTCCAGCTGATCCGCGACTGGACGCTGCCGCACTTCTACTTCCACGTCGTCACCGCGTACGACATCCTCCGTGCCGCCGGGGTCGAGATCGGCAAGCGCGACTACGCGGCCCACGTGGCCGCGTACCTCCGCAAGGTCTGATCGCCCGGCTCGCGACCGGGTGCCGGAGCCCGCGATCTGGGGAATACTGATCGCCAGATGTGCGGCCGCTACACCCTGACCAACCACGAGCAGATCGCCGAGGACCTGCAGGCCTCGCTCGACGTCTCGATGATCGCGGACCCGTGGTGGAAGCCGCGGTTCAACGTCGCGCCGACCCAGCCGGCCCCGGTCGTCGTGCCGCACGACGGCGCGCGGGAGATCGAGCTGATGCGCTGGGGCCTGGTGCCGTTCTGGGCCGAGCCCGGCAAGAAGCTGCCGCTCATGATCAACGCCCGGCTCGAATCGCTGATGGCCAAGCAGTTCTTCCGCGACGCCCTGGAGCGCAAGCGCTGCCTGGTCCCCGCGAATGGCTTCTTCGAGTGGCTGCGCGGCGGCCATGACGGCGGCAAGCAGGCGCCGCGGCCGTTCTACTTCCACCCGCCCGGCCCGCGGTTGATCGCGTTCGCCGGGCTGTGGGCGCGGCACCGCGACCCCCGCGGCGACGAGCTCCACAGCTTCACGATCATCACCACCCGCGCCAACCCGCTGGTCAAGCCGATCCACGACCGCATGCCGATCATCCTGCCGCCCGAGGACCACGCCGCGTGGCTATCCCCCGCTCTCGACGCCGACGCCGCCCGCGCGCTACTCGGCCATCCGGCCGGCGACGACTGGCTGCGCGATCCGGTCTCGACCTGGGTCAACAAGGCCGACCACGACGACCCGCGCTGCATCGCACCCGAAGCCCCTGCCGATGCTTCGCGCCAGCAGCGCCTGTTCGACTAGCGAGCCGAAGCGCCGTGCGACAGCGCCTGTTCTTGGCTATCCTGACCGTACCCATGCGATGCTTCCCGGCCACAGCCCGTGGATCGACCGACGATGGAGGCGTTCATCCGAACGAGCGCTCAGCGCGGCGCCGTTGCGTGGTCGCGTCATGCCATCGAACGGCGAGTGCTACATCGGGCTCCACGCGTGGACGTCGAGGCAGCGCTGGCGGCGTGCGAGATCCTCGAGGTGTATCCCGAAGCTCATCGGGCGCTGCAGATTGCCTCGTGCTGGCGTGGCTCCGCATGGGCGAGCCGCTTCACGCAGTGATCGCCGTCGACCTGCTGAACAATCGTATATTCGTCATCACCGTGTATCGCCCAGATTCAGCGAGGTGGTCCGATGATTGGAAACACAGGCGCATCTAGACCATGCCCGCTTTGTGGCGGAGAGTTGTCGGCTCAGCTTGCCACGATTCCGTTCGTCCTCGGCAAGACCATCGCGGTCATCAAACAAGTGCCAGCCGAGGTCTGCGAATCCTGTGGCGAGCCGTTTCTCCAGGCCGAGGCGACAGATGCTATCAGCGAACTCCTCGAGAACGCGCTCGCGTCGAGCGCCGAGGTCTCGGTGATGACCTACCCCGCCGGTACGCCCGCCGCCGCATGATCTCGGCTCGGCGACGGTGGCTCGACATATGCGAAAGTCGCAACGTGGTGCGAATCGGTGGCGAGGTCGCCGGATGGCCAGCAGATCGGGAGTCGACGACCTCGTGGCTGCGACCATCGACCGAGGCGAGTACCGGCTGGTCAGGATCGAGCGTCGCAACGCGGGGCTGGTGGACTGGCTGCTGTCCTGCCCCGACAAGGGCTACTTCGTCCCGATCTAGCTCGACGAGCGGCGGATCCGGCTGAAGAACTCGCGCGCGACCTCGGTCTGCGGCCGGTCGACGACCTGCGCCGGCGGCCCCTGCTCGGCGATCGTGCCGCGGTCGATCACCCAGACCCGCGAGGCGATGTCGTGGGCGAACTGCATCTCGTGGGTGACCACCAGCATGGTCATGCCGCCGCGCGCCAGGCCGCGGATGACCTCCATCACGTCGTCGCGCATCTCGGGGTCGAGCGCGCTGGTCGGCTCGTCGAACAGCATCACGTCCGGCTCCTGGGCCAGCGCGCGCGCGATCGCCACCCGCTGCTGCTGGCCGCCCGATAGCTCGTGCGGATACGCCCCGGCGCGATCGGCGAGGCCGACCCGGGCGAGCAGCTCGCGCGCCGCGCGCTCGGCCGCCGCGCGCTCGATCCGCTTGACGACCCGCGGCGCCAGCGCAATGTTGTGGAGTGCGGTCAGGTGGGGGAACAGGTTGAACTGCTGGAACACCATGCCGACCCGCGCGCGCAGCCGGCGCAGCGCCGGATCGCCGCTGGCGATGCCCGGCCGCAGGGCGAGACCGGCGATCTCGACCTCGCCGGCGTCGAACCCCTCCAGGTAGTTGAGGCAGCGCAGCAGGGTCGACTTGCCGCCGCCGGACGGGCCGACGATCGCGATGGTCTCGCCGCGATCGACCGCCGCGGTGACGCCGCTCAGCACCTCGCGGTCGCCGTGGCGCTTACAGAGCGAGCGGACGCTGATCACGCGCCAGCCTCCTCTCGAGCCGGCGCGCCAGCTCCGACAGCGGCAAGCTCAGCGCGAGGTAGAGCGCCGCGCACAGCAGGCCCGGGATCAACCAGCCGCGCATGTCGACCGCGGCGATCGTCATCCGCTTGGTGAGCTCGATGACCGTGATCACGCTGACCAGCGACGAGTCCTTGAGCAGCGAGACGAAGTCGTTGGTCATCGGCGGCAGCGCGAGCCGCAGCGCCTGGGGCAGCAGCACGTGGCGCAGCGTCTGCGCCGGGCCGAAGCCGAGCGCGCGCGCCGCCTCGCTCTGGCCGCGCGGGATCGCGAGCAGCGCGCCGCGGTAGACCTCGGCCTCGTAGGCGCCGTAGTTGAGGCCGAGGCCGAGCACCGCGGCCTGGACCGGCCCGAGGCTGATCACGTCGGCGAGGCCGTAGTACAGCACGAACAGCTGGAGCAGCACCGGCGTGCCGCGGAACAGCTCGATGGTGAGCCGCGCCGCGCCGGCGAGCGGGCGCCCGCCGTAGACCCGCGCGACGGCGAGCGCGGCGCCGACCGGCACGGCGAGCAGGAACGCGAGCACCGACAGCACCAGCGTCACCCACGCCGCCTCGACGAACTGCAGCACCAGCTCGCCGTCGAACCCGCGCGCCACGCTGGCGTGGCCTTCCGACGGCGGGTCCTCGGTCTGCCGGTCGTCCCACAGCTTCGCCTTGCGCAGGATCTGCTCGAGCTCGCCGTCGGCCCGCATCGCCGCGAGCGCGGCGTCGATCGCCTGCGTGAGCTCGGGGTCGGCCTTGCGCACGCCGATCACGTAGGTGCCGCGCGCGACGTCGTACGGCAGGCAGTGGAGCGCCGGGTGCTGCGCGGTGCAGCCGTAGCGATCGGCGATGATGTTGTCGAGCAGCACGGCGTCGGTGCGGCCGAGCTCGAGGTCGGTGTACGGCTCCTCGTTGCCCTCGTAGACCTTGGCGACGTCGCCGTACAGCTTGCGCAGGATGTCGTACGCGTAGGTCTGGTTGAGCGTGCCGACCCGCTTGCCGGCGAGATCGAACACCGAGCGGATGTCGGAGCCCTTGCGCACGGTCAGGGTCTCGGCATAGACGAAGTACGGGTTCGACAGCAGGATGCGCTGGCGGCGCTCGTCGGTGGACTCCAGGCCGTTGCAGATCACGTCGAAGTCGCCGCGCTCGAGCGACGGCACCAGGTTCGACCACGAGTACTGGACCATGCGGGCGCGGACCCCGAGCCGGCGCGCGACCGCGTCCATCACGTCGACCTCGAAGCCGATGATGTGGTCGGGCTGGGCCGGATCCTCGTACGTGTACGGCTCGCCGCCCTGGACGTCGGCGCCCCAGGTGATCTCACCGCGCTGGCGGATCGCCGCGAGCGTGCCGCCGTGGCCGGGCTCGCCGCCGCGACAGGCGATCAGCAGCGCGGCCAGCGCCAGCGCCGGCGCGAGGGAGCGAGTCACTCGGCGAGTATGCCCGAAGCGGGCGGCGACGAAAGCCGGTGTCTGGGGGGTGTCCCTATCAGTGCCACCCCCCAGTCATTATCTTCCGTCCGTTCCTCGCCACGCTGTTCCACCGAGACGCGCCTCTGGCGCGCCTCGTCGGGCTTCGCTCGGCCCGGACTAGCGGTGCGGCATCAGCTCCTGCGGCGGCGGGGTCACCCCGGGCGCGGCGACCACCGGCAGGCCGCGGCGGTGCCACTCGTTGATGCCCTCGTCGAGCACCGCGGAGTGGGCGTAGCCGCGCCGGCGCAGCTCGTCGACCACGACGCCGGACAGGTGGTGCGGGCACGCGCAGTACGCGACGACCCAGGTGCCGTCGCCGGTCAGCTCGTCGAGCCGCTTCATGTCGAAGTACGGGATCGACACCGCGCCGGCGATGTGGACCCGCTGCCAGTCCGACGCCGGCCGGGCGTCGACGATCACGATGCGCTGCTTCGCCCGCACCGCCGCCGCGACCTGATCGACCGACACGAACCGCGGGTCCGGCTTGCAGATCTCCTTCGCGCCGGGCGGCAGCGGCGGGCAGGGGTCGGCGCGCAGCGTGAAGTGCGGCGGCTTGCCCGACGGGTTGATCACCAGCGGCTCCTTGCCGGTCGGCTCGGGCAGCGGCTCGACCGGCGGCGGGCCGGCCTGGGCGCGCAGGAAGCCGACCACGCCGTCGATCTCGGCGTCGCTCAGCGTGCCGGCGAACGGCTCCATCTTGGTGCCCGGCCGGCCATGGACGATCGCATGGCGCAGGAACGCATCGCTCGCGTCGGCCAGAAAGCCGGCGTTGACCAGCGACGCAGCCTCGCCGCGGAGCTGCGCGTCGCCGTGACAGCTGAGGCAGCGCCTGGCGTAGACCGCGGCGCCGACCGCGGGGTCACCGGCGGCGGTCGCCGGCAGCGTCCGGGGCGCGGGGCCCTGCGCTCGCAGGAACTGCACCAGTCGATCGACCGCGGTGTCGTCGAGCGGGCCGCCGCGCACCTTGCCGTAGGCGCCCATCGAAGTCCCCGGCCGGCCCGCGACGATCGATCGCCGCAGGAAGCTGTCGGTCGCGCTCTCGAGGAACGTCGGGTTGACCAGCGACGGCGCGTGGTCCGCTGCGTAGCCCCTGGCGTCGGCGCCGTGGCACTGCTTGCACAGCGCGAGGTACAGCGGCTGAGCGTCCATCCCGGCGATCTGCGCGGCCGTCGGCGCCGGGACGCCCCCCGGCGGCACGGCCCCAGAGGCAGCCGCCCCGGGAGGCGAGACCGGAGCAGCGGTCGCGGGCGGCGTTGCCACCGGCGACCGCTTCACCGCCGGCGAGGGAGTTGCGGAGCCGGAGTTGCACCCGGCGATCGCGAGCGCGGTCGCGGCGAGGACGGCGTGGTTCACGCCCCCACTATGCCACCTCAGTGGCCGTGCTCGCGAACCTCGCTCTGCGAGGGCGGCGCGGGCGGCGGGGGCGGCGGCGCGCGGTGATCGCGGGCCGCCGGGCCCGAGCGGGCGCCGGCCCGCCACGACCCCTCGATCCAGACATGCCGCTTGCCGCGGCGCTCCCAGTAGCCCGGCGCATAGACATAGCCGACGCGCTCCTGCTCGTAGTGGCCCGGGGCCCAGACCCAGCGGCCGCCGCCCCAGTTCCAGCGGCCCTGGATGAAGATGAATCCGGGGCGCGTGTCGACGACGACCACCTGCGGCGGCGGCGGTTCCGACTCGACCTCGACGACGGCGACCGGCGGCGGCTCCGCGACGACGGCGGCCCGCGCGCGAACCACGCAGCCCGCACCGCCGCCGAGCAACCCTCCGAGCAACATGGTGGTGAGCAACAAGCTACCGAGTGTGTTCTTCATGGTGATCCTCCTTGCGCTCGATCTGCAAAGCAATCCAGGTACCAGGCAGATTCCTAGACATTCCGCGGATCTCTGCCGATGGGTGTAGCCGCGGGCCTGTCTTGTTCACACCACATCGGGGCACTCTGCCCTGCGTGACCGGTACGACATCGGTGCTCCATCGCGGCTCCGGCCTGCGGGAGCGCTACGTTACCATCGCCCCATGCGCCGGCCCATGGCGTCGTGCATGTTGCTGCAGGCGTCGTGCGGCGCCCACATCAGCAACCCCGAGGACGAGCACGGATCTATACTACACGTCGCGCACCGCGATCGGCGCGCCCTGGGCGCCGGCCGTCCCGCTGCCGTTCGACCGCGCCGCGAGCAGCGAGGAGGCTCCGAGATTTTCGGTCGATGACCGGACGCTGTCGTGGGCTGTCATCGGACGGCCGCACGTTCGCGCTCACTGGCGATGCCGCCGGCACCAACGACATCTACCTCAGCACGCGGTGACGGCGCGCTCAGCGCACGCGGCACGCGGCGTGGCCGAGCACCCGCGCCCCGTCGACCATCGAGGTCGGCGTTGCGATCCAGCCCCGGGCGAGCCGGTCGTCCAGCAGCTCGTCGGCAGTCGGGCGGTGGTCCCACACGGAGACCGCGGTGACGCCGCCGAGTCAGGTCGTGTCGAACACCAGGAACGCCGGCGCCGGACCCTCGATGATCACGTCGTGGGTGAACTCGTCCTGCACGATCACCTCGGCGAGCTCCCACGCCGGCCGCTGCGTGAACCCGAACCTCAGCACGTCCTCCAGCGTGTCGAGCCGGACCACCAGCGACAGCCGCGCGACCCGCTCCGGTGCCATGCCCGCCGCCACGAACCGCAGCTCCCTCATCACGCACCATCTTGCCAGACGCGCGTCCCGCAAACCATGTCAGGCCGCCGACGAGCACGGGCATGTCGGTTGCAATGGCCCCCCGCATGCGAGCCATCGTCCCCCTCGGCCGGGTGCTGTTTGCATTGATCTTCGTCGCCAGCGTCGTCGGTCACTTCTCCTCTGCGGAGATCTCCGAGGCAGCAGCGCACGGCGTGCCGCTCGCCACCCTGCTCGTCCCGCTCGCCGGCCTGATCGCGCTGGTCGGCGGCGTCAGCGTCATGCTGGGCTATCGCGCCCGGTTCGGCGCCCTGCTGCTGCTGGTGTTCCTCGTGCCCGTGACCCTGGTCATGCACAAGTTCTGGGGCCTGGCCGATCCGCAGATGGCGATGCTGCAGAAGATCAGCTTCATGAAGAACACATCGCTGGCCGGCGCGTGCTTGCTCCTCATGTATCACGGCTCGGGGCCCTACAGCCTCGACGGCTGAGCGACGACTCGCTCGACACCCGGGCGCTGATACGATAGATGGCCGGGCGTGAGCTCCGCCGCCCTGCCCGGGATCGCCGTCGCGATCGCCGCCACGCTCGCCGCGTGCGGTCCGACGCCGCCCGATGCCACCGGCTGCCCGGCCGCGCTGCTGCCGGGCGATCTCGTGATCACCGAGGTGTTCGCGGACTTTCAGGCCTCCGGTCAGGCCGGCGGCGTCGATACCGGCAAGGAGTGGTTCGAGATCTACAACGCCCGGGACGAGGCGATCGACCTGTCCGGGCTCACGATCACGGCGAGCCGCGGCGACGGCTCGCGGCCCCGGACGCACACGGTCCGGCAGGCCCGCATCGCGCCCGGCCAGTACTTCACGCTGGGCAGCGCGGCGCCGGGCGCGACTCCCGCCTACGTCGACCACGGCTACGGCGCCGAGCTCGGCGACCTGGCGAACACCGACGGCGGCACGCTCGCCCTGGCGTGCGGCGGCGCCGAGATCGACCGCGCGAGCTATGCCGGCGTCCGGGCCGGCCACGCGCGCGAGCTCACCGGCGCGCAACCGCCGGAGTACACGCTCAACGACGACCCGGACCAGTGGTGCGAGGCCACCGCCGCCGAGTTCGAGACCGGCAACTTCGGGACTCCGGGCGCGGCCAACGACTGCCGGCCGGTCATCACCGGGCAGTGCAGCGACGGAAGTGCGCTGCGCAGCGCGGTGCCCCCGGGGCCCGGCGACCTGGTGATCACCGAGGTGATGGCGAGCCCGGCGCGGGTCAGCGACGCGGTCGGCGAGTGGCTCGAGGCCCGCGCGATGGCCGACGTCGACCTCGTCGGCGTGGGGGTCAGCCGGGTCGCGGGCACCGCGCCGGACGTCATCGCCGGCCCCGACTGCCACCACGTCCGCACCGGCGGCTACGTGGTGTTCGCGCGCTCGGCCGATCCGGCGGTCAACGGCGGGCTCCCGGCGGCGGCGATCGCCGGGACCTTCCGGTTCAACCTGATCGCCGGATCGACCGCCGCGCCGGGCGATGTCGCGATCGTCGCCGGGACCACCGTGGTCGACGCGGTGACCTGGACCCACGCGACCAGCGGCGCCGCGCTCCAGCTCGATCCCGACCGCACCGATCCGAGCGCCAACGACGCCGAGAGCAACTTCTGCGACGCGACCGAGCCCTACGGTGCGGGCGACCGCGGCACGCCCGGCGCCGGCAACGCGCCGTGCGCCCTGCTGCCCGGCCCCGGGATGTGCGACGACGGCGGCCGGATCCGCGCGATCGTCCCGCCGCGCCCCGGCGATCTGGTGATCGGCGAGATCCTCGCCAACCCGGCGAACGTCGCCGGCCAGACCGACGCCACCCGTGAGTGGTTCGAGGTCGCCAACACCGGCGCCGGGGCGTTCGACCTCAACGAGCTCGGCGTCGGCCGGATCGGCGCGGCCGGCGCGCCGGTCCAGTCGGCGCGCTGCATCTCCGTGGCGCCGCGCGGGTTCGCGGTGTTCGCCCGCTCGGCCGACCCCGCGCTCGACGGCATGCTGCCGGTGGTCCACGCCACGTTCAAGTTCGGCCTGGTCGACACCGGCGGCGACATCCAGATCGCACAGGGCACCACCGTGCTCGACGCCGTGCGCTGGACGTCGGTGACCCCCGGCGTCGCCAGCCAGCTCGATCCCGGCCACCTGACGCCCGCCGACAACGATGCCCCCGGCAACTTCTGCCCCGCCACCGCCGCCTACGGCGACCTGACCAACCAGGGCACGCCCGGCGCTGCCAACCGGCCATGCCCATGACCCGTCGCCCTGCGCCCGGCGTCCGGTTGCGCTGCCTGGCCGCGCTCGCGGCGGCCGGGTGCGGCGGCGATCCCGACTGCGGCCCGCGCGAGGCCGTGGTCGAGCGCGTGATCGACGGCGACACCATCGTCGCCGGCGGGGTCAAGGTCCGTTACCTGCTGGTCAACGCGCCCGAGACCACCGGCGGCCACGCCGACTGCTACGGCGCCAGCGCGGCGCAGTTCAACACCGACCTCGTGCTCGGCAAGACCGTCCAGCTCGACTACGACGTCGCCTGCCGGGACATGTTCGGCCGCACGCTCGCGTACGTGACGATCGCGGGCCAGGGCGTCAACCGCCTGCTGATCGAGCGCGGCTACGCCTGCGTGCTGCACATCCCGCCCGACGGCGACGCCCGGGCCGACGAGCTCCTCGCCGTCCAGGCCGCGGCCCGGAGCGCGCGGCGCGGCCTGTGGGGCGCGTGCGACCCGATCCCGTGCAACTGACCCGGGCTATAGTGGAGCCATGGCGCTCACCACGATCATCGCCGGTTGCGATCTGTCGCACCCCAGCGACCAGGCCCTCGAGCGCGCGATCGGCATCGCGCTGCTCCACCGGGCGAAGATCGCGCTGGTCCACGCCCAGGCCAGCGAGGCGCCGGTCGCCGAGGTCGACAACGCGCTGCTGTCCCAGCTCGGCGAGATGTCGGCCGCGATCCGCGCCGAGGAGGCCGCGCGGCTCGCCGCCAAGGTCGCCGAGGTCCAGGCGCTCGGCCTGCGCGCCTCGGTGGTAAGCCGGATCGGACCGCCCGACGAGGTGCTGGCGGCCGCCGCGCACGACGAGCAGGCCGATCTGATCGTCGTCGGCACCCATGGCCACTCCGGCGTCGCGCGGTTCCTGCTCGGCAGCGTCGCCAACACCACGATCCGCCGCGCGCCGTGCGATGTCCTGGTCGTCCGCGGCGCGGCGGTGCGCGCGCCGTTCGAGCGGCCGCTGATCGCCAGCGACTTCTCGCCGGCCGCCGCCAAGGCGATCGACCACGCCGCCCACGTCGTCGCGCAGGGCACCCGGCTCGACGTCGTCCACGCCTGGCAGCTGCCGGCCGGCTCGTGGGGCGCGACCCTGCTCGGCCAGGCCCGGTTCCCGTGGTCGACCGTGCGCGACGCCGTGCTCGCCTCGGCGCACGCTCAGGCGGACAAGCTCGTCGCCGAGCACGGCGGCGGGTTCCACGTCGATCTGGTCCAGGGCCCCCCGGCCCAGGTGATCACCGACACCGCCGAGCGCGGCCACCATGATCTGATCGTCGTCGGCGCGCATGGCAACCGCGGGTTCCGCCGGCTCCTGCTCGGCAGCGTCGCCGAGAGCACGGTGCGCCACGCCCACTGCTCCGTGCTGGTCGTCCACGGCCCGCGCCGCCCCGGCTCGCAGGGCGGCTGACGGTCCCGGCCAACCGGATCGCCATGCCCGCTACTCGCGCCGCGCTACTCGCCGCCCGACTCCAGCGTCAGCGCCGCGATCTTGTTCTCGTCGCTCCCAGGGGACCTTCCCGTCCCCTTTTCCGCGGCAAAGCCGCGAAATTCACCCCTCCGCGCGTCGCGTCGCGCGGCGACGGCCAACCGGATCGCCATGCCCGCTACTCGCCGCCCGACTCCAGCGTCAGCGCCGCGATCTTGTTCTCTTCCTTGGCAGCATCGTCGGCGCCGGGCAGCGGCTTCTTCTGCTCGGTGATGTTGGCCCAGGTCGCGGCCGCGCCCGCCTGGGACTTCAGGTGGTCCGGCCACACCGCCGTGTCGAGCTCGCCGGCCTTCTTCGCGCCGCTGACCAGCGCGTTGATGTCCTTGTAGACGTTCCACTTGGCCGGCAGCTCGCTCTCCTCGAAGATGGCGGTCGTCGGACACTCCGGCTCGCACGCCCCGCAGTCGATGCACTCGTCGGGGTTGATCGCAAGCGAGTTCTTGCCTTCATAGAAGCAGTCGACCGGGCACACGGCGACACAGTCGGTGTACTTGCACTTGACGCATGGGTCAGCGACGACGTAGGCCATGGCGGAATCTAGCCACAACTGGGACGAAGCCGGAAGCGATGGACGCCAAGATCGCGCGGGTGCAGAGTGCGCCGGCATGAAGCAGATCGCGCACCTGCTCGCCGGCCTCGCCATCACCGGCCTCGCCATCGTCGCCGGCTGTCAGCGCACCACCGGGACCGCGGCGGCAGCACCGGGGCCGTACCGGGACGACGTCGCGCGGCTGTGCGACGTCGTCGTTCAGTCCGGCGCCGATCAGCTGCCGGCGGGCGAGCGCCTGCTGGCGATCGTCCAGTGGCTGCCGGATCACCTCGAGACCCAGGACAGCCACGAGTTCCTGGCCCGGATCCAGCCGCTCGAGGGCGAGGCCAAGGCCGACGCGCTCGACGCCGAGGCGCGACGGGTCGGCCTGCCGGGCTGTGCGCTGGCGGCCGAGTGGCGAGCCGACGGGCACGGCCATTGAGCCGCGCCGCCGGGTCCGCGGTGCCTCAGGCCTGGCTCGCGCCCGCCCCGGCGAGCGCCGGCGGCTCGTGATCCGGCCGCGCGGTCTGCGCAGGCGCGCGCTGTCCCAGCGCCACCCATCACTGCCCGATCCTGTGAGGATCATCATCATCGGTGCGCGCCCGGGCACCTCTCGCGCGCGGTTGCCGGGACGGTTTGCGCTGTGCCAGGATTCGGTCATGCGGCGCGTGGCCGGCGTCAGCTGGCTCTTGCTGGTGGGTTGCAACGGGATCTTCGGGATCACGGCCACCCAGCCGTACGACGCGCCGCCCCCCGACATGCCGCACGTGGTCCTGACCTGGCAGCTCGCGACGACCTCGCCGTCCGGCGCGCCGTCGGCGATGCTCGAGTACCCGCCGTTCGCGCCCGGCGCCGCTCCGCAGATCCGGATCGCCACGCTCGACGGCCCGTTCGCACCGGCGAGCTACTCCAGCGACGCCGACGCGCCGGGCTGGATCGAGGTCCCGCGCAGCTACTTCGAGCGGCCCACGGACGCCTCGGCCGCCGCGCCGTGGCGGCTCGAGTACACGCTGAACGTGGTCGGCGTGCCGGGGGCCGGCGTGCCGCACGAGGTCCAGTGGGCGCCCGACGACAAGCTCGGCCACCTCGTCGTGCCGATGGTCGGCCGTCTCGAGCGCTCCCCCGTGCCGGCGGGCAGCGGCTACCGCGTCACGATGACCAACCACGTGTTCAGCAGCTCCGACAACACCAACGTGCTGACCACCGGGCTGTGGACCACCGGCCCCGTCTTTCCGCCCCCCAAAGACATGGACAACTTCGTCGACTACGACTTCTCCAGCGCCACACCGCTCAGCGGCGCCTCGGGCAGCCCCGACGCCGCGCAGGGCGACCGCGGGTTCGTCGTCGACTACACGATCAACCCCGACAATACCCCCGGCATCCAGTGCAACGTCGCGGTCGGCTCGGCCGCGCTCACCCAGCTCGCGCTGACGTCGACCGGGCACACCGCGCAGACCGCCCTCTGGGACGCGGGGCGGCTGCAGGTGAACAGCGAGCTCCCCGACATCGGCGTGTTCACCCGGCTCGCGGCCGGCCTCGGCGCGCTGAACACCAGGATCAGCGGCCAGGACTCCCAGCTCGTGTTCGGCAGCGTCCCGAGCACGAGCTTTCCCGGCCTGATCGGCAGCGCGCCGTCGCTCCGGCTGCCCGTCCCGGTGATGCAGGCCCTCCTGCTGTGCCCCCAGGGCCCGGGGTCCCTCGGCCCGACGACCTCGAGCGCGATCCCCCACGCGGCCCAGCCGACGATGCTCGGCGACTTCCCCACCGTGGTGCACGTCCAGCTGGTCGAGGCCCGCATGGTCCCCGCGCTGGTGGGCGTCACGCTGTATTCCGGGATCGAGACCGTGATCGCGGCATCCGCCGGCGGCGGCTTCAAGATGTCGTTCCCCGCCGCGATCCCGACCGGGATCACGCTCGACACGCCGGCCACCGGCCGGGTCAACCTCATCGACAACATCGATCAGATCCCGGTCGGCGCCCCGACCGGCGCGTTCACCCTCGCGTTCACCCCCGAGACCGGCGCCGGCCTGCGCGCCGACTACCACGACGTGTACCTGCACCGGATCAGCGGCACCACGCTCACCACCGAGCGGATCTACACCGTCACCGCACCCCGGGTCCGGATCGATGGCTCGGTGCTGGAAAGGGGCGCCGACTACGTGTTCGAGATCCGGTCCTACGCCGGCCACGTGATGGCGCCGCGCGGCGACTTCGCGCCGGTCGACTATCCGTACGGCAGCGCGGTCGTGTTCACCCGGACGTTCAAGACCTCGTAGCGCGGCTGTCCGGGTTTCGTCCGGATTCCGGACGACCCCGGCCGCCGGCTGGACATTTCGGACAGCCGGCGGCCTGATCTCGCAGGGTTGCGACGGCACACAACGTGGAATGCCTCCGCGCGGAGGTTTTCATGTCGAACCAGGACAAGTCGATTCACGACAAGAAGAACAAGAGCATCGCCGAGGCGATCCGCGCCATCCACAAGCAGTTCGGCTCGGGCTCGATCATGCGGCTCGACGGCAGCGAGGTCCAGCCGGTCGAGGTCATCCCGACCGGGTCGGTCGCGCTCGACGTCGCGCTCGGCTGCGGCGGCCTGCCGCGCGGCCGGATCATCGAGATCTACGGCCCGGAGTCGTCGGGCAAGACCACCTTGACCCTGCACGCGATCGCCGAGGCCCAGCGCGGCGGCGGCGTGTGCGCGTTCATCGACGCCGAGCACGCGCTCGACACCGACTACGCGCGCCGGCTCGGCATCGATCTCGAGGACCTGCTGTTGTCGCAGCCCGACTGCGGCGAGCAGGCCCTGGAGATCACCGACACGCTGGTCCGGACCGGCGCGATCGACCTCATCGTCGTCGACTCGGTCGCCGCCCTGACCCCGCGCGCCGAGATCGAGGGCGAGATGGGCGAGGCCCACATGGGCCTGCAGGCCCGCCTGATGAGCCAGGCGCTGCGCAAGCTCACCGCGCAGATCTCCCGTACCCGCACGATCGTCGTGTTCATCAACCAGCTGCGCCAGAAGATCGGCGTGGTCTACGGCAACCCCGAGACCACCACCGGCGGCAACGCCCTCAAGTTCTACTGCTC
>JBGQCL010000162.1:0-22838 GCA_041495365.1 Kofleriaceae bacterium | reverse complement strand
GGGGACCCTGCCGGCTCTGCCGGCGGGGCGGGGGGCGAAGCCCCCCGTGGGATCGTCCGCCTGCGCGCGATCCGGCCGGGCGTCGCGGGTGCGATCGACCAGCCGGGCGATGCTCGGGGAGGCGAACTCCAGGCCATACGGGTCGTCGGCGATCCGGACCGCCTCGGGCAACAGCCGCCCCATGCCTCGCGCGGCCGCGACCCACTGGGCGGTGCGGCTCGGCGCGTCATCACGCATGACGGTGGGTCAGCTTGTGCGCCATGCCGCGCGGGCGGTCGCGGATCTCGTAGTCCTCGCCCTCGACGGCGAGCTCGCCGTCGCGCTCGCGGATGAACACCATCTCGTAGCCGATCTCCTCGTCCTCCAGCTTGTCGATCCGCGCCCGGTCGGGGTGGTCGCTCGCGAACCCGACCATGCCGTTGAACGTCACCAGGTAGGCGCCGATCCCACCCGCCGGATCCGGAGCGGTCTGCTCGAGGATCGCCGAGCTGTCCATCTCCAGGACCGCGCCGTCGTCGAGCTTGAACGTCGTGACCTGCGCCTTGTAGCCATCTCCCGGGACGCCGTCGGTCGCCAGCCACTTGATTCGCATCGGGCGGTCGCGGTCGAGGCGAAAATTCACCAGGGCGTTGGGCTCGCTCATCGCGCGCAGGATACCCAAAATCTGCTAACGAAACGGCTATGCGCTACTTGCACACGATGATCCGGGTCCGCGACCTGCCCAAGGCGATCCACTTCTTCTGCGAGGGGCTCGGACTGACCGAGGTCCGGCGCACCGACCACGAGCAGGGTCGCTTCACGCTCGTGTACCTCGGGGAGCACGGCCAGGGTGACTCGCCGCAGATCGAGCTCACCTACAACTGGGACCAGAAGGACGCCTACACCGTCGGCCGCAACTTCGGTCACGTGGCATACGAGGTCGGCGACGTCTATGCTGCGTGCCAGAGGTTCGTCACCGCCGGCTACCCGATCAGCCGGCCGCCGCGCGATGGCCGCATGGCGTTCATCCGCTCGCCCGACCTGATCTCCGTCGAGCTGCTCCAGAAGGGCGCCTCGCTCGCGCCCGCCGAGCCGTGGAAGTCGATGCCCAACGTCGGCGAGTGGTGATGGCCAGGCCGGCCGCCGACGCGATCCGTGTGATCGCCAGCAACCGCAAGGCGACGCACGACTTCTACATCCACGACCGGATGGAGGCCGGCATCGCGCTGCTCGGCTCGGAGGTCAAGAGCCTGCGCGACGCCAAGGTCACCATCGCCGACGGCTGGGTCGAGATCCGCAAGGGCCAGGCCTACGTCCACGGCATCCAGATCAACGAGTACGCTCAGGCCAACCGCTGGCAGCACGACGTCTCGCGCGTCCGCAAGCTGCTGCTCCACCGGCGCGAGATCGACAAGCTCGGCGCCAAGACCACGATCCAGGGCTACACGCTGATCCCGCTCGGCCTCTACTTCAAGGGCGCGCGGGTCAAGGTCGAGCTCGCGCTGGTGACCCACAAGAAGCACCACGACAAGCGCGCCGCCAAGCGCGAGGCCGACGACAAGCGCGAGATCGATCGCGCGATGAAGCGCAACCGCGCCTGATCGCTGCAAGCGCCGCGACGTGCGATGTCGCGATGCCGTGAACAGATCGGGAGCGCGCCGCAGCTCACGCTCCCGATCCGCTCACCGGTCTACCTGGCTACGGCAGGCGCCATTGCTGGTTCGAAGCGCCGCTGCAGGCCCACAGCTGGAGCTGTATTCCATTGGTGGTAATGCCGGCGGGGTCGTCCAAGCATTTGCCGGTGGCCGGATTGACCAGCTGTCCGTTGACCGCCTGCCACTGCTGGTTCGCACCGCCGTTGCAGGTCCACCATTCGATGGGGGTGCCGTTGGCGGAGTTGTTTCCGGTGATATCCAGGCAGCCACCGTCGATGGTGATGGTCCCGTTGCCGTTGACGGTCCAGCTCTGTGCGGCAGCGAAGCCGTTGCAGTCAAACATCTGCACCTTGTTGCCCGGCGTCGCGGCAGCGTTGTTGTTGTCCAGGCACTTGGCACCGTTGACACCGGAGACGATCGGGCCGGTCCGCGTGCCGCCCGCGGCCTGGCCGTAGCCGGCGGCCACGATGTTGGCCTGCACGGCGTTCTCGGTGGCGTCCGACGGCAAGCCGGTGGTCATCACGCCCTCGTAGAAGGTCCCGGCGGAGCCGTTGCTGTTGTCCCCGCCGATGCCCAGGATGATGGCGCCCTCGAGGTGCAGCGGCGTGTACCCGCTGGTGGTCGGCAGCGGTCCGCTGTAGCTGGTCTTCAGGCCGCCCGAGTTCGCATTGCCGTCCTTGAGCGCGTAGGTCGTCGAGTTCATCTTGAGCATTCCGGTGACGAACGGGCTGTTGCGGCCGGTGTTGTTGGTGTTCGTGCCGTTGGCGCCGGCAAACAGGCCGTTCTCCAGGTCGGCCATGACCCACGGGCCCGACCCGACACACTGACCGGGCACGACAAACCCGAACCAGCACAACGTGCCGAAGTAGACCGCCCCCATGTGCCCGTTGCCGGTGTCCCGGGAGCTGGTCTCCGCGTTGCCGTAGTCGAAGCAGCAGCCACTGTTCACGTGCCCGCCGGCGGCCACCATGTAGACCCCCTGCGACGCGCTGCCGGTGGCGATGCCCGAGGTGGCGTTGTTCCGGTAGCCGGTGCCGGGCGCCACGAACACGCCGTAGGCCTTGTGGCCGCTGATGGTGATCTGGGCGGCGGTGGCGTTGGCCAGGTTGTCGAAGCCACCCGCTGCCGGTCCGCGGAATCCGCCGGGGGGCGCCTGGGTGAGGTGGTTGCGCCGACCGGTCTGGTCATAGACGATCGAGATCACGCACGTGTTGCCGGCGCAGAACGAGTCCTGTGTGGCGGCGTTCGCGAACCCGCCCGCGCTCAACAACCCGACGTCCCGGGTGGCGTTGTCCGACGACCGGGTCACCTGATACAGCGGACCGTTGTAGGCAGCGAACAGCGCTCGCGTGGTGCTGTGCGCCGCCACACACGGCGTCCCCCCCGACGCGTAGATGTCGCACGGGGCGGCCGACGAGGTGCCGGAGGTGCCGACCAGGATGGCCGCGGTGAACAAGATAGTCGCACCCACCAAGAGTCGTGTGTTTCTCATGTGTCCAAGTCCTAGTCGAGTCATCATCTCTCCTCCAATCGGTGTTCAGGCATGTGAGCGTTCACAGTATCTCGGGCGGCGAGCACGCCCGCCGCCATCGCTGCCCCTGGTCAGCGCGTACGTGCCGCCGCGGATCGCGACAGTGCCGCGCGGCGGGACCACGTTCACCGCCTTCTGGATCGTGGCCAGCGGACGGGCCAAGATGCCCCGGTTGACGTCATTGCCATTGAGCGCCACAATCAACGCACCCGGCAACGCACCCGGAGGCAGATCGGACGGGCCGGGCGCGACGCCGGCGGGCGTCTCGCGAACCGCCACCGTCACCACCGCAGCACTGGCGAGACACGCGACGGCGCCGGTGCGTGGACGGAGCATCGCCGTCACGGTATCTGATGGCCACGACATGGTCAATGTCAGGTGAGACCCATATCATCCGGATGAACAGAGTTGAAATATGCCGACATCGATCTCCGGATGGCCGAGCGCCTTCGCACGTATCGAGGACGCGCTCGTGAGACGCGCACATGAACACGTGGACGCTCCGTTCACGGCGGATTGACTCGATAATCGATAGTGGATTTGTTCGCGATGCGACTCCGCGTGCCGGGCCCCAGCACCGGATTGCATTCGTCGACGACGCACTGCAGTAGCTGGTCTCCGGCGCCGGGATCCGCCTCGGCGGACTGTACGGGGCGCGCCGGATGTGTAAGGCCGGTCGCGTGAATCAGGAGGAGTGACATGATCGCGGCGCGGGGTGCGGCCGACGGCGATCGCGACGCCGGGCGGCCCGAAGGTCGCCACGCCGTCGCCGAGCCGCGCCCGAGCTCGCGGAGCAGGGTCTGCTCGTGTCGCGGCGATCGCGAGGGCCGCGCGGAGCTGTCGATGGCGACGCCGTGGACTTGGTGCCAGGGCGCTCGATTCCCGCGCGACGAGGCGCTCGCTCGCCGTGAGCGAGCGCGTGCGGGTTCCCCCGAGCGGCCACGGCGGAGGATCGCGCCCGGCGGCCGGGGGTGGGCACGCGCGCCAGCGGCGGGCGTGGCGGACGCGCCACGGCGAGGTGACGTCCGCGGCACGGCGGCGGCGCCCCGGCGGCGCTTGCATTCACGGCCCGGCATGCATAAACATGCAGTCGATGCATAGCGTTACGATCCTCGGCGCCGCCGGGTACGCCGGGCTGGAGCTGGTCAAGCTCCTGGCGGTGCACCCGGGCGTGCGGATCGCGTGCGCGGCGAGCGATGCGCGGGCCGGTACGCCGGTCGACGCGCTGACCGGGACGCGGACCGGGGTGTCGTTCGTGACCACGCGCGAGGCGCTGGCGGCCGAGGCCGAGGTCGCGCTGCTCGCGACGCCGCCCGAGGCCGCGCGCGAGCTCGCGCCGCCGCTGATCGGGCGCGGCGTGCGCGTGATCGACCTGTCGAACGCGCACCGGGCGGATGGCCGCGCGGTGTACGGGCTGGCGTCGCTGTTCGGCGGCGAGGTCGCGGGCGCGGCGCTGGTCGCCAACCCCGGGTGCTACGCGACCTGCGTGATCACGGCGCTGGCGCCGCTGGTCCGCCACGCGCTGGTCGAGCCGGCGATCGCGGTCGCCGCGGGGTCGGGGGTGACGGGGGCGGGGCGCACCGCCGAGGAGGCGATGTCGCTCGGCGAGATGTACGGCGAGGTCCGGGCCTACAAGGTCCTGCGCCACCAGCACGTGCCGGAGATCGAGATGGCGCTCGGCCGGCTGGCGCGCGAGCCCGCCGGGCCGGATGGCCGGCCGCGCGTGGCGCTGACCACGCATCTCTTGCCGATCGCGCGCGGGATCTTCGTGACGGTGACGGCGCGGCTGCGCGCCGCGGCGTCGACCGAGGCGATCGCCGAGCGCTACCGGGCGGACTATGCGGGCGACGCCTCGGTGGTGATCGCGGCGAGCGCCGAGCAGGTGTCGCTGCGCCGGGTGGTCGGCACCGCCACGTGCGCGGTCGGCGTGGCGTCGGAGGGCGCGGCCGGCGGGTTCGTGATCGTCACCGCGGCGCTCGACAACCTGCTCAAGGGCGCGGCGAGCCAGGCGGTCGAGAACCTGAACCTGATGCTCGGGCTCGACCGGATGACGGGGCTGGGCCACCTGGCGAGGCACGCGTGAAGCTGCCGCGGGGGTTCCGGTTCGCGGCGGTCGCCGCGGGGATCCGGCCGAGCAAGCCGGACGTCGCGCTGTTCGTGTCGGACTGCGACGCGGCGGGCGCCGGGGTGTTCACGATCAACCGCGCGCGGTCGTCTTGCGTCAGCGACGCCGAGCGCCGGCTGCCGTCGGACGCGATGCGCGCGATCGTGGTGATGAGCGGCAACGCCAACGCGATGACCGGCGCGGCCGGCGTGGAGGCGACCGACGCGGTGCTGGCGGCGGCCGCGCGCGCCCTCGGCGTCGACCGGGCGCAGGTCGCGAGCGCGGCGACCGGCGTGATCGGGATGCGGCTGCCGGCGGACAAGGTGGTCGCGGCGCTGCCCCGCTGCGTCGCCCAGCTCGGCCCCGACCCGGGGCCGGCCGCCGAGGCGATCATGACCACCGACACCACGCGCAAGCTCGCGTCGCGGACGGTCGAGATCGACGGCCATGCCGTGACGCTGACCGGGATCTGCAAGGGCTCGGGGATGATCGCGCCGCAGCTGGCGACGATGATCGCGGTGATCGTCACCGACTGCGCGGTCGATGGGCGCACGCTCGACGCCGCGCTCAAGCAGGCGGCGCCCGATACGTTCGATCAGCTGGTGATCGACGGCGACATGAGCACCAACGACAGCGTGTTCGTGCTGGCCAACGGCCAGGCCGGCAACGCCCGGCTGACCCAGGCCGATGGGCCGGCGTTCCGCGCGTTCACCGCGGCGCTGGCCGATCTGTGCGACGAGCTGGCCCGCGACATCGCGGCCGACGGCGAGGGCGCGACCAAGCGGCTCGAGGTCCGGGTCGCGGGCGCGCCGTCGCCTTCCGTCGCGCGCGACATCGCCAGGGCGATCTGCGTCTCGCCGCTGGTCAAGTGCGCGATGTTCGGCCAGGACCCGAACTGGGGGCGGATCATGATGACGATCGGCGCGCGCTGCGGCTCGCAGCGGTTCGACGTCGATCCGGCGCGCGGGGCGGTCGCGATCCAGGGCGTGCCGGTCTACGACGCCGCGCCGGTGGCGTTCGATCGCGCGCAGCTCAAGGCCAAGCTGCGCGAGCCCGAGGTCGTGATCGCGGTCGACCTGCGCGCCGGTGCGGCGAGCAGCAAGGCGTATGGCTGCGACCTGTCCTACGACTACGTCAAGCTCAACGCCGACTACACGTCGGTGCTGTTCGAGGCGCCCGACGGCGGCGTGCGCAAGGACGACCGGATCGGCAACTACTCGCCGGCGTTCAAGCGCGCGCTGCTGGTCCAGGCGCTGGGCTACATCTCGCGGTTCCGCGGCACGCGCTGCGTGATCCACCACGGCGGCGCGGCGCTGGCGCGCGACGGGCTGCGCCGGGCGTTCTGCGACGACGTGCTGCTCCTCCACTCGGTCGGGCTGTCGCCGATCGTCGTGCTCGGCGGCGGGAGCAGCGCCGAGCTGGTGACGATCCTCAACCGCGCCGGCGGCCACGCGGTCGGGCTGTCGGGCAAGGACGCGGCGCTGCTCCGCGCGCGCAAGCGGATCCGCGAGGGCGCCGGCGGGGGGCTGGACGGAGGCCTGAACCACAGCCACGACGGCGCCGCTGCGCCCGGCGAGCTGGTCGAGGTCAACAAGGTCTTCCTGGAGTCGCTGATCGGCCAGCACTACATCCCGGTGATCTCACCGGTCGGGATCGGCACCGACGGCGACAGCTATCACCTCGACGGAGACGTCGTCGCCGCCGGGGTCGCACGCGCGATCGGCGCCGACAAGCTGATGTACCTCGCCGACGTGCCGGGCATCGTCGAGGCCGGCGAGCTGGTCACCGACCTGACGCCGGTGACCCTGCGCGGCAAGCTCGACGCCGGCGTGATCACCAACGGCACGGCGGGCACCGCGACGGCGGCGCTCGCGGCGCTCGCCAGCGGGGTACGCGCGGTCCACCTGATCGACGGCCGGATCCCCCACAACATCATCGCCGAGCTGTTCACCGACACCGGGGTCGGCACGATCGTCCGGGCGGAGTGATCGCGGACCTGGACGACACCCGGGCGCGGCGCGCCCTGATCGTCGAGCTGATCCGGACCCGCCACATCGCCACCCAGGGCGATCTGCGCGATCTGCTGCGCGCGCGCGGCCACGACGTCACCCAGGCCACGCTGTCGCGCGATCTCGCCAAGCTCGGGGCGCGGCGGGTCGCGCTGCCGAGCGGCGGCACCGCCTACGAGGTCGACGGCTTCACCGCGCGCGCCGGCGGCGATCCACAGCTCGCGGCGATGGCGCACCTCGTGCTCGGGATCCGCGAGGGCGCCGCGATCGTCGTGATCCACACCCGGCCCGGCGCCGCCCAGGCGGTCGCCGCGCTGCTCGACCAGGCGCGGCTCGACAGCATCATCGGCTCGATCGCCGGCGACGACACGATCTTCGTGGTCCCCGAGCGCCGGGTCACCACGGTCGCGCTGGCCCGCACGCTGCGCCGGCTGGTGTGGCCGGAAGCTCAGTCGCGGTGATACGGCTCGCCGCGCAGGATCTTGAAGCCGCGGTAGAGCTGCTCGAAGACGAGGATGCGGACCAGGCGGTGCGCGATGGTGAGCCGGCCGAACGCGATCAGCCGGCGCGCCCGGCCGCGCAGCGCGTCGCCGTGGCCGTCGGGGCCGCCGATCGCGAACACGACGGGAGCGCCGCCGCCGTGCTGCTGCTCGTGGCCGAGCACGCCCTCGGCGAACGCCGCGCTGGTCAGCAGCTCGCCGCGCTCGTCGAACGCGTAGAGGTGGGCGCCGGCGGTCAGCGCGGCGAGCAGCGCGGGCTCGTCCTTGGCCTCGTGGACCGCGAGCGTGCAGTACGGCCGCAGCCGCTTGCGATACTCGTCCTCGGCGGCGACCAGGTAGGGCTCCTTGAGCCGGCCGACCGCGGCGACGGTGACCTTCATGCGGGGTCAGCGCACGGCGTCGTAGGTCTCGCCGGCGGGCAGCCGCGCGTCGGGCGGCACCTCGAGCGGGACCCGCGGCGCGTCGTTCCACAGGCCCTCGAGGTCGTAGTGCTCGCGGGCCGAGTGCAGGAACACGTGGACGACGAAGTCGCCGTAGTCGACCAGCGACCACTGCCCGGAGCGCGCGCCCTCGGCGCCGATCGGGCGCAGGTCGTCGAGCTTGAGCCCGGCGACGATGCCGTCGGTGATCGCGTCGACCTGGCGATCCGAGCGCCCGGACACCACGAGCTGGTAGTTGCAGAACGAGCACAGCTCGCGGACGTCGAGCAGCACCGGCTCCAGCGCCTTCTTGTCGAGCGCCAGGGTGAGCGCGCGCATCGCGCCGTCGAGCCCCTCGGTGGTGGCCGGCGCGCGGGGCGGAGGCTCCGGGTGAGGGTGCGCCGATCGCGACCTGCCCTTGGTCGCCGACGCCGAGGGCTTGATCGACTGCTTGACCGAGGACTCCCGCTTGGTACGGTTCTTCTTCGTCTGGGTCATCTGGCTCCAGGCCTGACTGGTGGGTGCTGGCGTGCGCGTCTCCAGGATTCGAACATGGCTAGGACCGGACCTGACCGGTACCGCGTACCACGAACTTGGTGGTGGTGAGGCCCTCGGCCCCCATCGGGCCGTAGGCGTGCAGCCGGGTGGTCGAGATCCCGATCTCGGCGCCCAGGCCGAGCTCGCCGCCGTCGGCGAACCGGGTCGACGCGTTGATCATCACGGTCGACGAGTCGACCTCGCGGACGAAGCGCTCGCCCACCTCGCGGTCCGTCGTGATGATCGACTCGGTGTGGCTCGACCCGTAGCGCTCGATGTGGGCGATCGCCGCGTCGAGGTCGTCGACCACGCGGACGGCGAGGATCAGGTCGAGGTACTCGGCGTACCAGTCGTCCTCGCTCGCCGGGCGGACCGCCTCGCCGCCGAGCGCGCGCACCGTGTCGTCGCCGCGCAGCTCGACCGCGGGGCAGAGCCGCGCGACCAGCCGCGGCACGAACGACGCCGCGATCGCGCGATCGACGAGCACGGTCTCGACCGCGTTGCACACGCCGGGCCGCTGGACCTTGGCGTTCTCGACGATCGCGAGCGCGCGCTCGGGGTCGGCCGCGGCGTGGACGTAGATGTGGCAGACGCCCTTGTAGTGCTTGATCACCGGGACCCGGGCGTGCTCGGCGACGTAGCGGATCAGGCCCTCGCCGCCGCGCGGGATGCACAGGTCGATCAGGTCGTCGAGCCGGACCAGATCGGCGATCGCCTCGCGATCGGTGACCGGCACCAGCTGGGCGGCCTCGGCGGGCAGCCCCGCGGCGGTCAGGCCGTCGTGGACCGCCGCGAGCAGCGCGCGATTGCTCTCCAGGGCCTCACGCCCGCCGCGCAGGATGCATGCGTTGCCGGCCTTGAGGCACAGCGCCGCGGCGTCGGTGGTGACGTTGGGCCGGGCCTCGTAGATCATCGCGATCACCCCGAGCGGGATGCGGACGCGCTGGATCTCCAGGCCGTTCGGGCGGGTCTCGGTGCGGTCGATCCGGCCCAGGATATCGGGCGCATCGGCGATCTCGGCGACCGCGCGGGCGAGCCCCGTGACGCGGCGGTCGTCGAGCATCAGCCGATCGAGCAGGGCGGCGGACGTCCCGGCGTCGCGCGCCGCGGCGACGTCGCGGGCGCTGGCGGCCAGGATCGCGGACCGGCGGCGGTCGATCGCCCGGGCGATCGCGGCCAGCGCCTGGGTGCGCTGCGGCGCGCTCGCCTTGGCGACGATCCGGGCCGCGGTGCGCGCCGCCTCGGCGACGCCCCGGATCTGCTGGGCGCGCTCGATGGGTCCGGTCACAGCCGGTCACAGGATGACGAGATCATCTCGGTGAATCGCCTCGTCGATACTCTTGTATCCGAGCGTGGCCTCGATGGCGGCCGATTGCAAGCCTGAGATCTTGCGAAGGTCGGCCGCGGGGTAGGCGATGAGGCCCCGCGCGAGCTCGGGCCCGCCCGCGCCGACGACGACGCTCACGGTATCGCCGAGGTCGAACTCCCCCTCGACCGCGACGATCCCGGCGGGCAAGAGGCTCCTGCCGTGGTCGCGCAGCGCGCGGGCGGCGCCGTCGTCGATCACGAGCCGGCCCGCCGGGCGGGCGCCGTAGGCGATCCAGTGCTTGCGGGCCGACAGCACGTCGGGGCCGGGCACGAACAGGGTGCCGAGGTCGGCGCCGGCGAGCACGCGCGGCACGACGTCGGGCTCGCGGCCGGGGGCGATCACCGCCGGGATCCCGGTGCGGGTGACGATCCGCGCCGAGCCGACCTTGGACGCCATCCCGCCGAGGCCGACCCCGCTGGTGCTGCCGCCCGCGACCGGCACCGCCTCGCGCTCGATGTCGTGGACGATCGCCATCCGGGCGCCGGCGGCGTCGCGCACGCCCTCGACGTCGGTCAGGATGATCAGCGCGTCGGCCGAGATCAGGTTGCAGACCAGCGCGGCGAGCTGATCGTTGTCGCCGAACTTGATCTCCTCGGTGGCGACCGTGTCGTTCTCGTTGATGATCGGGACCACGCCGTGGTCGAGCAGGGCGCGCAGGGTGAGCCGCGCCGACAGGAACCGGCGGCGGTCGCCGAGGTCGTCGTGGGTGACCAGGACCTGGCCGATCGCGAGGTCGTGGACCGCGAACGCGTGCTCCCAGTGCTGCATCAGCCGGCTCTGGCCGACCGCGGCCGCGGCCTGCAGCGCCGGCAGCTCGCGGGGCCGGCCGGGCAGCCGCAGCCGCCGGACGCCGAGCGCGATCGCACCCGAGCTGACGATCAGCACCTCGACGTCGCGCCGCCGCAGCTGCGCGATCTGGTCGGCGATCGCAGCGGGCCGCCCGGCCGGGCTCTCCGCGAGCAGCCGGCTGCCGATCTTGACCACCACCCGGCGCGCCTGCGCGAGCTGGTCGCGCGGGCTCATCGCGCGCCCGCCGCCACCCGCGCACGCCACCGCCGGTCGAACGCATCGAGGACGCCGTCGAGGAACGGGTTGGCCTCGGCGGACAGCTGGACCTCGACCGCGGCGACCGTGCGCGACAGGAAGCCGGTCTTGCTGGCCAGCGCGGTCTCGACCGCCTGGTCGAGCGCGTCGACCGCCTGGGCGTCGGTCACGCCGGACCGCCGGGCGAGCAGCCGGCGCACCGCGCCGCGGGTCGCGAGGTCGGCGAGCTCGAGCGGGGCGCGCAGGGTCGCCCGCGCGGCGGCCATGGCGCCGCGGCGGAACGGGTGAAACGCCAGCGCGCCCGGCGTCTGGTCGATCGCGCGGCCGATCTCGTCGCGCAGCGCGAGCGCGGTGACGGCGTCGATCGCCAGCCCGGTGTGGAGCCGGGCGCAGTAGTGGTCGAACAGCGTCATGGTCACGAACGTCCGCGCCGCGGACCGGGCGCGGTCGATCGTCGCGAGCGCGACCAGCATCCGGCGCGCGGCCCGGCCCGCGAGCCGCAGCATGATGCCGCTGGCCGCGAGGTCGACGATGCTGGGCGGCGGGCTCGTGCCGTGGACCAGCGTCTTGAGCGCGGCGGTGTCGAGATCGATGTGGTGCGCGGTGGCGATCCGGCGGTAGCCGCCGCCCAGCACGAGGGACGTCGCCCAGTCATCGAGGAACGGGACCGGCACCGCGCCGGCCAGGCTGCCGGCGACGGAGCGGGCGATGATCGCGCGGCGCTGGCCGGCGAGGTACTCGCGACTCCGGATCAGGCTGGTCGAGGTCATGGCTTGGCTCCGTCCTGCGGGTTGGCGCGGCGCACGGGCTCCGCCTTCTCGGTCGAGGGGGGCGATCTCGCGTCGCGCCGCTCCGCCTTGTCGCTGGAACGGCCGGGAGGCTTGCCTGCACCGGCCGCATCGCCGGGCCTGGCACCCGGCGCCGGCCTGTCACCGGCTCCGGTGGGCGGGGCGGGCGACTTCGCGGCTCCGGGCGGGGCGGGCGACTTCGCGGCTCCGGGCGGGGCGTCGCCGGGGCGCAGCAGCTCCCCGCTGTCCAGCCTCGGGGTCGGCGGGATCGCGGTGCCGTCCGGGTTGCGGCGCAGCGGCGGGGCGATGCCCTGGAGCAGGTAGTCGCGGTCGTCGACCTCGCGCCGGCGCTCGGGGGTCGCGACGACCTCGCCTTCGGGCGGAGGCTGGATCATCGCGGCGGTACCGATGCCCGACACCGCGCCATCGACCGAGACCTTCATGGCGAACCGCCGGCCGTCGCGGGTGAACTCGACGGTGCCGGCCAGCTTGACCGCCAGCGGCACGCCGCGCTCGGCGTCGAGCACGACCTCCCCGGTCACGTCCTCGACGCTGCGCGCCTCGCGCCACTTGCGCTGCGCGATCGGCTCGGCGCCGGGGTCGCGCGGTTCGGCGGCGTGCGTGACCTCGATCTTGCGCCCGGCGCGCCCGCCGACCTCGAGCGCGCCGCGGTCGGTCAGCTCGGCACCCGGGGCCAGCAGGTCCCAGGTCGCAGCGACCGCCTCGAAGTAGTGATCGCGCAGCTCGGCCGGCTCGTCGGGGGTCTCCGGATCGCGCGCGTGCCAGCGCTGGTAGCGCGGCCGCAGGTACAGCGTGCCGTCGATGAACGTGGTCTCGCGGCCGTAGTCGGCGGAGTTGGTGTAGATCGCGTGGTAGGCGTCGCCGGTGCCGTTGCCGATCTGGGCGTGGTCGGACAGCTCGCTGACCGGCTTGCCGCCCTCGGTCACGGTGATCGAGCTGTTGACCCCCGCGGTGTGCGGGCCGAGCGCTGCGAGGATCACCCGGTACGGCCGCGCCAGCACCCGGCCGAGCTCCGCCGGATCGCGGGCGGCGCGCGCCACGTCGATCGGCGCGTCGGGCTTGCGCGCCTCCACCACCAGGCCGGGAAGGTCCTGATCCTGCACGCCGCGCGACCGACCGCAGGCGGCGGCGCACAGCACCAGGACGGTGAACCGGATCATCGCTGGTTTCTTAGCTTTGCCGACGAGCGCGGTCAACTGTCCCGTCGGATCGGCGCCCCGACCGAGGTGAACCGATCAGGGCCAGCGCCGACCGGTGCGGAGCTTTGCCAGGAGCTCATCGAGTCCAGCGGCGTCGAATGCTTGGAGGTCTCGCCTGCGCTCGGCAGAGAGCTCGATCCCGAGCGCGTCGCACAGCGCCTCGATGCCCACCCGGAGCCCTTCCTCCTTGCCCACCCGGAGCCCTTCCTCCTTGCCTTCCTCCCTGCCTGTTCGGTGGGCCATCGACAGCGCTCCACGCTCGTTCTGGATCGCCATTCCTGCGGCGATGTAGGCGTCCCACTCGGCGGTGGTGAAGCGCGCGGTTCGCGCCGCCTCCAGCGCCTCGAGCACCGGCGGGTATGCAAGCGCTTCTGGGATCGCCGTCAGATTCTCGGCCTCACGGAAGAAGTACGCCCACTTCTCCACCAGCGTCTGGGGTTGCCTCGCATCGTCATACTTGGGCAGCTCCAGGAACACCAGCTGCAGCTGCGACAGACCCAGCGTGCTGGACTTCTGCTCCTGCATTCGCCACCGGCTCAGCATCGGTACCTTGAACCCTTGCTTGCGTGGCCACAGCTCGAAGTCGCAGATGGTGATGCCGATGACGTCGTTGAGGTCGGGGTACACTTGACCCGCGTCGAGCTGATTGGTGTAGGCCTTCGCCACGTTGTACATGACCCGCTTCTCGAACGCCTCGACGTTGAGCACCTGCATCTCGACCACGTAGGTCGTGCCGCGGACGTCGACGCACTTGACATCGACGATCGAGTACTTGAGCTCGCTGACCTTGGGTCGCTGCTCGGGCGGCAACCGCGAGACCGACTGGATGCGGTGGGCATCGTCGAGCTCGAGCAGGTCGTTCAGGAAGCCGATCAAGGCGGGCTTGTGATCCTCGCTCCCGAAGATGCGCTGGAACACGAAGTCGGTCTTGGGATCCGCGAAGACCGGACGGGGCATGGCCCACGGATGTACCCCGGATCGGGGCGGGGCGCACCTGGCGGTGATCGGTCAGCTCGGTGATCGGTCAGCTCGGATCCCCCGGTGCAGGAGCACGGCCTTGATGAGCTTCTCGGCAGCCTGCTGGCAGTGGTACGCGGCGTGGCGATTGCTCGTCGACGCGAGCGTCCTGGCGGCTTCCACGTCCTGGCTGGCGAGATCGAGGAACGCGCTGATCCTACGCGGTACGCTCATGGAGGCGAATTCCTTGAAGCAACGCTGCGCGTGCGAGCGTGTCGATCTGGTGCTTTTCCTCCTCGAACTCGGACCGCGTGCAGGGGATCAGGTCGATCGGGACGCCGAGGCCACGCGCGATCCAGCACCGCCCGCTGAGCGGGAGCAGGACCACGACCGACCACACCCGCAGCTGGCCTGCTCGCCCGTGGGCGACGGAGCGGCTACTGTACCTGCGGTGCTGGCCGAGCTCGAACCCCTGGCGATGTCGAAGGCCGCCTACGGGGTCGTCATCGCGCTCGGCCTGCTGTGGGGCAGCTTCGCCAACGTTGCATCTATCGCTGGCCGGCCGGGCGCTCGGTGGTGACGCCCGGCTCGCACTGCATGGCCTGCCAGGCGCCGATCCGCTGGTACGACAACGTGCCGGTACTGGCGTGGCTGTGGTTGCGCGGCCGGTGCCGGGCGTGCAAGGCGGCGTTCTCGCCGCGCTACCTGGTCGTCGAGGCGGTGACCGGCGCGCTGTTCGGGTTCGCGTGGTGGGCAGCGGTGATCGCTCCCGCACTGTTCGAGCCGTTCGACGCGCGGCTCGTGCACTTCGCGATCGACGCCGCGTTCTGCTTCGCGATGGTGGTGATCACCTTCATCGACATCGACCACAAGCTGATCCTGAACAAGGTCACGATCCCGTCGATCGCGCTGGCCTACCTGGCGTCGTTCGCGTGGCCGGGGCGGCGGTGGTATGATGGCGTGATCGGTGCGCTGGTCGGCTACGGCTTGCCGTGGGCGATCGGCGAGCTGTACTACCGGATCACGCGGCGCGAGGGCCTGGGGCTCGGCGACGGCATGCTGCTGGCGGTGGTCGGCGCGCTGCTCGGCTGGCGCGGCGTCCTGGTCGCGCTGTTCGGAGGAGCGATCATCGGCACGGTCATCGTCCTCACCGCGGTGCTGGTCCGCCGGGCGGGCGGTGAGCTGCCTCCCACGGACGCGCCGGCCGCGGCGGAGCGCGATCGCGATCCCGGGGTCGCGGCGGCGCCCACCCCGGGTGAACCGGAGAAACCCTCAGTCCTGCGCACCGAGCTGCCGTTCGGCCCGTTTCTCGCGATGGCGGCGGTGCTCTACCTGTTCGCCGAGCCGTGGGTCCACATCCACATCCACTTCCACCTCCCTGGTGGGTGAGCCCGCGGCTGGTCGTTGCTATAGTCCCCAGGTGGTGGGCCAAGCGGCCGAGCAGATCATCGCCGGTGTCGTGCTCAGCGAGCGGCTCGCGGTCACGATGTACGGGGCGATCCACCGCGCCCAGTTCTCCGGCCAGCGCAACCTGCGCGGCCTGGTGGTCGACCCCAAGCTGCTGGCCGAGAGCTCGTTCCGCCTCGCGCTGACCGACGCCGGGGAAGTCGCCACCGCGGTCGCGCTCGATCACCCGAGCATCGTCCCGACCGTCGCGGTCGAGGAGGGCGGCCCCGATGTCGTGATCGTCACGCGCGGCGTGGGGCGCTACGTCACGGTGCAAGATCTGATCACCGCGGCGCGCGCCAACCGCAGCCAGGGCGGCAAGCTGCCGATCCCGATCGCGGCGGCGATCGGCCGCAGCGTGATCGAGGCCCTTGCCGCGGCGCACCGCGCGCAGGTCGTGCATGGCGCGGTCCATCCGCGCAGCGTGCTGATCGACGAGGACGGCGGGGTCCGGCTCGGCGACTTCGTGGTCGGCCGCGCGCTGACCACCGCGGTCGCCCAGGGCGCCGACTCGGCGATGTGGCGCGGCCTGGCCGGCTACCTCGCGCCCGAGCTGGTGGTCGGCGAGGCCCCGGCGCCGGGCTCCGACGTGTTCGCGGTCGGCGCGATGCTGTTCACGATGCTGTCGGGCGACGTGCCGCCGGGCAGCCTGCACGTGGGGCCGGCGGTCGAGCGGCTGGTCCAGCGCGCGCTCGACACCGACGTTACCCGGCGCTACCGCAGCGCGGGCGATCTGCTCGAGAACCTGCTCGAGGCGTTCGAGGACGATCGCTGGGAGCTCGCCGACCGCGGCGAGATCATCCAGGCCGCCGGGCTCTCGGAGTCCGACACCAGCGTCGACGAGGCCACCGAGGACCTGCTGGCCTCGCTCGCGACCCCCGGGGCGGTCCAGGTCACGCCGATCCGCCCGAGCGTCGAGGTCCGGGCCCAGGCCGTCGCGAACCATCATCACCACATCGATACCCCGGCGGGCAACCGGCTCGACGCGCTGCTCGCCGATCTCGACGACTCGCGCGAGCTGACCGCGGTCGATGACGACCGGCCGTTCGTGCGCGACCCGATCAGCGAGGTGATCGCCAGGAACCCGCGGCGCTCCGAAGCGATCGTCCAGCTCCGCCACCGGGTGCCGTCGCTCGACGATCCCGATGATGACACCCCGCTGCCGCCGCCGATGCGCGAGAGCGACCAGATCCCGGCCGTCCGGCCGGGCGCCATCACGGCCGCGGGCGACGAGGCCGCCGCGATGAACGCGCTGGCCGGGCTCGACGAGCCGCGCGACGCGAGGCGTCCCCTGTCGATCGACGAGCCGCGCGACGCGACGCGCGGAGGGGTGAATGGCCCGGCTTTGCCGGGCCAGAGGGGACGGGAACGTCCCCTGTCGATCGACGAGCCGCGCGACGCGACGCGCGGAGGGGTGAATGGCCCGGCTTTGCCGGGCCAGAGGGGACGGGAACGTCCCCTGTCGATCGACGAGCCGGCGCGGCTGGTGTCGAACGCCGCCGAGCAGGCCGTGCAGGCCGCCGACAAGCTCGAGCAGGCCGCGCGCCGCGTCGAGGCCGCCGCCGTGGTCACCGCGCGCAGCTCGCAGGGCCGCCCGGTGGCGCGCCCGGTCGTCGACCTGCCGCCGATGGAAGAGCTGCCGCCGGTCCGCTTGCGCAGCCGCGCGCTCGGCATCGTGTCGCTCCTGGTGGTGATCGGCGGCGCCGTCGGATTCTACGTCGCCTACCAGAACCAGCAGGAGGCGACCGCCGCCCAGCGCGCCCGGCACGACCAGGACGTCAAGGACGCCGACGACAAGTCTCGCGCGCTGCGCGAGGCCCAGGCCGATCCCGGCCGGATCAGCGTGTCGACCACGCCGTCCGAGGCCAGCGTGTGGCTCAAGCTCGGCCGCACCAACCTCGACACCATGGTCCTGACCGCGCGCCAGATGCTCCGGCTGCGGCTGGAGCTCCCCGGTTACCAGCCGATCGACACCGAGGTCCTGCCGGCGGCCTGGGATGGGGTGGGCCTGGCCAGGAAGGCGAAGCTGGCGGTCACGCTCAAGCCGCTGCCGGTCGACAAGAAGACCCACCGGCAGGTGCCCGGGGCGCTGCCGGCGCTGCCGCCCAACCTGCCCGAGCCCACCGGGTTCACCGACGGCGAGGGGCCGGTCCACATCGACAGCTCGCCGCCCGGCGCCGAGGTCTGGCTGCTGATCGGGTTCGCCAACAGCGGCGTGAACTTCCCGACGATCGCCGGCCGCGCCTACGAGCTGCGCGCGCTGGGCGACGGCTACAAGCCGGGCTACGCGTCGATCACCCCCGACGAGTGGCGCGCGGGCGGGGGTGATCCGCGCACCCCGATCGACGTCGCCAGGAAGAAGGATACGATCGACAAGCACATCGACCTGGAGATCGATCCGGACGCCAAGCCCGCCGAGAAAGCCGATCCGCGGCCGGGTGGGGCGAAGCCGAGGAAGTGATGGCGGCTGCGCGCACGCTGCATGTGCGATGCACGACCTGGGAGCAGGTCGAGGTGTTTCACACCCGCAAGCTGCGGCGCGGCAAGCTGCTGTCGATGCGGGTGCCGTTCCGCGCCGACCCGGGCTCGGAGGTCACGCTCAACCTCGAGCTGCCCAACCAGGTCGTGATCGTGGTCGACGGTGTGGTCCTCAAGGCATCGACGCCGATCGACGTCGATCCGAAGGCCGCCCGGAGCGACGCCGGCAAGACCTGGCTCGAGGTCGAGCTCGTCGGGTTCACCGAGGACGTGGTCGCGCGGATCCGCCGGATGGCGGCGGGCGAGACCGCCGAGCCGGCGCCCGAGCCGGCGCCGCCGCGGACCCGCACCACCGGCCAGCTGTCCGCGCTGTCGGGCGACGAGCTGCCCGCCGATGAGCGCGCGCTGTTCCAGCAGCTGACCGCGGAGCTGCGCCGGCTGCGCTCGCTGGCGGTCCACGAGGTGCTCGACGTGCCGCGCGACGCCGACGCCGAGCAGATCCGGCTGGGCTGGATGGACCTGATCCGGCGCCATCATCCGGATCTGGTCGCGCGCCGCAACGCGCCGGCGATCACCCACCTCGCCGAGGAGATCACGATCCTGATCAACCGCGCGTACGACCGGCTGCGGGTCGCGCTGGTCGCCGAGGGCCGGGCGGCGTCGGTCGGGCCGGCGCTGACCCCGCCGCCGGGCTGGCTGGTCGGGTTCGAGGACATCTCGAGCACGGGCGCGAACCTGCGCAGCAAGCTCGTCCACACGCTGCACAACGGCGGCAACGCGCCGCAGGTCGAGCCGGTCGCGCCGCCGCGGCGGATCTCGCCGGACGGCGAGGGCGGCGAGGCGTTCGAGGCGCGCGCGCGGGCAATGCTCGGCGACGGCGACGCCGACAACGCCCAGGAGGTGCTCGCCGCGGCGCTCTGCGTGTATCCGCGCAGCCGGCCGCTGCGCTCGCTGTACTACGTCGCGTCGGCGATCAGCGCGCTCGGCAAGGGCGAGGTCATGCTCGCGACCTCGCAGCTCGAGACCGCGCTCGCCCACCACGAGGACTGCACCGAGGCCGCCGCGATCCTCGAGCTGCTGCGCCGCCCCAACATGCCGGTCGCGCGCCACGAGATGACGAGGCTGTTCCGGTGAGCCGGGCGATCGGCATCGATCTCGGCACCTCGAACTCGGTGTGCGCGGTGATCGACAAGGACGGCGTGCCGCGCATCCTGACCACGCCCGAAGGCGCGACCACGATGCCGTCGCTGGTGTGGTTCTCGCCCGACGGGCCGGTGGTCGGCGAGCTCGCGCGCCACGGCCTGGACTACAGCCCCGATCTCACGATCTTCGGCGCCAAGCGGCTGCTCGGCCGCCGGTTCGATCACCCCGAGATCCGCCGGCTCGCGCGCGTCCTGCCGTTCGAGCTGATCGAGGCGCCCAACGGCGATACGTGGATCTCGCTGTCGGCCGGCCGCGCGGTGTCACCCGAGGAGGTCTGCGCGCTGATCCTGCGCGAGATCCGCCGGACGGCCGAGGACCACTTCGGCGAGCCGGTGACCCGCTCGGTGATCACGATCCCGGCGTGGTACGACGCCGCCCAGCGCCAGGCGACCAAGGACGCGGCGCAGATCGCCGGGCTCACCGTGCTGCGGCTGCTCAGCGAGCCGACCGCGGCGTCGCTCGGCCACGGCGCGCACCGCGGCGCGGATCGCCGCTACCTGGTGTGCGATCTCGGCGGCGGCACGTTCGACGTCGCGGCGGTCGACGTCGAGGCCGGCATCTTCGAGGTCCTGGCGACCACCGGCGACGCGTTCCTCGGCGGCGACGACGTCGACCGCGTCGTGGTCGACAACCTGGTCCGCGACGTCCGCTCGGCGCGCGGCTTCGACATCACCAGCGACACCGTCGCGGTCGAGCGCCTGCGGCTCGCCGCGCAGACCACCAAGCACGAGCTGTCCGACGTCACCGCCAGCAAGATCTACGTCCCGGAGCTGCTCCAGCTGCCGTCGGGCCGCGCCGTCGAGTACCAGAAGCCGCTGCGCCGCGACGAGCTCGAGCAGTGGTCGAGCCCGCTGATCCACCGGCTCGAGGCGCCGATCCGCGAGGCGCTCAGGCGCTGCGGCCGCAAGCGCGAGGACATCGAGGAGGTGCTGCTGGTCGGCGGGATGACCCGCATGCCGGCGGTCCGCCGCGAGATCGCGCGGGTCACCGGCCGCGAGCCCCACGTCATCCCCAACCCCGAGGAGGTCGTCGCGGTCGGCGCCGCGCTCGAGGTCGCGCGCCTCGAGGGCACGATCGAGGGCGTGCTGCTGATCGACGTCGCGGCGCGCGGGCTCGCGGTGTCGATCGGCGGCGACTGCGAGCAGGTGATCGCGCAGAGCTCGGTCGTGCCGACCCGCGAGCACCGCGTGTTCGGGACCCGGCACGACGACCAGCTGCGCATCGAGTTCGACGTCTGGGAGGGCGAGTCGCCCGATCCGGCGCACAACCGCCACCTCGGCCGCTACGCCGTGCTCGATCTGCCGCCAGCGCCGGCGGGAGACGTGCTAGTCCTCGTCGAGATGACGATCGACACCGATGGCACGGTCCGGCTCGGCGCCAGCGAGCTGGTGTCCGGCGAGCGCCTCCAGCTCGAGCAGCTGTACCACGCGGGCCTCGCCCGCACCGAGGTCGCCCGGCTCCAGCGCCAGTTCGAGGAGGCGGCGCAATGACCGCGGCGCGCACCCGGGCAGCGCTGGGGGCTGCGGTCGTGGCGCTCATCGCCGGCGGCGCGTGTGGCCCGGCAGCCGCACCGGCCGCTCCGGCCGCTCCGGCCGCCGCACCGCGCGCGCCGGACAAGATCGTCCAGCTCAACGCGCCCGGCGCGGCGGTCGACGTCGCCGCGGCGCTGCCCGCCGGCTACGTCACCGTGGTCGACTTCTGGAGCCAGTCCTGCGAGGCGTGCGGCCCGCTCGGCCAGCGCCTCGAGACCGGCGTCGCCGACGAGCCGCGCGTCGTGATCCGCAAGGTCGACGTCGGCGACGGCGACACCCCGGTCGCGGCGGCCTACCAGATCGCCGCGCTGCCCCACTTCTTCCTCTACGACAAGCAGAAGCGGCTGCGCTACGACCTCGTCGGCTCCGACTGCCTCGCCGCGGCCCGCTACGCCCGCCAGCTCGCCGCCGAGTAGCGCCATCCCTGACACGGCCGTCCTGCGACGACGGCTGACCGGAGCGGTGAGCCGGGACGCGACCGCGCCGGTGTGCCACGATACCCGCGTGCGACACGCCGTGATCCTCGCGGGGGGCAGTGGAACCCGGCTCTGGCCGGCGAGCCGGCGCGCGCGGCCCAAGCAGCTCTTGCCGCTCGGTCCCGGCGGCGAGACCCTGCTCGAGGCGGCGATCCGCCGCGGCCGGGCGATCGCCGGCGAGCGCGTCGTGGTGGTCACCGCGGCGGCCCAGGTCGACGCGACCCGGCAGGTCGTGCCCGGCGTCGAGCTGATCGCGGAGCCGGTCGCGCGCAACACCGCCGCGGCGCTCGGGCTGGCCGCCGCCGTGCTCGCCGGGCGGGATCGCAGTGCGGTGCTGGCGGTGCTGCCCGCCGACCAGCACGTCGCCGACGAGGCCGGCCTCACCGCGGCGCTCGACACCGCGCTCGCCGCGGTCGAGCGCGACGACGTGATCGGCACGGTCGGCATCACCCCGACCCGCGCCGAGACCGGCTTCGGCTACCTGGAGGTCGAGCGCAGCGAGATGGGGGGTGGGGACCCCGACGGCTCCGCCGGCGGGGCGGGGGGCAAAGCTCCCCGTGGGATCGAGCGAGCCGCGCCGGGAGGCGTCGCGCCGGTGCTCCGGTTCGTCGAGAAGCCGGACCGGCCGACCGCCGAGGCCTACGTCGCGAGCGGCCGCTACCTGTGGAACGCAGGGATGTTCTGCGTGTCGGCGGACCGCCTGCTGCGCGAGCTCGACGACCAGCTGCCGGCGACCGGGCGCGCGGTGCGCGACATCGCGGCCGGCCGGCCCGGGGCGAGCGAGGCCTACGCGGCGCTGGTGTCGATCTCGATCGACCACGCGGTGATGGAGCGCGCCGCGCGCGTGGTGACCGTCCCGGCCGCGGTCGGCTGGGACGACGTCGGCTCGTGGGCGGCGCTGCCCGCGCTGCGCGGCGTGGACGGCGACGGCAACGCCACCTCGGACCCGGCGGTGATCCTCGGCGGCACCGGCAACGTCGCGATCGCCGACGACGGCACGCTGATCGCGATGGTCGGCGTGTCCGATCTGGTCGTGGTCAAGAGCGGTGACGCGATCCTCATCCTGCCGCGCTCCGAGGCCCAGGACGTGCGCAAGGTCGTCGAGGCTCTTTCGGCGCGAGGGCTGGCGCGGTACCTATGACCGGTGAACCCTTCCGTGTTTCGAGAGTACGACATCCGCGGCGTCGCGGATCGCGATCTCGATGACGCCACGGTGCGCGCGCTGGGGACCGCGCTGGCGGCGCAGGCCGCCGCGGTGCGCGGGCCGGTCGTCGTCGGCCGCGATCCGCGAGTCCACTCGCCGCGGCTGTTCGGCGCGTTGACCGACGGGCTGCGCGTCCACGCCGAGGTGATCGACATCGGCGTGGTCCCGACCCCGGTGCTGTACTTCGCGGCCCACCACCTCGCGTCCGCCGCGGCCGTGATGATCACGGGCAGCCACAACCCGCCCGAGGACAACGGCTTCAAGCTCGTGGTCGGCTCGGAGACCCTGCACGGCGCTGCGATCGCCGCGCTGCGCGACCGGGTCCAGCAGCTGATCGCCGAGCCGGCGCCGCACGCGATCAAGGCGATGCACTCGCGCGACGTGATC
>JBGQCL010000161.1:0-22892 GCA_041495365.1 Kofleriaceae bacterium | reverse complement strand
GCGGCGAGCACGTGCCCGCGGCGCCGGTGGGTCACCGGGTCGTGGTCGAACGTGAGGGTCTGGCCGGACGTGAAGTCGGCGCGCGCCAGCCGGCCCTCGTCGTCGTACGCTAGGGTGTACAGCACGTGGCCATCGACCTCGAGCGCGCTGGTCCGGCCGAGGCTGTCGAGCTCGGTGTCCTGGGTCGACGCGAACCGCACCGCGCCGCCGGCATCCTTGATCGTGAGCGCGTCGTGGGCGACCGCCCCGTCGGCGCGGAACGTCCGGTCGTGCGTCGCCTCGCGCCAGCCGGTCAGCGCGATGCGCTCGTGGTAGGCCCGCCCCAGCGCGTCGAACAGCTGGCTGCGCTCCCAGCCGTCGCCGCGCACGCGGGTCGTGCGGCCGAGCTGCCCGGGTGCGGTGACGCCGTCGAGCTGGCCATCGTAGTCGAAGTGCAGCACCGAGTCGTCCCGGCCCGACGCGGTCCGCGTGACCTGGGTCGGCCGGCCGATCGCGTCGTGCGCGGTCGCGCTGTCGTCGACCGTCGCGCCCTGCGCATCGAGCCGCTGCTTGCCGGACAGCAGGCCGGTGGCCGGGTCGTAGACATAGCGGATCGCGCCGATCCCGCCGCGCGCGATCCGAGCCGGCCGGCCGAGCCCGTCGAACGCCACCGTGTGAGCGCCGTCGGGCGTGTCGATCCGCACCAGGCGGCCCAGCGCGTCGAACGCGTAGCGCTGGGTCACGCCGGTCTCGTCGGTCTTGCGCACGAGCCGGCCGGCGGCGTCCACCGCGGACTCCGACGTGAAGCCACCGGGCGGATGGACCCGCGTGATCAGCTCGGTCGCGGTCAGCGCGAGCTCGCTGGTCTGGACGCCGACCACGCCGGCCTGTTGCGTCGTTGTGGACCGGATCTCGTGGCCGAACCCGGCCCGGACCGACTCGGCCAGCGTCGCGCCCAGCGCGCGAAGATCGGCGCTGGTCATCGCCGCGAGCGCGTCCGCGGTCATCGTCGCGCCCAGCGCGCTCCGGTGGGTCAGCGCGTTGCGGGTCGCGATCGACGTCGCCCCGAGCGAGAAGTGATCGCCGAGCCACGTGCCGCTGACCAGCGTCTCGCCATCGGCCGCGATCAGGTCGACCGCGTGGCGAGCCGTCCCCGTGATCGCATCGGCCAGGGTCGTCGCGTCGATCCGTCCCGGCGCGCTGTTGGTCGGATCCTGGTACGTGTACAACTCGAGCGGCAGTGACGCGCTGGCGCCGGAGACATCGTCCCAGCGCACCCGCAGCCGCTCGCGGTCGTCGTAGCGGAAGAACGCCGTGCTCGAGACATCGGGCCGCTCGGTGCGCAGCGACCGCAGCTCGTCGCTGACCGGATCGACGTCGCCGACGCGGGTCACGACGCCGGTCGGATCGGTGACGCTGGCGAGCCTGCCCAGGCTGTCGTAGCCGAGGCTGGTCGTGCCGCGGCCGGGCGCGCCGATGGTCGAGATCCGATGATCAGCGGTGTACGTGACATCCTGCAGCTCCAGCGCCGCGCCCGCGGGATCGATCTGCGTGATGTCCGTGATCTGACCGACGTCGTTGCGGGTGATGCTCGCCAGGTAGAAGAAGTCGAGCGACGGGTCGTCGTGCGCGCCGCGGATCGTCTGGCCGCTCGACAGGCAGTGCAGCTCGTCGGGCAGCGCGGCCACGCTGGTCAGCGTCGTGGTGCGGGTCAGCGTCCCGCCCGGCGAGACCGTGGTGGTCACCGTCGGACAGAAGTCGCGCTCGTACAGCGTGTAGCGGGTCGTGGTCGACAGCCGCACGCTGCCGTCGGCGCTGCGGTGGCCGGTCTCCACCGTCGCCGGCCGGAGCCAGCGCACGCCGCGGTGCCGCACGTCGTCGTAGGTCCGGCGGGTAAACCGGATGAGGCCGGGTGTTCGGTCGTCGGTGTCCTCGGACAGGCTGCGTACGCCCGCGACGTCGTCGTCGTTCCGGAACGTCTGGTGCTCGGTGAGTAGCGGCGCGTGCTTGTCGACGCTGGTGAACCCGACCAGGTACTTGCCGAGCGTGTGCAGCACCGGCGCGCCGTAGTCGTAGTCGTACGTCACCGGGTCGTAGCCCGACGACTCGACGGTCAGCTCGCTGAGCGTGGCGTAGCGGTGGGCGAGGCCCGTCGCGGGGAACGCGCGGCCGTAGCCGAACCGGATCACGGTGCCCTTGCCGTCATCGGCGCTGCGCAACAGGCCCGTCGACGGCGACGTGACCTGGAGCTGCAGGACCTGGCTGTCGTTGACGAAGATCGCGGCCTCGTTGCCGGTGCCGGCGAGGTCGGCGATCACCGGGAACGTCACCGTCCACGGGATGTCGAGCAGGCCGGGGATGACAGTCTGGACGAACGCCGTGCCGGTGTTGATGAACACCAGGACGGTCTGGCCCTGGGTCAACATCAGGTCCGACAGGCCGTCGCCGTTGAAGTCGCCGTGGCTGAACTGGTAGCCGTTCAGTCCCGGTAACGGGTCCCCCGACGTCGTGATGAAGTCGAAGCTCTGGCCGTCGGGATCGAACCCGCCGTTTCCGGTGCCGAACCACACCACCACACCGTTGGAGTGCCGCACCATCAGATCGGCGCGGCCGTCACCGTTCAGATCGCGGATCCAGCTCGTGATCGGGGTGACCTGAGGCGACAGCGCGGTCACCGGGCCGGGCTCGAACGAGATCGCGGTCGGGCTCTGCGACGTGTTGTGCAGGACCGCGACCTCGCCATACCGGACCCGGACCACGTCCGGCCGCTTGTCGACGTCGATGTCCGCGAGCCGGGTGTTGACGTCGAGCTCCCAGTCGTCTGCGACGCTCAGGTCCGACACCGGCACGCCGAGCCGGTCGCACACGAGAAACCGCGTCGTTTCCCCGAGGTCGTTGCTCTGGATCACCACCGACTGCGGCTCGACCGCATCGGCGTGCATCCGCGCAAGCAGCCGCGGCTTGTTGAACGGCGACGGGTCCGGCCGGCACAGCGGATCGGTCGCGGCCGGCGCCGGCGGCAGCGCCTCGATCAGGTACCCGGTCGGGGTCTGGTGGACCGTGGTCTGATCGTAGGCAGTCTCGAGATCGAGCAGGCCGTCCTGCTCGAGATCCATCACCGTCGCTTGATTGGGCTGGATCGCCAGGCTCCCGTTGTTGGCGATGAAGTCGTCGAGCCCCGGGATGTGCGAGAGCTGGGTCGAGGCCCACAGCTCGGCGTTCAGATCGTAGTCGTAGGTCACCGGCGGATCGGACGCGCCCGATGCGAACGTCCGGGTGACCCGCGTCAGGTAGTACGCCCGGCCGGTGTCGGCCGCGGTGTACGCGAGGTCGTAGCGCCAGCGCAGCGCGTAGCTCGCGCCCTGCTTGACGTTGACCGCGAGCTGCGCAACCCGCTGGTCGTGCAGCTGCTTGACCCCGGACACGTACGACACGAACGCGGTCGCGAGCGGCTCGTAGTTCAGCACGAGTTGGTACTGCGTGCCGTCGCCGCGTCCGCCCCACTGCACAGACGCGAGGTACGGCCGGCCGCTCGCGTTGCGCGTCCAGGTCAGCGTCGTCGAGTCACCCAGCAGGGTGTCGACCCGCGACAGCATCCACGCGAACGTGCCGCGCGGGGTCACCACGCTGTCGGCGGGGTCGAACCGGTAGCGCGTGCCGTCGGTGTTCTGCGCGACCCAGCCGCCGCCGGAGGCTGTGACCCGCAGGATGTTCGTCATCCCGGCCGGGTAGAAGCTGCCGTCGTCGCCCGGGATCAGACGGCCCCACGGGCTCGACAGCTGATCGGTCGCGAAGTCGACCTCGCCGCGGGGCTGGAACCGCTGGATCTTGAGCTCGGGCTGCCAGCCCATTCCCCACTCGGTGATCCCGGTCTCCGGCGAGTAACTCGGCACGACCTTGGCGAGCAAGGGCCCGCGATCGCCCGGCAGGTCGATCGGCAGTGGCAACGTGTAGGTGCCGCGTGACAGATCGCCGGGGCCGAACGCGAGCTTGGACAGTGTCCCGGCGAGCGAGCCGCGCTGCGGGGCGCCAAGGCTGGGCGCCTGGACCAGCGCGTCCTGGAACGGCTGGGCCGCGGCGGGGCTGGACCCGGCGCACACGGCGACGAGTGTTGCGAGCGCGATACGTGCGCGCTGATACGGAATATAGATCATGTTCGGTCTCCCGTGAGGCTCGAGGCTATCAGGGCAGGTCGCACACGCCGGGGACCCAGGCGTTGGTGTTCGCCGTGCGGCGCTCGACGTCGAACACCAGGAACATCGCCCTGGTCTGGGTCAGCACGTTCTGGATCTGCGTCGTCGCCGGGGGCGCGAACACCCGCATGTCGAAGCGGAACGAGGTGAACGGCGAGATCCCCGCGCCGGCGCCGAGGTCGGTGGGCCAGGTCCCGAAGTTGGTCGGGTGGCCCTGTCCGTCGTCGATCACGCTGGTGGTGTTGCCGTTGAGCGCGGTCGGCCGGACCGGGATCCCGAGCGGGTCGGTCGACTCGAACGACGTCGTATGGCCATCGAGCGGGAACATCATCGGCGAGGTGATCGCGGCACTACCGGCGATCTCGACGCCCAGCGGCCCGAGCACCGCGGCATTGCCGTCGGTCGCGAAGTACAGCCCGACGTGGCGGACCACCGGGGCGAGATCGAGACACGACAGCGACGACGCACCACCGGGTCCCGAGTAGATGTCGGCCGGGGTCAGCGTGATCGTGGCGTTCGCCAGCGGGTGATTCTGGGGATCGACCGCGCTGTCCCAGAACGCCTTCGCCGAGGTCTGCGACACGGTCTGCCACGGACCGGTCCATGCCGGGTGCCCGGTACCCGGCGCCCGCGGGACAGCGACGATGATCGTGCGGCGCTGCGACGCCGGCAACTCGAACTGCGCCGAGCCGATCGCGCCGGCCACCGCGTGTGCCAGCTGCACCAGATCATCGACCGAGTCCTCGTAGGGCGCGTTGATCTGCAGCCCGCTGGTGATCGTCTGCGAGGTCGAGTGCACGGTCTGGTGGAACACCGTGAGCGAGGCGGGATCGCGCAGCTCGAAGATCGGCGCCGCGTACGCCGTGAGCACCTGGGCCAGGCCACTGGTCGACGATGCGAGCCGGACGCCGGACAGATCGCGCAGGCGCCAGCGCGGCACCAGGTGGAGCAGGCGATCCTGATCGGCGGTGAACGTCTGCTGTCTGGTGATCCCGTCGGTCTGGATCGCGAGCTGAAGTAGCTGCTGGGCCAGCGCGCCTCGCTGCGCGCGACGGCTGATGCTAGCGAGCTCGCGCTCCAGGTAGGCGTCGAACAGCTGGCGCAACTCCGAGGGCAGACCGGACAGGCCGATGCCGTCCGGCACGAGGTCGTGCTGGACACGGGTCCAGGCATCGAGGCGCAGCGCGCTCTCCTCCGCGCCGCTGAGCTCGCCCTCGGCGATCACGCTTTGCGCCTGAGTCTCGGTTGCAAGCAGCGTGTCGGCCATCGCCGTCCCGAGGTGGAGGGCGACGTTGCCGAGTGGCGTCACGCGCGTCATCTGGACCTGCAGCGCCGTGGTGTCCACCGCGCACGCGGAGCCGTCGGGAGCCTGCGTGGTGTCATTGACCACGAAGTGGACCTCGGTCTGGCCGTCGTCGTTCCAGCCGCTGACCGCCGGCGGCGTCGGGCCGACGATCAGGTCATCGGGGTGGATCACGCGGACATCGATGTTCGGCGGGTCGCTCGGCCCGCCGGTGACTCCCTTGTGGGTGATCACGGCGAGCAGGGCGCCCGCTGGAGCGACGGGGTACGGCGTGTTGGGCAGCCGAACACCCGTGGTGAAGCTGGCAGTCGTCCTGATCTCCTGTCCCAGCGAGTCCGATGAAAAGCTCTCGAGCAATTCATTCTCGGTGACGCAGACAGTCTGCATCGAGTCGTCGCACGAAGTGATCCCCAGGTGCACCACGCCGCCAGTGCTGTTGAGATTGTTACTGCCGGCGACGAACGCGCTGCTGTTCTCGGTAACGTAGTAGCCCTCGGGACCGGTCAACGCTTGATCGATCGTCACGAGAAAAGCATGGTGGTCGGCGGGATCAGAGATGCGGGCGAATCGCAAGGCACAGTCCGGCGACCACTGCCCAGTGACATGGATCCGCAGCTGCTGCCCCGCCTGCAGGGTGACTTGACTGAACTGATCCTGGATGACGTTCGTCGTGCCCCCGAGCGGGAAGTGACGATCCGCAGCCGACACGCTGAGCGGCGGCAGCACGTCGCTCTGGTAGGTCGACTCGGCGTCGAGCACGTTGGAGTTCACGATGGCCTCGAACTCCGCCTGGAAGCCGGCCAGCGCGGTTCTCTCGGTGAGCTCGCGCTGGTCGATCGCGTCGATCCGATCCGCCAGGTCGAGCGCTTTCGCCTTGAGCTCGGTCAGCTGATCGGCCTGGCTCTGGGCTGCCTGGCCGCTGCGCGACTGGTCGAGCAGGTCGGTGACGTCCTTGAGCCGGTTGTCGGTGTAGCTGGTGCGATCGCTGTCGGCGATCGCGATCGCGCCGTTGATGAACGAAACCAGATCGGCCTGGCGCAGCGTGGCGGCGGTCAGCCGCGGGCGATTCCACGGCACGAACGCGCCGGAGTCCTGGTAGCTCGCGGACGCGACCGAGGCAGCGCGCACGATCGCGGCGAGGCCCTGGGCCTCCAGCGGCGGGTCGGCGATCGAGCCGAGATCCCTGAACGGTTCGGCTCGCCCGTACCGGCTCCACGCGCTCTCGAGGTATGCGTGCTGATCTCGCACGTGGGTCAGCGCGGTGTAGATGTCGGGCAGTTGCGCCTGAAGGTCGGTCGCTGCGGCGAGCGCGGACGCGAACGCCGTTGCGTCGGGCAGGGTCGCGAGCGCGCGAACCAGCTGGCTCGTTGCCGTCGACGTCACGGCGCCGGTGCCCGGATCCTTGCACGGCAGGAACCGACAGCCGACGTCGTGGATCGGCTCGAGCCGCTCCACGCGATCGGACAGCGACTTGAGCGCGTCGGCGGTCAGCGTCAGCAGCGGCGGCGAGCTCGCGGTCTGTCCGGGCGCGAAGGCGTCGTTCAGGAACGCGGTGTCGTTGGCGAGCCGGGTCGACGCGATGTCCGCGAGCTTGGCCGCGGCGTCACTGTCGGTGGTCGGATCGCTCTGCGGCAGCGGCATGCGCTGGGCCTCGATCGTGGCCCACAGCCAGCGCTCCAGCGCGCCGGACTGCCCAACGAACCACACCTGGTCGTCGGCCGCGAGTCCCCGGGCGCTGAGCCACCACTTGCCGATCCGGTCGAACGCGGTGCCGAGCGCGGCGGCGAAGTCACCGGCGAAGCTCGGCTGCACCTTCTTCAGCAGCGATTGCGCGGTGGCGTCGGCGGAGTCGCGCATCGCGAGCCGGCACGCGTCGGGGGTGGTGCCGACGGCTGCGAGCTGGTCGAAGCAGTGGTTGAGCTCGGCGGCGGCGGCGCCCAGGGAGGCGCTCGGATTGCCGTCGAGATCGTTGCACAGCTGGGACTGCGCCATCACGTGGCTGGTGTCGGTGTCCGCCGGGCAACTCGGATCCCACGCGATCGTCGCGCTGCACACGGTCGCGGCCTGGGGCTGGGTGTTGTAGAGCGACTCGGCGGTCGTCCGCTGGGTCGCGGTCAGGCGCTCGCCAGCGATCTGCAGCAGCAGCTTCATGCGTGCCGCGAGCGACTGCTGCAGCGGACCCGAGGCAGTCGCAAGGTTGCCATTCAGGCAGTCGAACTTGGCCTGGACGTGCGCATCGGTGTCAAGCGGGATCTGGTCGCAGGTCAGGCACACCGGTGCACTGGTGAACGTCCGCCCATCGCCAGCAAGGGTCGGCGCGCCGGGACCGGTCGGTCTCGAGAGCCCGGGTGCCGTCACCGTGGTGCCGTTGAACCGCTCGCAGGTCTTCGGCGGGTAATGCGCGCAACCGCACGCCGGCTTGGGACCTGTGGTTTGCGTCGGGAAGTTGTGGATCGAGAGCTGGCACGAGAACCATGTGGTCACCGCCCCGGTCTCCGGGTCGGGACCGTCAACCTTCTCGACATGGGGAGACGACGTGACCGTGAGGCTGGCCAACACAGAGGATGGGAAATGGGGGGGAAGCGACGCCACCAGATCGTTACTCCGGCTCGCCGCCGCAGCGGCGCACTGGCTCGCGGGTGACGGATTGACGGGATCAAGGCACCGGCCGCCGCTCAGTGTGCCCCTGCAGACCTGAGAAAACCCGTCTTCCACCTCGTTCCAGCTGACCGGCGGACCGATGCCGCCAAAATCGCCGGGGGTGTTCTGATCCCAGGACGTGCATGTGTTGTAGGTCTCGCAGGCCTTCGTGGTGTCTTCTCCGCAGACATCTCGGTTCGTCCACGTCTCGCTGTACCCGAACGTCCACGGACCGTTACATCCGTCGGTGATGCTGATCGGCGGTTGCAGCGCGTCCGGTGCACATGCTGGATGGATCCAATCCGGGGTCACTGCCTGGGTGACATCCGCCTCGTCACTCGACGAGCAGGCCGGTGCGAGCGCGAGCGCCAGCGCGGCCATCCATGTGGCCGTTCGGCAAGCGGATGGCACGCGAGCGGACCTCGGTAACAATGCCAGTTCGAAGGGACCGGGAATACGACACCTTAAAGCCATATACACCCCACATTGTGAAAGAAGTTGGGCGCCACGATGTCTGCCGACGCGGATCGTGCAGCAATCTGTACAAGACACATGATGGCTAGTCGCGACTGTTTCCCAGACGCGACCAACAAGCGCACCACTCATTCCCAACGACTGGTCACCGCGATAGTCTGCATCTCATCCATCACTGTTCGCCCTCATTCTGGAAGCCTTTGCGAGAGCAGTTCTGATCCATCGCGTTCCCGGAAATTCATAACATTTCGAAATGTAAGGGATTTTGTGCACTATTCGAGACGGCTCCGGATCAGGTCCTGCGCTGCACGGCGGAGCATGCCTGGCACCTGAACCAGCACCCGGTTCAGGCGCCGTCGGGCGTTCAGGAACTCTGCACGTGTCATTCTTGTGAGCCTCATGACCTCTCGGGGTTTGACGAAGCCGAGGGCGTAGGCATCAAGAATCGCAAGCAGGGCTGCGTCACGAGTCGCACGACGCCGTAGCGTCCTGTATAGCTCGTGGGTGGTATGTGCGACCGCGAGCAGAGAGTCCGGCTGGGGCGGAGCATGACGGCCATCGGCATGCTGGAGCGCGACCAGTTCCTCCTGATCAACTGCAGCCTCGAGGGGTACGTGGAGATGCCGCTTCGCTCGCCTGATCTGGTTCCAGGTCCGCGTGCGCACGACGCTGCACAGGTGGAAGCTCAGAGGATACCGCCGGTCCCAGCTCACCACCCCGGTCAACGTATCGGCGATCGCATCGGCCAGCAGGATGTCCGGTTCGTCACTCGCGACCGGACACCCTGCCGCGGCGATCATCCGTACACGACGCGCCGTGAACCCGACGATCTTTTGCCTGATCTCTGGCGTGATCTGGGACAGCTCCGCGAGTACCTGTGAATCGATGAGTCGGGGGATCCGCCGCGGCATTCACACACCTTCCCCCTTGCGTCTACTATGAACCCGAGCACCCGATTCGCTTTCGCTGCGCTATTGACGGGTCATGCGCATTTTCGTTCAGAACCGTCACGCGGCGCGTAAACGCCGAACAGAGTGTTCCAGGCGGCCAGCCAGGAGGGTGCTTCGCGGTCTGGTGACCTGCGCCCGGTCGCCAATGCCGGACTGTCGCACACCATCGCCATGTTGACCTGCCGTGGCCGACGAACGATGCACGGTGGGGTCGTCGTCGTAGGTCGCGTCGTTCCCGCAGTCTCCGGCAATCGCTGGCAGTGGTTGACGCGGCGTTCAGGGCCGCGCATCCTGCGCCGCAATGGTAGGGAACAAGTCGGAGCGGCGTCGCGAGGGGCGTGGACGGGCTGGGTTTGCGTGCGCGGTCGTCAGCGCATTGCTCGCGATCGACTCGGGCTGCGGCGATCAACAGCGTGCCGGGCTTGGCGGTGGATCCGGCGCCCCCCCCCGATCCCGGGGCTCCGGATGGCGGACCGCCGGGGGGTGATGGTGACTGCAGCAACGCGGGCTGCGATTCCGGAACCGATGCACAGCCGGCCGGCGGTAACCCGTTCCCCGGCGATCCGCAGGGTGGCGAGTTCGCGTGGGTCGTGACGGTGCCGGGCGTGAGCAGCTCCTCGTCGGTAGCCGCAGCAGTGGACGCCACCGGCAACATCTTCGTCGTCGCACAGCAGACCGGCGCCGTGACACTCGGCAGCATCCAGCTGCCGGCTCCCGCGAGAACTGGACCGCTGGTCGTGCTCAAGCTGACGGCCGACGGCACCCCGATCTGGGGCCGATCGTTCGACGCGGCCGCGCAGACCAAGCCTCGTGCGCTCGCCACGACCTCGGCGGGCGACCTCGTGCTCGGCGCGCAGATCGGCTTCAAGGCAGTTGGCACGGCAGATGCCTCCGTCACCCTGCTCGATGGCGGCGACGGCACGACGAAGTGGACCTCGCCATGGGTGAGCAGCTGGGACGACACCATCAATGGCATCGCGGCGGGGCAGGATTCCACAGGTGCGCTCGCGATCTACGTATTCGGCGAGCTCGGAGACGCGACCACCGTGGCCGGCCAGGTGTTGCGCGCGGGCGGCACCGTCGCGCGCTACAACGAGGACGGCACGCTGCGCTGGGCCCGGACGTTCCCGCAAGCGAGCGCCGGGTTCAATCGCTCCCTCGCGCTCGATCCGGTGCGCGGCCCGGTGATCACCGGCCACGGCCGCCTCGCACTCGGCGATCAGGTGCTGACGTCGGGTGGCACGTTCGTCGCGGGGTTCGATCACGACGGCGTGGTTCGGTTCACCAACCAGATCTCGGTCGTTGATACCTCGACGGTTCAGGACATCGCCGTCGCTCCGGGAGGGGATGTCTACGTCGCCAGCGATACGGAGCGCGACGAGGTCATCATCGATGGCCACCCGCTCCCCGTACCGCTGGGCCCGGTGACGCCGTTCGTCGCGCGGTTCACGGCTGAGGGGCGATTCACGGCCTCGAACGTGCTGGTCGGGTCACGCGACTCCCTGCCCTCGGATCTGGCGACGGACGCTCGCGGCGCGTCGTACCTGATGACGAGCTGCGCCGGGCTGGTCGAGGTGCAGCCGGAGATCACGTGTACAAGTGGCAACGGCAGCATCATCGCGTCGTACGACGCCGATAACACGTATCGCTGGGCGACGTCGATCGAGGAGGCCGACGCCCAGGCGCTCGTCGCGGCGCCCGGCAACCGTATGATCGTCGCAGGCACGGCGTTGACCCCGATGACCCGCTTCGGGAGCGTCCAGGTCGCTACCCGCCCGCTGTTCATCGCCGCGCTCGGCGGTGGCCTGCCGCGCCCGCCGACGCCGCTGCCTGCCGCGCCGGCGATCACCAGCGCACTGGTCGACGGGGCCAGCGACAGCGCGATCCGGCAGGGTGGCGCGGGCACGCTGGTGATCGAGGGCGACGGGCTCGACCGTGTCACCTCAGCGAGGCTCGGCGACATCTACGTTCATGTGCCGCCTGGGGCAGCGACGGCTGGCACGTTGCGGCTACCTGTCACCATCCCCCACGGGCACGATCCGGGGCTGCTGACGCTCACGCTCAGCAACGCCGGCGGTGTCGCGCAGCTCGCCGGGGCCGTGACGGTTACGCCGATCGTCGTAGCCCCGGGTGGCAGCAACGGTGGACGCGGGACATTCAGCTCGCCGCTGCGGCTGTGCCGCGCGAACTGGTTCGACATCGCGCGCTACGGCGATGTCATGCTGCTCCGCAACGGCGTGCATGCCTGCAGTCAGCAGATCGATCTGCTGGACGGCGTCACCGTGCGCGGTGAGTCCAAGGGTGGCACCATCGTCACCGGTGACGCCGGACGCCAATTTCTTGGGTTCGGCACGATCGTCCAGGGCCTCGGACCGATTGCGATCGAGAACCTCACGATCCAGAGTGCGAGCTTCGCGGCGATCACGCTGTTCGATCTCGGGGATGGCGCCGGCTCAGTGCGCGTCACTGACGTGGATATGCAGGGGCTTTCCGCGAGCGGTATCTACGTCGAGACCGGCGGCACGGCGATCGTCACGCGCTTTCGCTACCTGCAGAGCCAGGGAGCCGCGCTCGCTGTGGCCGGCGGCCGGATCGACGCGCACCAGGTCGAAGCGAGCGGCGCGTTCCGCGGCGCGCTGGTCATCGACGGCGCGCTGATCGTCGACGACTCGGAACTGTCGAGCACCCAGCCTGCGCTGCAGGCCGGCGATCCCGATGACCTCATCGGGACGCGCACGGTCACCGTGACGCGGACGACGCTACGCTCGACGCAGCCGGCGATCGTCGCGTTCGCCGCTGACCTGACCGTGAGTGGAAGCATGCTCGAGCCCCTCGCGCCCACAGCCGCGTCGGATGCTATCGAGCTGCAGGGCGGCTCGCTCACAATGAGCGACAGCACGGTCCATGCCTGGCCGGGCCATGCGATCGTCACATCTGCCGTATCCGGCAATGTCGCGGCTGCCAGCCTTGGCGGGCGGGCGCTCGACGATCTCCACGATGCGGTGAGCCTCACCCTTGATCACGTCACGATCAGCGCCTGCGGCGCGGGTATCGACTATGACGCTGGCGTGCTCGACGGCCGGCTCAGCCTGCACGGCACCGTGATCCAGAGCCAGTCCGACGCCGTCGTTGTCCGCGGCGCGTTCGTTGCCGCGGATCTGGGCACAGCCGAGGCGCCCGGCGACAACCAGCTTGCGACCACGTCCGGGCCGGCGTTGAGCGACGTTCGTAGCGCGGTTGGAGCAGCGATCGACGCGCGCGGGACGCCGCTCAACGGCGTTACGTACAGCGGCGATGTGCTCGGCCCGGCGGATGCCGCCACAGGGTATCACATCGAGGCCGCGAACACGGTTCACTTCTGACTGCCCGGCGCGCACCGAATCCGTGCGCGGTCTGGCGGATCAGCGCGCCGATCGCCGTGCGCCGTCGTGCGAGGCGAAAGTTCCCTGCGATTGCCCGCACGCGCGCGACTCGCGCCTGGCTCGCCGTGTGATCTCGCTGCGGACGACGCGCTGTCGTCAAAGGAGATCTCATGACCCGCATCCATCTCGCGGCCGCCTTGCTGCTCTCCATGCGGTAGGCGACCTTACCGCTCTTGATCTCCGCCCAGTGGTTATCCGCCTTCTTGCGTGTCACCTCGCCAGGCTCGCCGCCCTCGGGGAACGTTTGCAAGCCCGGCACCATCTGCTGCTTCTTCGTGATGCCGTACGTCTGCGGCCTGGGCTCGGCCCACTGCTGGTTTCTGGCTGCCTGTCGCAAAGCTCCCGCCCGGTGGATGCAAGGGCTCGTCGAGATCCTCCACGGGATCTCGCCAGTCCACCATGCTACCCTCCGCATCGTGGATCGGCCATCACCGGAACAACTAGCGCGATACCGTGCCATGACACCCGGGGAACGGCTGCGGCAAGCCGAGCAGCTCTACTGGTTGGCCAGACGGCTGCGCGAAGCGCAAGAGCGCGTACTGCACCCGACATGGACCGACGACGAGATCGCCTCACACGTGCGAAAGATCTTCCTGCGTGCGGGAACCTAACCAGCTCGAGCCGTTCATCGTCCGACTCGAGCGCCTCGGCGTCCCGTACTTCGTGACAGGCAGCATGGCGGGGAACCGGTTGGTGCCCCCGGTAATGTCGACGATCGGCGAGCGGGCGCTGCCCGTGAGCTCGCGCTGGTAGTGGTACAGCATCGGGTTCTATAGACCCAGCCGCACGCCGACCTCCTGCGAGATCGGCGCGCTCACGACGTTGGGCTGCGGTGCGACGAAGCTGGTCCCGCCGAGGCCCGAGACCAGGCGTCCGTCGAGGCTCGACACGACGAGGTAGCCGGTCTCGGGGCCGGCGTTGGCGGAGATGTCGGGCACGTTGCGACCGGCGAAGCCCACCGGCAGTCGAGCAGGTGGCGCAGGCTGGGCGCTGGGGACAGGACGATGCTCGGGTTGGCTCGCTGGTGCGGATGTAGACGTGCGATTCTGTTAGCGACCGACCGAGCTCCCGGGGGGCGTGCTGCCTTGGGCGACGGCTCCGACCAAGCAAGTGGCGGCGACCAGCGCGCGGTGAGCCCGGAACCATCACGCCGCTGCATGGAGAGCTCAACGCGGCCCACCCCACTGCCCGAATCCCGGATCTGGGGGTTCGACGTGCAACGCACCCAGGCACCTGCTGCCTTGCTGGTCGCCATGGTCGCCATACCTTCGCCACGTTCTGTAATTGGCAGCACCACCGGTACATCCGGTGCTGAGCCGCTGCAGCAGAACAGTCGGAACACTCGCCGGTGTTCCGTTAAGGTACTGCCGATTCAGGTAGATATGAGTTATCAGAACAGACTGGAACATGACTCGGAACACCTGGCGATTGGGTGTACCGTTACTGGCCTTGCGGCTCTGGACACTTACCGGTGTGCCGGCTCGGCCCGACGCTTGCTGTCTGGCGTCGCGTGCTTTGGTGGCCACGTGAATCAGGGGCGCGGTCCGGCAAGGACCATGGGAAACCGCCAAAGCCACCCTCTTCGGGTCTCGCACCTGACCGGCGGATCCCCGGTTCAACGATCGCACGCCCCACCATGAAGCGCCGTGGCGACGAAGCCCCAGCCGAGACCCGACCCCCAGCGCCCTCGCCGGCCGACCCTGGTCCGGTCGGGGCTGCGGTTCCGTCGCCAACCGATCCCACGCGAACCAGCCAGCCAGACCGATCCACCGACTCGCTGTCCCGTGCGCCCCGGCCGCCGATGGCGCCCCAGCTCCGCGACCACGACCGCTACGACATCCTCGGCGAGCACGGCCGCGGCGGGCTGGGCCGCGTGTCCCGCGCCCATGACCGCGAGCTCGGCCGCGACATCGCCATCAAGGAGCTGATCTCTCGCGGCCACCTCGGCGAGGTCCGCTTCCTGCGTGAGGCGCTTATCACCGCTCGCCTCGAGCACCCCGGCATCGTCCCGGTCTACGAGGCCGGCCGGTGGGCAGACGGCACCCCGTTCTACGCCATGAAGCTGGTCTCGGGTCGCCCGCTGCGCGACCTGATCGCCGAGCGCATGTCCGTCGACGAGCGGATCGGCCTGCTCCACCACGTGATCGCCGTCGCTGATGCTATCGCATACGCCCACGGCAAGAACATCATCCACCGCGACCTCAAACCCGCGAACGTCATCGTCGGTGATTTCGGCGAGACCGTGGTCATTGACTGGGGGCTGGCCAAGGACATTTCAGCCGCCGAGGAGCCGATGGTCCGCGCCGGTCCGTTTCGCGAACACCGCGACGACGGCCTGACTTCGGCGGGCACAGTCCTCGGTACCCCGGCCTACATGGCGCCCGAGCAGGCACGCGGGGAGCCGGTTGACCAGCGCGCCGACGTGTTTGCCATCGGCACCATGCTATGGGAGCTCTGCTCGCTCCAGAAGCTACCTCCCAACTTCTCCGGTCAGCGCCGCCGCATCCTGCGCGAGTCCGGCATCGACGCCGACCTCATCACCATCGTCGAGAAGGCCGTCGACCCCGACTCTGCGAGGCGCTACTTCGACGCCGGAGACCTCGCTGCCGATCTCAAGGCGTTCAAGGCGGGAATTCGCATTGCGGCCCGCCGCTACTCGCTATGGGCGCTGCTCGCGCACTGGACGCGCCGCCATCGGGCGCTGGCGACGTCGGCTGTCGTGGCGACCGCACTCGCGGTAGCGGGCATCGCGCTGTATGTCCGCAACATCGCAGCAGCTGGCAGCCAGACCGATCGGGCACTGAGCGCTGCGCAGTGGGAGCGCGACCGCGCAATCCTGTCCGAGGCCGCGCTGCTGCTCGAGAAGGATCCTGCCAGGGCGAGAGACCTGCTGGCGCCGCTCGCATTGCGATCGGCACAATACGCACTGGTGTTGAGCCGAGCTCGCAAGCGCGCCTCCGTGCGCGTCATGTCCTTCAATGAAGGTATCCACAGCCTGTTGCGCCTGCCGGAGCCAGCGACCGTCGCGCTGGTCATGGACAACGGCTACCTGTACCGGGCCGACCTACACGATGGAGTGAACCGGCTCGAAGCGCGCGACCTGCCGGGTCCGCTCATCCAATACGACGACGAGTTGCTGTTTGCGCACAAGCCTTTTGGCGTGCGAAGCAGCACCATCATGACCTCGTCGAACGTGCAGCATTTCGACACCAGCCCACTCGGAGACATCTCGGCACTCGCATCCGCGAACCATATGGTCTATGTCCTGGATGCCTCGCATGACCTGTACCGCGTAGGTAACCATCGTCCCGTGCGGGTCAGGCAAGGGGTTCGCGGGATCGCCGGAGACGGCACGCTGCTTGCGGTGTGCGCGCTCGATGGCACGTTCGAGCTGTGGCGCGACGACACCGTGCAAGTTCGCAGGCGTTGCGCGCAGGTCCAGAGCCCGGAGATGATGGCGGTCGTGAAAGGTGACTACGCGACACTGACCGGCTCCGGGGTCCTCACCGCCTCGCGTGGCGGGACGGTGGCGGAGATCAAGACCGAGCTGACCGACGAGTACGAGCTCGCGTTGTCGAGCACCGGCGTCATCGCGCTCGCCGACTACCGGCCCGGCGGCAGCGCGTGGCTGATCCGCCGTGATGGAACCAGACCCGAGCTCGTCCCCGCACACGCCGGGAAGCTATGGAGCGTCGCCGCCGGCGGCAACTTCGCCGCGTGGGGATACGCCGACGGCACGGTGATCGCGCTCGATACGACCACGGACACGGTCTGGGATCTCAGGGGCCACCCCGACGGCGTCACCCACATGGTGGTCGACGACAGCCGCAGGACGCTGGTCAGCTCGACCGGCCAGCAGCTCCGGCTGTGGAACCTCAAGTCCGATCCGGTCACGAAGATCAGCGCGATGCCGTGCAGCACGTTCAACATCCAGGTATCGCCCGACGCGGACCACGCGGCGCTCGATTGCAGCGATGGCAGCGTGTGGGTCTGGACGCGCAGCGCCGGAACGGTTGCCCGGCTGCACCACCATGCGGACCTGTCGTTCGGCGTGCAGTGGCTCCGGGACATGCTGTGTTCCAGCGGCTGGGATGGCCGCGTGATCTGCTCGACGGTCGACGGCAAGACCACCCGGAAGTTCGACTCGAAGGCAGGCCGCATCATGTGGTTGGAGGCGAGCCCGCAGCATGACTTCCTCGTGCTCGCCTCCATCGACGGCAGGATCTGGAAGCTCGACACCGAGCTTCACGAGCTGTACGCGCACGGAGCCACGCCGTATCGCCTGGCCGTCGCGCCCCGGGGTGACGTCGTCGCATCGTGTGATCTCGATGGCTCGCTGATCGTCTTCGATCTGAGGCACGACCGGATCGTGGCCCGGCTGGCGGCTCATACGGCGGCCATTCACAGCGTCAGCTGGCTGGACGACGAGCTGTGGACCTCGGGTGTGGATGGTGTGTTGCGGCGCTGGTGGTGGCACGCCGGCAGCCTCGATCTGTTGACGGAAGCACGGGAGCCCGCGCCGCTCCGCCTGACCCAGGTGTTCCCGGGGGGCTCGGCGTACAACGTCGGCGAAGGTCTGACCATCCGTCGAGCCGGTGCGGCGGTGCCGCTCCATCTCGAGCTCGCGCGCAGCATCGATGCGATCGATGTGTCCCCGGATCGCCGGTATGTGTCCGCCAGCATCCTCGGACAGGTCATCATCGTGGACATCCGTGACAACCGGATCGCCACGGTCAACGTCGACTCCACCTCCACAGGGTATGTCGGCTTCGTCGATTCGAAGACCCTGGTGGTCAGCGCCACCACAGCCCTCAAGACCGTGGATATCGACACACTCGACTATATCCAGTTCTGACATCAGATCACGTCACTGCGAGCTACATCCGCAATCGGAGCAGAACATGTTCAAACTGAATTGCGTTCGAGGTTCGTCCACCACCCCAGCACAACACCGGCTCCGGCTCGGTGCCGAGATCATCCGCGCCCTGACATCGAAGGACCTCCAGCTGGTGGCCGCTGGGTTCTGCGACACGGCCAGCGTGAATACCAAGCGGCCGCCCGATCAAGGAGGCTGTGATTAGAGTGCGCCGTTCGAGCCGTCCGCTGGTGGTAGGATCCTCGCGCCTCATGCATGTGATGAATTCTTCGCTCCCTGCTGTTTCCTCACCTCGGGCGAGCCGCGGCGCGGTGGGACCGCATGCGGTCACGACGGCTCTTGCGATCTCGACATGCCTGGGATGCACGCCCGCGGCGGCTACGGGCGGTGCATCCTCCCACCACGGAGGGGCGGCACCGGCGCCCCCGGTGAGCGGGATCGTCACACGCGACGGCAGCCCGGCGCCCGGCGCCACCATCACGTTCACCGCCCTCGCATCGGGACAGCAGGTGGCGGTAGCGGTCGCGGGGCGCGATGGCAGGTTCCGGGTGCCGCTCGCGGCGGGGGACTACTCGATCGCAGCGACTGCGGAGCACGGCATGGCCTGGATCCCGGATCGAAGGATCACCGGTCTGGACATCGCCATCGAGCTGAGCGGTGGGTGCCACGCGGTGACCGGCCGTGTCAACGCGGCGGGGGTCCCGGACGTCGACGCGATGTTCAGCCGCCACAGCTCGAACAGTGGAGACACGTTCGTCGCGAAGGTGCGCGGCGATGGACGGTTCTCGCTGTGCCTGCCGGCCGGGGAGTACACCGCGTTGCTGAGCGGTGCGGTGCTATCGGCCGGCAGCGGCGTCTCCGTGCCGAGCACCGGGGATATTCAGCTCCACGGGCACCTTACCCGCGAGATCAAGCGCGCACCCGGCTTCACCAGCGTCATCCCGCATGGCATCGATGATCTGATCGCAGACATCCAGCGCTCCCGCGCCCGCCTGATCGGGCTCGGCGAGGCGACCCACGGCAGCGCGGAGTTCGTGACCGAGCGCGCTCGGCTCACGTTCGAGCTTGCGAAGCGCGCCCGGCTGCAGCTGATCTTGCTCGAGGTCGAGGCGATCGCCGCGCTGACGCTCGACCGCTACGTCGACGGCGAAGACGTCGACCTCGCTCGGGCGGTCGCTGGTCTCAAATTCTGGACTGCGGACACGTACGAGTTCCTCCACTTCCTGGAGGGCGTTCGTGAATACAACGCGGCCCACGCTGACGCCCGGATCCGGATCTGGGGAGTCGACGCGCAGGAGACCCAGGGGCCTGCGGCCCTGCTCGTCGATCATGCACAGCAGCTCGGGCTGTCTGCGGACGACAGGGCGCTGCTGGAGCTGGTCGCGGATGCGCGAGCCAAGGCCGTCCGGCCGCTCACGGCCGCCCGCCGGGCCGAGCTCGATCGCCTGCTGTCACGACTGTCGGCGCCCGGCGGCTCCACCGATCTCGACACCCAGCTCGCGGTCGCGGCCCGCTCGCTCGCGATCCAGGTCGGCTACCTGGACGGCGATTTCGACGCGATGTACGACGCGCGCCGCAACGCCGGCATGGCAGAGCTGGCTAACTTCATCGTCCGCAGGACCGGTGCGCAGCGCGCATGCCTGTGGGCGCACAACGACCACGTCAGCAGGTTCTCGCCCAGCGATCCGACGATGGGGGGACGGTTGTCCGAGCTGCTGTCCACGGACTACTACCCGGTCGGCTTCTTCTTCGGGGAAGGGTCGAGTCGTGCATGGGATCCCGCGCATGAGATCGGTGTCATCTCGCATGCGCTCAAGCCGCCGCCGCCGTACTCGCTGGAAGGCGCATTGCTCGCTGCGACGGGTGCGCAGCGCATCGCCTGGCTCGCGCTCGCCGCGCTCCCCCGGGAGGTGCGGACGTGGCTGGAGACACCGCGCTACGTGCGCGAACTCGGAGCGGTGTACAACGGCGACGATCGAGCGATGATCCTGCTGGACCTGCGCTCGGCGTTCGACGGTCTCGTGATCATACCGACCGTCCATGACACATCGCCGACGCCGACCGGTGTCCGCCGGGCCAAGCATTGAGCACCGGGCAGCTGCCGCGAAGCCCGGCTCCATGATCGACCGCCCCTGGAAACCGCTGCTCGAGGCTGACTGCGCGGCCGAGGCGCGCGACACCGCGTTCGAGATCGCGGCTGCGCTGGAGGAGCTGCCTCCGAGCGCCCTGCCCGGTCTCAAGGGCGAGGCGGGGACTGCGTTGCTACTCGCGCACTGCGGGCGAGACACTGCGGTCGAGCGGCTGGAGCTCGCGCTGTCGTCCGCGCTCGAGCAATCGTCTACCGTCGCGTTGTTCGGGGGCCTCGCCGGCACGTCGTGGGTCGTGGAGCACATGGTCGACCGCGCGCAGGCGGAGCCGGTGCTCGCCCACTTCGACACGGCGCTGCGGCGCTACCTCGAGGTGCCTCGCTGGGAGGATCGCTTCGACCTGGTGAGCGGCATCGCGGGGATCGGCGTATCGGTGGCAGGCCGGCGAGATAACCGTGCAATGCGGATGGCGGAGCTCGTCGTGTCACACCTGGAGGCAACCGCGCTGGTTCGCGGTGCGGGCGTTGCGTGGCGCACGCCGGCGCGGTTCTTGCCGGAGCCATGGCGCCAACGTCTCCCCGATGGCGCAATCGAACTCGGTGTTGCCCACGGGGTCGCCGGAATCATCGGGATGCTGGCCCGCTTCGTCGAGAACGACCTGTACGCCACCCGTAGTGCCCGACTGCTGGAACGCGCGATTGACTGGCTGCTGTCGGCGGAGCCGGGCGGAGCGTCGGGACCCAGCTCGCGCGAGCCCGAGGTCAGGGTCCGGCGCGATTCCATCGGGTGGTGCGATGGCAATGCTGGCGTCGGTGGAGCGCTACTGTACTGCAGCAACGTGCTCGGATCGGCCGCGCTCCGTGTCGAGGGCCGCGCGCGGTTGCTGCAGATCGCGAACTCCCACGCTCACATCACCGACAGCGGCTTCTGCTCGGGTGCCGCCGGTCTCGCACATGTCTTCAACGCGGCATTTCAGCGCACGCAAGACGCCCTGCTGCGCCGGGGGGCCGAGCGCTGGATCGCCAAGCTCCTCGGCCTCCGCACGCCACGCATCGGCATCGCCGGATATGCATCGTGGCAGACGGACCGGGGCGCTTCGCGCTGGGAAGCTGACACAAAGCTGATCACGGGCGTTGTGGGGATCGCCTTGGTCTTGCTGGCCGCCACCGAGGACCGTGAGCCAGCATGGCAGCAGCTGTTCGTGCTGTGACGACCGGTCGCAGGTTGGTCCGCTCGTCCTCACTTTGAGTGCCCGGCACGCGCGCCGAATCCGCGCACGTCTGCAGGACCGACGTGCCGAATCGCGCACGCCGACGCGCGAGGCGGAAGCCCTGGTCGTTGTTGGGCGCGTCGTACATCACGACCTCGGCGCCGGGCGCGACCCCGCCGGCCTGCTCGACGTCGAGCGCGGTCTCGATCGAGTCGGCCGCGGTGCTGAGCTCGCCGCCGCCGTCGACATGGACCTGGGTGATGCGATCCGGGTCGACCTGGACGCCGATCATGTCCCAGTAGTCGAGCGCGTCGGACGGAAGGAAGTTCGCCAAGGTGATCATGATGGTCAGTGTGATCCGGCGCGCTCGATCGCCGTGCCGGTGTCACGGTGCGACGTGGATACACGCCTCGTACCACTGCACGCCGAGGCGCTCGTCGCGCTGGATGATCCACAGCGAGATGTCGGCTGGTCCGTCGAGGTCGCTCGCCGCCGGCGACTTGAAATCGGAGAACAGCGGCGGCGGATTGCCGGTCAGGTCGCGCGGCCCGCCGGTCGAGCCGCGCGAGAACCCGCCGGCGCCGGCGATCCACTGGTAGGTCAGGCTCTCGGTGAAGGTCTCGGAGTGGCCGTCGAGGGTCGGCACGGTGTAGACCTCGCGGGCGCCCGCGGCCTCGACCGGCTTCAGGCGAAGCTTGGTGTCGGGGGCGAGCGCGTGGGGCGCGGGGTGGTCGGCGCACCGGCCGAACGGCAGGGTGACGGGGGTGCCGTCCTCGAGCGAGGCGTCGATCCGGTCGAGCGTCGGGTTGTGGTTGGCGGCGCGCTCGGCGGGGATCCGCGGCGAGACCGCGAGGGTCTTGGCCGCGTACTGGTCGAGATCGCGGTCGCCGTTCTCGCCGCCGACCCGGAGCACGACGCCGTAGTCGATGCCGCCCAGGCCGTGCAGCGCATCGCCCTGCACGATGAATGCGAGCACGGCGAGCAGGTTGGCGTCCGGCATGACGGTGACGCACAGGTCGGGCTCGGGGACGCTGGTGTCGGGGTCGTCGGACAGGCCCATGCCGAGCAGCAGCTCCGGGCCGTTGTCGTCGCAGCGATCGGTGCTGAGCAGCGAGCACAGGGTCATCGACCACAGCAGGCGCCGGTCGGCGGGGTCGGCGACCAGCGCGCAGACCCGGGTCGGCACGAGCTGGGCGAGCAGCGCGGCCGGCATCACGGGCTGGGTGAGATCGACGTCGATCACCTGGTCGGGCGGATCGGCGCGCATCGCGAGCGTGCGCAGGTCGACGACGACGTTGGGGTCCTGGAACCGGCCGCAGCCGGCGGCGGCCGCGCCGAGCACGACGACCCGCGTGAGCAGCGCAGGCTTCACCATGTGCCCTTGACTCCCAGGGTCGGCAGGAACGGGAAGCTGGTGACCGGCGACGAGTTGCGGAAGCGGTAGTCGTACTGCACGGCCTCGACGTTCTGCCGGTTGGTGACGTTGATGACGTCGAGGTAGAGCCCCAGGCTCCAGCGCTCGTACAGCCAGTCGTGCTCGATGCGGGCGTCGAGCTGGAGGAACAGCGGCGTGCGGATCGAGCGCGCCGTGCCGCGGATCGCGACGTAGCGGCCGGTGTCGGCGTCGTAGGTCGCGCCGATCACCGGGGTGTCGGGCCGGCCGCTGGCGAGCTGGAACCGGCCGCCGAGCTCCCAGCCGCCGCCCGGCTTGTAGCTCGCGACGGCGTTGAGCACGTGCGGCTGATCGAACGTGGTCGG
>JBGQCL010000160.1:0-22893 GCA_041495365.1 Kofleriaceae bacterium | reverse complement strand
CGCGATCTGGCCCGACGGCACCCTGCGCTGGAAGCTCGCCACCCCCGAGCACGTCGCGTCGACCCCGGCGATCGGCGGCGACGGCACGGTCTATGCCGGCTGCCAGGACGACGCGCTGTACGCGGTCGGCCCCGACGGCAAGAAGCGCTGGGAGGTCCGCACCGGCGGCGACGTCGACTCCGCGCCGGCGGTCGCCGCCGACGGCACGATCTACGTCGGCAGCGACGATCACGCGCTGTGGGCGATCACCCCGGCCGGCCAGGTCAGCTGGAAGGTGGTCACCGGCGGCGAGGTCCGCGGCGGTCCGGCGATCGCCGCCGACGGCACGATCTACGTCGGCTCGCTCGACGGTGCGCTCCATGCGATCGCGCCCACCGGCCAGGTCCGCTGGAAGCTCGCCGCCGCCGACAAGATCGTCGCGACCCCCGGGGTCGCCAGCAACGGCACCGTCCTGGTCGGTGCCGAGGACGAACACCTCTATGCGATCGCGCCCGACGGCACGCTGCTGTGGCTGCTCGCGTTCTCCGGCGACGTCGACACCACGCCGGCGATCGCGCGCGATGGCACGCTCTACGTCGCGGGCGATGACGCCCATCTCCATGCATTCAAATAATCAGATCTCGATAAGCAGATAGTGAATACCGTCCCTGCACCTGCGAGCTGCGTGCTCGTCAATTCTTTGCTTTCTTGAAGGAACCTATGTCCACGATCGATCGACAGGCGATCCTCGAAGCCCTGTCCCGCCTGGTGACCCCAGGCATCAAGTTGACCGCGCTCGCCGACGAGCTCGGCGCGCGCAAGCCGCAGTACGCGGCGCTCCGCGAGTACCTGCTGGACCTCGTCGAGGACGGCACCGTGCAGGTGCTGCCCGGCGGGGCGTTCGCGCTCGCGCCGTCGGGCCGGCCCGGCGACCCCGCCGCGAAGCCGGTGCCGCCGCCGCCGCCGCGCACCCCGCCGGCGCGCAGCCCGAAGCCGGCCACGCCCGGACCCGTCGAGGCCCGCCCGACGCGCACGCCGTGGTCCGCACCGGCGCGCCCGGCGGCGGCGCACAGGCCGGCGCGCGCGCGCCCGGGTACCGCCGGGTCCCCGACCGCGGCGCCGGTGCACCGGCCGGTCAAGTCGCCCCCGGCGCCGCGCGAGGAGTACGATCCGGAGACCGGCGAGGTCCGCGAGGTCGGCGACGCCACGCCGCCGAGCGGCGACGAGCGCATCATCGGGCGGATCACCGTGCACCCGGCGGGCTACGGCTTCGTCGCGACCGAGTCCGGCGAGACCGTGTTCGTGCCCGCCAAGTTCCGCGGCACCTCGCTCGACAGCGATCGCGTCGCGGTCGACACCTGGCCGGGCGTGCGCGGCACCGAGGGCCGGGTCAGCGAGGTCCTCGCGCGCAGCCGCGCCCGGCTGACCGGCGTGCTGCGCCGGGTCAGCCGCGCGGTCTACCTCGAGCCCGACGACCCGCGGATCTCGTCGGACTACGGCCGGGTCGCGCTCGACGACGCACCGCTCGGCAAGGACGGCGACGCCGTGGTCATCGAGATCACGCGCTACCCCGACGCCGCGCGCCGCGAGCTCGCCGGCAAGCTGCTCAAGGTGCTCGGCGATCCCGAGGACCCGCGCACCGAGATCGAGAAGATCCTGGCGTGCGCGGTGATCCCGATCGAGTTCCCCGACGAGGCCGGCGCGCAGGCCCGCGCCACTCCCCCGGAGGTCGGCGCGCTCGACCTCGCCGACCGCATCGACCTGCGCGATCGCCGGTTCTGCACGATCGACCCCGAGACCGCGCGCGACTTCGACGACGCGCTGTGCATCGAGGACGGCCCGCACGGCGGCCCGCGGGTGTGGGTCGCGGTCGCCGACGTCTCGCACTACGTGCGGTGGGACGACGCGCTCGACAAGGAGGCCCAGATCCGCGGCGTGTCGGTCTACCTGCCGGACCGCGTGATCCCGATGCTGCCGCACCAGCTGTCGGCTGGCATCTGCTCGCTCAACCCGCTGGTCGACCGCTGCGCCATGGTCGTCCGGCTCGACTACAACCACGACGCCGAGCTGGTCGACGTCGGCTATGCCGCCGCGGTGATCCGGAGCAAGGCCCGGCTCGACTATCCAGGCGTCGCCGCCGCGCTCGAGGGCGACTTCCGCGGCCGGCGCCAGGAGTACCGCGAGTGGGCCGGCGAGCTGTCGCGGCTCGATGCGCTCGCCCGCCAGCTGCGCAAGAAGCGGCAGGCGCGCGGCGCGCTCGAGCTCGAGCTGTCCGAGCCCAAGGTCGTGCTCGACGCCGACGATCCGCGGCTGGTCCGCGACGTCGTCAAGGCCAAGGGCGACCCCGCGGTCAAGCAGGCCTACCAGCTGGTCGAGGAGTTCATGATCGCCGCCAACGAGGCGGTCGGCAACTTCTTCCGGCGCCGCGGCGCCCCGACGGTGTGGCGGGTCCACGCCCCGCCCAAGGCCGACCGGGTCGCCAACCTGGCCGAGCTGCTCGGCGCCTACGGCATCGTGGTGGATGTCGAACAGGCGGTTGCGCCGCTCGGCATGAAGCACGTGCTCGACCAGATCGCCGACAAGCCGGGCGCGCACGCGCTGTCGTTCCTGGTCCTGCGCACGCTGACCCAGGCGGTGTGGGATACCGTCCCGATCGGCCACTTCGGCCTGGCGTCGGGCGACTACCTCCACTTCACCTCGCCGATCCGCCGCTACCCCGATCTGCTCGTCCACCGCCTGCTCAAGTACCACCTCCACCGCGAAGGCCAGGCCTCGGGCGGCGGCTACACCAAGCCGCCGCCGCCGGTCAACGACCTGGCCACGCTGGCCCACGCCTCGAGCGAGCACGAGCGCCGCGCGATGGAGGCCGAGCGCGAGGCCGTCGCGATGTACCGCGCCTACCTGATGCGCGATCAGGTCGGCCAGCGGTTCGACGGCGTGGTGTCCGCGGTCACCAGCTTCGGCGCGTTCGTCGAGCTCGAGGCGCCCTACGTCGAGGGCCTGATCAAGCTCGAGTCGCTCGGCGACGAGTCGTTCCGGTTCGACGAGGTCCAGATGCGGCTGTCCGGCCAGCGGACCGGCACGACGATCAGCCTCGGCGACAAGGTCACCGTCGAGATCAACAACGTCTCGGTGGTCCGCCGCCGGATCGACTTCACCCTGATCGCGGCGCAGACCGCCGGGCGCAAGCCGCGCGGGGCGCCCGACCACGCCGGTGAGCAACCCGCCCCGGCCGAGGCGCGGGTCGGCCTGGCCCGCCGCAAGCGGACCGGCCGCGAGGTCGAGCGCGCGATCGTCGCCCACGTCGAGCCCGGCGCCCGTCCGCGCCGTGCGACATCCGGCGGCGGCAAGCTCCGGCTCGGCGTGTCGCACCGCGGCCCGCGCGAGGACGAGAGCGAGCGCAAGAAGCGCAAGCGCCGCAAGTGATCACGATCGCGTGATCACCGCCTGGGTCTGGGTCACCAGCGCGACGCGCTTGCCCGCGTCGTCGCGGATGTCGGTCTGCAGGACGATCGTCGTGCGCCCGACGTGGAGCGGCGTGGTGGTGCCGTGCGCGGCGCCCTTGGTGACCGGCCGGAAGAAGTTGGTCTTGGACTCGATGGTCGACGTCGTCGCGCCGGCCGGCAGGTTGAGGAACGCGCAGGTCGCGCCGAGGCTATCGGCGAACGTCATCAGCGCGCCGCCGTGGATCACCCCGGCGGTGGTGCACAGATCCTCGCGCCAGGGCAGGGTGCCCTTGACCTCCCCGGCGGTCGCCGAGGTGATCGCGATCCCGCACAGGCGCATGAACGGCATGATCGCGGTGAAATCCTGGCTCATGGCGGCTCCTTTGCCGCGAGCATAGGTCGCGCGTCACCTCGCCGCGAGCGCCTCGAGCAGCTTGCGCCGCGTGATCGGCTTGGCGACCAGCGCCCGCACCCCGAGATCGCGGGCCCGCCGGCGGTGCTCCGGGCTGGCGCGCGACGTGATCACGACGACCGGCGTCGCGCTCAGCCGATCGTCGCTGCGCAGCCGCGCGATGAAGTCGAACCCGCCGAGCTCCGGCATCTCCAGATCGGTGACCACCAGGTCGTAGTGCTGCTGGCGCGCCAGCACCAGGGCCCGCCCGCCGTCCTCGGCGACATCGACGATCCAGCCCTCGCTGCCCAGCATGCTCGTCATCGCCTCGCGGATCGCCCGCGAGTCGTCGACCACCAGCGCGCGCCCGGCCAGCATCATCGGCGCCGCCCGCGGGTCGATCATCGCCGCCGCCGCGTCGGGGTAGGCCCGCCGCACCAGCTGCGCCGGGTCGAGGATCAGCTGGACCTTGCCCGAGCCGCTGATCGTCGCGCCGGCGTACAGCGTGAGCGGCGCGAGCAGCGGCCCGAGCGGCTTGATGATGATCTCGCGCGTGCCGATGATCTTGTCGACCGTGCACACCAGGCTCTTGCCGGCGAACGTCACCACCAGGGCCGGCCGCCGGTCGGTCGCCGCGCCGTGGCCGAGCAGCTGCTCCAGCCGCACCACCGGCAGCGCGTCGTCGCGCACCGCCACCGTGGAGGTGTGCGGGTCGACGTGCGTGGTGTCCGCGACGTTCACGCTCGACACCGCGTAGACCTGGCCGTCGAGCTTGAACAGCACCGCCTGGGCGAGCGACGCCGACAGCGGCATGCGCAGCGTGAACGTCGTGCCCTTGCCCGCCGCCGACGTCACCTTGATCTCGCCGCCGAGCTTGGCCACCGACTGCCGCACCACCCCGATCCCGACGCCGCGTCCGGCCAGCTCGTCGGCCTCGCCGCGCGTCGACACCCCGGTGTCGAGCAGCGCCTCGAGCACGTCGGCGTCGTCGGCCAGCTGCGCCCGCGCCCCGCTCCATCGCCCGGTCGCGACCAGCCGCCGGCTGACCGCCGCGGTGTCGATCCCGCGGCCGTCGTCGCCGATCTCGAGCACCAGCGAGTTGCCGTCCTGGCGGGCCCGCATCGTGATCGTCGCGGTCGCCGGCTTGCCGTGCGCCGCGCGCTCCGCCGGCGGCTCGATCCCGTGTGCCACCGCGTTGCGCAGCAGCTGCGTGATCGGATCGGTCAGGTGCTCGGCCACCGCCTTGTCGAACTCGGTCGCCTCGCCGAACGTGCGCAGCTCGACCTTGGCCCCGGTCGACCGCCGCAGCGCGCGCAGCGTGCGCGCCGCGTGCAGCATCAGGCTGCGCGCCGACTCCATGCGGATCCGGGTCAGCCCGCGCTGCAGCTCGCCGATCGTCCGGCGCAGCGCCTCGACCTCGTCGAGCAGCGCCGCGGTGGTCTGGCTGAGCTGCGCCGCCTGCCCGGCGAGCTCGCCCTCGGCGTCGAGCAGCGTGTTGCGCAGCGGCACCGGCATCGCGGCGTCGTCGGCGATCGCGTCGTGCAGCACCTGCCGGGTGCGGGCGAGGTCGCGCGCCAGCGTGCGCAGTGCCTGGACCCGCCGCTCGATCCGCGTGCGATCGAACAGCAGCTCTCCGGCGGCCGACACCACCGCGTCGACCCGCTCGGGCTCGACCCGCAGGTACGCCCTCGGCGCGGGCGCCGCGCCCGGGGCGGCGCCCGGCTCCCCTGCCGGCTCGGGCACCGCGTCGGACACCGGCTCGGGCACCGCGTCGGACACCGGCGCCGCCACCGCCACCGGCACCGCCGGCAGCGGCACGGGCTCGGGGATCGCCGGCGCCGCCTCGGGCATGATCACCCGCGCCATCTGCCGCGTCACCCGGCTGTGCGGCTGCAGGATCTGATCGATCGTCGTGCGCAGCTCGTCCGCCGCGGCCTCGCCGGCTGGCCCCTGCATGATGTCCAGGTAGCCGCGCATCGCGTCCATCACCTGGACCAGCAGCTCCCGGATCTCGCGCCGCCATTGCCCCGGGTCGGCGTGGAACGCCGCGAACACGTTCTCCAGCCGGTGCGCCAGGTCGACCATCCCCGGCAGCCCGACCGTCCCCGCCGCGCCCTTCATCGTGTGCGTCGCCCGCATCATCTCGGTCAGCGCCTCGCGCGACGGCGCCGACGCTCCGACCGCCAGCACCCGCGCGGTCACCGCCTCCAGCGCGTCCTGCGCCTCGCTGCGAAACAGCTGGCGCAGCATCGCCAGCTCCTCGGGATCGAAGTCCAGCTCGCGCTCGGTCATGCCATTCGCTCGCCCCCTGCGGCCGCCAGCTCCAGCGCGCGCTGGACCAGTCGCTCCGGCTCCAGCAATACCATCGGCCGGCCCGACGCGTCCATCACCGCCCCGCGGGTCTCGGGCAGCGACGCCACGTGGTCGACCTGATCCACGCGCAGCGCGCACAGCACCCCGGCGGCCTCCACCACGAGCGCCCCGTCGCCCTGCCGCGCCGGCAGCCCGACCGTCCCGCCGAGCAGCACCCCGACGTCGAGCACCGGCAGGATCGTCCCGTGCAGGTTGCACACCCCGCCGATCGCCGGCGGCGCCGACGGCACATGGGTCACGAACCCCAGGCTCACCACCTCGCGCACCCAGCGCAGCTCGACCGCATAGCGCGTCCCGCCGATCGTGACGACGATGACGTTGCGCAGCTCTGCCACCGCGCGAGCATACCGTGCGCGCCGTCATGCGTGCGCCCCGGCCGCTCTTGCCGTCCGTCCCGCCGCAGCTCGCTGCGCCGCCGCGCCGTCATCCCGCGCGCTGGAACACCCCCAGCAGCCGAAACTGCTCGTATTCGAGCTCCGCGTCGTCGCCGAACGGAATCCCCACCCGGGCGCCCTCGGCCTCGAAGTAGTGCTGGTGCGCGGCCCGCCAGTCCGCCAGCGGCCGCTCGCCCGCGGGCACGTCGACGCCGAACGGCGCCCCGTCGATCGTCAGCAGCCGATGCGCGACGCCGAGCCAGATCGCGTGCGCCCGCATCCCCGGGCGCCTCGTCAGTTGACGTTCGACGGCAGCACGAACATCTCCTCCGACGCCGGCTCCATCGGCCCGTTGGCCCACATCGTGTCCTGCCAGCCCGTGATCACGATCTCCTCGCGCTTGCACGCCAGGCAGTAGGCGTAGATCCGCTCGTCCTCCACCTTCTCGACCCACAGCAGCCCCAGGCACGGCTTGCGGTTCGGCCGCAGCGAGCACGGGATCAGGGTCTCGCGCAGCTGCCCGATCTCCAGCGGCCCGCCCGCCTCGATCAGCTGCGCGATCCGCAGCGCGCGCCGCCGGATCGCCAGGTTGTCGCTCGGGAGCTGGCCGTGCTCGTCCAGCCAGTGCCGGATGTCGACGATGAGAGCCATACCTCCGTCCTATCACGATCGGCGCGGCCATGGATCGCCGCCACGCCGCCGTCGCGCGCCCACGACGTCGGCTGCCCCATCCGGAACGGCCCCGTCGCCGGGAGCGCAACTTCGGCCACATTTCCTAGGCGATTTTCTGCCGCGATCTGCGGCAGCGGTGGGGGGCCTGGCGGCGCGATCCCGGTGCTCGGGCAGGATTATGTTGCGGCAACATAATGTCGCGGCGACATAGTTCTCCGGCGCCGGATCGACCGCGGTCCCGGCGCCAGCACCGGGTCACTGCGGCCCCGCGCAGCGCATGAGGCATGGCATCGTCCTCGACGCCGCGGCACCGCTCCACAACCGCGCCCGCGAGAACCGCGCCCGCGAGATCCTCGAGATCGAGCCGCTGCCGTTCCCCTATCTCTCCGAGGCGCTTCATCTCCGCCGCGCAGAGGACGCCGTCGAGGCATATGCGACCTGGGGCGGCATCCCGCGTTACTGGGAGCTCGCCGACGGCGCTCCCTCACTTCAGGCCGCGCAGCGCGATCTCATCCTCGACCCCCTCGGCGTCCTGCATGCCGAGCCCCAGCGCCTGCTGCTCGACGAGGTCAGCGAGACCATGCAGGCCCACTCGATCCTCGCGCTGATCGGCCAGGGCTGTCACCGGCTCTCGGAGATCGCAGGCCGCCTCGGCCGCCCGGCCACCAGCCTGAGCCGCCCGCTCGCGCTGCTCGTCGACATCGGCCTCGTCAAGCGCGAGCTCCCGTTCGGCGAGCACCCGCGGCGCAGCAAGCGCACCCGCTACCGGATCGCCGACCCGTTCCTCCGCTACTGGTACCGCTTCGTCGACCCCAACCGCTCGCTGCTCGCAGCTCGCCAGCTCGACGTCCAGAGCCAGACCGCGTGGCTCTCGCACCTCGCCGAGAGCTGGGAGGAGATCGTTCGCGCCAGCATCCCCGACCTCGCGATCGACGACGCGCGCTGGCAGCCGGCGCAGCCTTGGTGGGGCGGGGCGGGGACTGGCCCGGACGCCGAGATCGACGTCGTGGCCGCCCACCGCGACGACCGGACCCGCCTCCTGGTCGGCGAGGTCAAGCTCTCGCTCGACGCCGCCGACGTGCCCCGCTTGCTTCACGCTCTGGAAGCCAAGGCCCGCGCGTGCGACTGGGCGCGCAACAAGCAGCTCACGCTCCGGCTCTGGACGCTGCGCTGGCAGGGCCGCAGCCGCCAGCCGCCGGTCGTGATCGACGCCCGGGAGCTGCAGGCCAGCTGGCGCGCGGCCGTAAAGTAGGTTCGACATTTTCACAGCTCAGGTCCATCTGCAACAATTTGAAATCTATAGAGAATTGGAACGAGCGCCCAAGAGGCCTGGATCTTTGAGCGAATCTGCACTGACCGAGGCAGCTTCAATTGGGCTTGGACGCTCGTTCCAATTCAGGGAGTTAGACTCCGCTTCAGTTTTTCCGTTGCGTGCCACGGCGCGATGTGGTCTACCAGCAGGCGCGTTACTAGTTTACGGAAGATTCGAGCAAAGCTCAAGTGACCGAGGCATAAGAGATGAAGAGGTCCGCCCCAATTGTATGTCGCCCCCCGGTTTGCTGCCCACGATGCCGAGGGTTCCGTAGCCATGAGTCCTTCCGGTCATCGGGTAAAGCATGTCCACCTGCTTGGTGTCGTGGTTGTCGTTCCCGCGAGGCTTGATGCCACGGTGCGCGTGGGTTGATGGCTCACGGCAGTGTGAAGGACGTATGCGCCACGGACGCCGGGTTGACCGCGACGTGTCGCCGGATGACATGGTTCCGGAGGCACCTGCTTCGCAACGGTGAGCGCAAGGTCCACTGTGCTTGTCATCCACGGCCTGGCTTGAGCATTGACGAGGCAGCGTGTCGGACACAACCAGCTTGAGAGAACAGGCACGAAATTGGCTCATCCGCGCACTTGGTGTGCCTACTGCATTCCCGTGGCAGCTGGAGCTGCTCGACCGGATGCTGGCCGGGGATCTTCCCGGCTCCATCGATGTTCCAACCGGACTGGGCAAGACTGCGGTCATCGCCATCTGGATGGCGGCGCGCGCGGCAACGGCGCGTGTGCCCTGCCGGCTCGTGTACGTTGTCGACCGCCGAGCTGTGGTGGATCAGGCGACCGCGGTTGCCGAGGCACTGCGCGAGTTCATCGCCGAAGATGACCGGCTGAAGGAGGCGCTCTGTCTGGACGGGCGACCGCTGGCGATCTCGACGCTGCGCGGGCAATACCTTGACAACCGCGAGTGGCTTGCCGACCCGAGCGCGCCCGCAGTTGTCGTGGGCACGATCGACATGGTGGGATCCCGATTGCTGTTCGAGGGGTATGGCGTATCGCGTCGCATGCGCCCCTATCATGCAGGCCTCCTCGGCGCAGATTCACTCATTGTCCTCGATGAGGCGCACCTGGTGCCCCCGTTCGAGCACCTGATCCGAACGATCGCGCGCGCCAGCGAAAGCGGGCTCGGGAGGAGCGCATCGGCATCGAATGACCAGGTGCCGCCGCTTCGCGTGTTGCCGCTGTCGGCCACGGGCCGGTCCACCGCAAATGCACTGACCTTGAGCGACGCGGATCGTGCTGATCGCATCGTCGCCCGTCGCCTGGTCGCGAAGAAGGATCTGGTGATGCGTCTCAGGGTCGAGCCGAAGGAGCTACCCGAGCGGCTTGCCGAGGAGGCGTGGGCACTGACAGCAGACGGCACACGACCCGTTCGCTGCATCGTGTTCTGTGATCGGCGAAACGATGCGCAAGCCGTGAGGGACCAGTTCGCGAAGCGCGCCGGCCACACGATATCGCCCGACGAACAGGTCGAGTTACTCGTCGGTGGTCGCCGCGTCTGGGAGCGCACCGCGGCACAGCAGCGGTTGAGCAGCAGCGGGTTCCTCGCTGGAAGCGGCGTGAAGCTCGGCAAGCCGGCTTTCGTGATCGCCACTGCGGCAGGTGAGGTCGGCATCGACCTGGATGCCGATCATATGGTCTCCGACCTGGTGGCCTGGGAGCGCATGGTCCAGCGCCTCGGACGCGTGAACCGGCGTGGTGACGGGGCGGCCCAGGTCGTCGTGATCCCCGTCGTCCAAGATGAAGAGGCGATTGCAGGTCGTCTCGACGCTGTCGAGGAGCTACTCCGGGATCTGCCGCGGAGTAGCGATGGCGCGCTCGACGCAAGTCCTGGAGCCCTTACCGGGTTGAAGAGTCGAGCCGAGACCGACGCGCGCATCGCCGGCTTGATCACGAGTGCGTCGACGCCCGAGCCGCTGTACCCGCGGCTCACCCGCCCGGTGGTCGAAGCCTGGTCCATGACCTCGCTGGAGGAGCACACCGGACGTCCCAGCGTGGAGCGCTGGATCCGTGGCTGGATCGACGACGAGGCACAGATCACCATCGTGTGGCGCGAGGTTCTCCCCGTCACTGCGGACCGACGTCGCCTTCTTCCGGGCCCGGACCTCGACGCATTCTTCGCGGCGGCTGGTCCCCATCTGGCCGAGCAACTGGAGACCGAAGCGTGGCGAGCGTGGGAATGGCTGACCAAGCGAACGCGTCACGCCGCGTCGAGCCCGACGGAAGCCGGCAGTCCACCAAGGGTCACCCCCACCGGAGGCCCCGACGAGGTGGCGGCACCCTCGGATATCACGGTGCACAGCCGACCGATGCACGAAGACGAGATCATCGCGGTGGTTCTGCATGCATCGACAGGGCCACGGCCCCTGGTGGCGCGTGATCTGCTGGATCGAGACAAGCGGGTTCAGCTAGAGCGCCGCCTCGCGGGCGCGACAATACTCGTCGATGTGCGACTTGGTGGCCTCCGCGACGGCCTCCTCGCCGAGGACAGTGACCGAGCCTGTGACGTGACGATGCAGCGGTGGCCGAATGGAGAACCGGTGGTTCCAGTCCGGATCCGGCGCACCGGCGCCCCGGTCGACGCCTCGGATGCGGAGTGGCGCCAGGAGGTGCGGATCGCCATCGCCTACTCGGATGACGGCGACGAGATCGAATGGCTCGTCGTCGATAGCCTCGTCACAGCGCCAGCCGAATCCGAGGAAGGTCGATCAGCGGCCGCCAAGCGGGACCAGGAACTCGACGAGCACGAGGAGTGGACCGAGCGGGCGGCCGGCCGTCTTGCGAGACGACTCGGTCTTGATCAGCGGTATGCCGACATGCTCACGTTGGCGGCGCGCCTGCACGACGAAGGGAAGAGAGCGAAGCGGTGGCAGCAAGCATTCCATGCACCAGGCGACGCCGTGTACGCCAAGACACGATCGCGTCCGAACGTCCGCGCGCTCGCCGGGTACCGGCACGAGCTGGGCTCATTGCCGCGTGCCGAGCGCGATCCTCGAGTGCACGCTCTTGACGACGACCTGCGAGATCTCTGCCTGCACCTGATCGCCGCGCACCACGGCCATGCGCGGCCGCTGCTTCGCACCGACGGTGCGGAGGAGCCTCCGAGCAAGCTGGAGGCCTGCGCACGGGAAATCGCGCTTCGCTTCGCACGCCTCGAGAAGCGCTGGGGCCCCTGGGGGCTCGCGTGGTGGGAGGCGCTGCTGCGCGCCGCGGATCAGCAAGCTTCTCGGCAGAACGACGAAGGAACGGGCGATGGCTGAAGCGTCGATTCCGGTCGATCTCTTCAATCCCGGCCAGGTGTTCGCCTGCGTTGGGTTCCTTGAAGCGGCCGATACGTTGCTCGGTGATGCCGAGGGCGCGTTCGACTGGTCCAGGCCAGCCGATGTACGCTTCTGGTTGCGAGCTCGCGGTGATGCGGCACCGATCTCGACGGTGCTCGAGTTCCTTGCGAGCGCCGAGGTCAGCGGCGAGGCGCCTCCCGAGTCCGTGGGTGCCTCATCGGCGGAGCGCTCGCTGGTGATGGCGTGGAAGGCGGCGTGGGGGGGGCTGCGCGTGCGGCTTCCCGAGGAGGGCTATCCATTTCCCGAGCCTGACAGCCCACAGACCGTGGTCTGTGCGCTTCGGCGCGGCGCGCAAACCATCATGATTGACTACTGGGGCGACGTCGATCGAGATAACGTGAAGTTCTGGGCGGGTTCTGCCGGCTATCCAGGCGTCGCGCTGGCGCGAGACGCGCTCGAGCTCGTGCGCGATCGCGCGGTGGCTTCGGCCTCGGACCCCTTCGCGCTCAGCGCCCCGCAGAGCAGCAGCTTCCGGCTCGACTGGCGGCGCGACTACATCCCGATCGACGCTGGGTTCTCACTCAACGCGCACGCAGGTCGGATCGAGGCCGTGGGGTACCCGCTCGTCGAGCTGCTCGGCGCGATCGGGCTGAGCCACGCTCGTCCGGCACGGTCGGACCCGGACAACAAGCTCGCATACGTGTACGGGGTCGCAGGTCGAAGTCGAAGCTCCGATCTCTGGCTGCCGCCGTCGATCTTGCGAGCAGCGCTGGGCGCGGTGCCGCTGCCGTTTCCCGCAAGACGCTTCCGGATGTTCCTGGGCTGGCCGGGCAAGGAGAACCAGGCCCGCGCGATCACCACCGTGACGGAGGAGACGACCGAATGACGCTGAGCGAGAACACCATCGAGAGCTGGACGGATCCGAAGGGGCCGGTGGCGTTGGTGCTCAAGGAGCACCTGATGCCGATCGAGGGTGAAGGAGGCGTGTTTTTTCCACCAACCTATGCGAGCGATAAGCAACCCTACAACATCGACGAGCTCTCCGATGGCACCAAGGTTGTCACCGTCGACAGCGTGGGGTCGCAGGCCAACCGGATGGAGCCGATCTTCGGTACGGGGCTAGCCGGTGACCCGGAGCTCGCCAACCTGGTGCCCCAGATCATGATCGAGATCGGGGACGGCAAGCGCGTCTCGGTGCTGGAGGCTGGTCACCGGCTCGGCGATGCGATCATTCGGGCTTCGTCGCTGAAGGACGAGGCTCGCAAGGCCTTCGAGATGTACCTGGACACCGGCGATGTCACCTCGATCGCCAGGTTGGCGCCTACATCGTTGGTCTTCGGTGTATGGGACTCGCGCGATACGCAGGCGAAACTGCCCCGGCTCGTGCAGTCGGTGATTCGCGCCTGGGATGTGGATATGTTGCATCGGTCCGCGCAGTACAGTCCGCCGATCGACTATGCCGCCCTGGAAGTCTTCTCGGATGAAGAGAAGAAGAAATCGGAGAACAACGCCAAGAGCCCTATCGCCCAGCGAGGGTTCGTGCCCGTACCGTCGACTGGCGCGCCCGGTGGTGTGGTCGCGCGTGGCCCGATCGTGCGGGACTTGACGATCAACCTCGTGGCGCTCCGTCGCCTGCAATCGGAGACCAACGCCGACGCGTTGCGCAAGTACGTGCTGGGGCTCTGCCTGGTGGCAGCCACCGAGCCGCTGGATGGCTTCCTGCGACAAGGCTGTCTGCTGGTGCCGAAGCCCGAGCAGCCGACCGGATGGCAAGAGGTGGCTCGCACCGGTACGCGCACCGCAGTGCCTCTGACCAATGTGGATGCGCGCTCGCTCGCCGCGAGGTGGGCTACCGACTTCGGCGTAGGGCCAGGCAAGACTGTTCAGTTCGACAGGGCACTTGCCAAGGCGGATCTCATGGACAAGGACGCCAAGGAGAGCGCGAAGAAGGGGAGCAAGGACAAGAAGGCCAGGCCTGAAAAATGAGCCAGCACCTGGTACTGACGGTCCGGCTCCATGACCAGCGGTATCACGGGGCTCCGGAATGGCCACCGGCTCCTGCACGCGTGTTCCAGGCGCTCGTGGCAGGGGCCACGCGTGGCAACGTGCTGCGGGCCGATGCCATTTCGGCGCTGGAGTGGCTGGAGAGCCTGCCGCCGCCGGTCATCGCGGCACCGCACGCTCGCATGGGCCATCGCGTCGAGATGTTCGTCCCGAACAACGACGCCGATGCAGTCGGCGGAGATCCTCGGAAGATCGCCGACATTCGCACCAGGAAGCTCGTCCAACCGCGGCTGCTGGACGGGGAGTCAGCGTTCATCTATGCATGGCGGATCGTCGGTGAGCCAGAGCCCGCGTCGACGATCCTCGAGGTCGCAACCGACCTCTATCAGCTCGGGCGCGGTATCGACATGGCCTGGGCAGTGGGCGAGATCGTCGATGACGAAGTGATCACCGCGCGCCTCGGTGATCATCGGGGAACGATCCATCGCCCTGGAGGCAGTACCGAAGCCAGCTCGCTTCCGTGTCCCGCCGTCGGTTCGCTGGAGAGCCTGACGCGCCGGCATCGCGCGAATATCACGAAGATGCGGCTGGAAGGTGTGGGCAGCGCGGCGCGCATGCTGTTCTCGCAGCCACCCAAGCCTCGGTTCATCCAGGTCGGCTACGAGGCCGAAGGCCAGAGTTTGTTGTATGAGCTGCGCGACCGCCAGCACGACCTGGCGCGGTCGCCGTGGCCGCTGTCACGCATCGTGGCGCTGACCGAGCGGCTGCGCAACGGCGCAGCGGCACGCATGCGAGAGGCATTTCCCGAGCAGCACGATGTGATCGAGCGCGCGTTGATCGGGCGCAAGGCTGATGGCCGTGACGATGGCCCCATCGCGGAGCGGGTGCGGATCGTGCCGCTACCGTCGATCGGTCATGAACACGTGGACCGCTCCGTTCGGCGCGTGGTCGTCGAGGTGCCGGTCGGTTGTTCGTTCAGTGTGAGCGATGTGGACTGGGCGTTCTCCGGTCTGGAAACGACGGATCCGACCACCGGAGAGACCGACTCGTTCGTGCTGACGCCGACGCCGACGGGCTCCGACAACATGCTCCGGCGTTTCCAGGCCGAGTCCGGTGCACGGCGCTGGCGTTCGGTCACTGCGGCGGCGCTTCCCATGAGCGCTCAACGGAGGCGCATCGATCCATCGCGACAACGCGCAGAGGCCAAGGGAGCGGGCGAGCGGATGGCCGAGGAGTCGAGCGCCGTCGGTGCGGTGCATGCAGCGCTCCGGCACGCAGGGATTCATGCCCACGTGGTCGACGTGATGGTTCAGCGCGAACCCTTCAGCATACGCGGTGCGCGCGCCGAGGCATTCGGGACAGGGACTCGCTTTGCCAAGGAGCGCCTCTGGCATGTCGGCCTGGAGCTGAGCGAGCCAGTTCATGGGCCATTGTTGATCGGCGACGGGCGCTTCCTTGGGCTGGGATTGATGGCACCGGTGTTCGAGACCGAGGGCATCTTCGCGTTTAGTCTCCACGCCGAACACGTTACCGCTATCAACGGCAGCTCGCTCGTACGAGCCATGCGTCGCGCGGTCATGTCGCGCGCACAGGCTGCACTGGGATCTCGGACGCTCTCCCGGTTCTTCAGCGGGCACGAACCCAATGGCGATCCGGCGCGCTCCGAGCAGTCAAGCCACGTGTCCGTGCAGTGGGACTCGACCAGACAACGGCTGCTCGTCATCGCGCCCCATGTCCTCGACCATCGCTTCCCGGTGGACGACGAGGTGGAGGAGCTGGATATCCTCAATCGAGCGCTCGAGGGATTCATCGATCTGCGCGCGGGTCGCGCCGGTCGCTTCCAGCTGTCCCGCTGCTCCAGTGCCGAGACGGATGAGTACCGGGAACGCGCGAAGAGCTGGATCTCGGTGCGCCCCTACAGTGTCACGCGTCATGCCAAAGCGGGCTCGGCCGCGGAGGCGCTCACCGAGGACGTGATCATGGAGTGCCGGCGGCGAGCGCTACCTCGTCCGGAGGTGACGGTGATCGCCGGTCGGGGGGCTCCTGGCCGTGGGCTCGAGGGCAACCTTCGCCTTGACTTCGCCGTCGCGGTCGATGGGCCCCTGGTTCTCGGGCGCACGCGCTATCTCGGCGGTGGACTGTTTCTCGGTGACAGGTCGGCGCATCGGACGGCCGGGCGCTGATGCCTGCGCTGGCCGTGTTGCTACCCCGAGACCGCAGCCAGGACCGTGATGGTTGACGGACGTCCTGCAGCGATCTACATCAATCAAGCAAGTGGCGAAGGCGAAGTCATCCAGGCGGATCGACCAGCACCTCGATATGGCCAAGATCGCCAAAGGGCTGGGCGCGCTGCGGCGGGGCAAGTACATGCGAGGGGTGTCCGGGGGCAACGCTCAGCCTTCGTGATCGAGTGCGTCGAGGACCTCCTTTGCGCGGGGCATGCTCCAGCGCAACATGAGGTGCTTGACGACCTCGACGGCGACCGTTCGCTGCGCGGCCGTGAGCGCTGCGAGCCTAGCCTCCGTGGTGGTCGATCGCTCCTGGCTGGCACCCTCGGCGATGATCAGAGTGTCGAGTAGATACTCGCGTAGATCCGCGCCATAGGTATCGAGCGGATCCTCCGTTGAGAGGCACGCTATCAGATACGCTGGAAGATACGCCACGTAGGCGGCCGGAGTCAGTGTAAACAACATCTCTCGATGTCGAAACAGCTCCTGGACCGCGACGGTTGTCCAAGGCTTTCCCAGGAATGCGACAGCCATCTCGTGGGCATCGTCATTGCCGCGATAAGGCTCCGCAAGCATCTCTGCGACGGTTGTGGGATATGTCACTCCGGCGAAAACTTGATGCACCTCAGAGCGCAGATTGTTTACTTGCACAGCTTCTTGTCTTTCTTGTAGTCAACAATCCCTCTGCATACGTCGTAAGCCTTCTTTGCGTTGCCAAATTGGCTCTCTCGAATGCGACTGAGCCGCGGCAAGCAGTCCCTATCGAGTCGCTCGATTGTCTCTACACATTTCGACGTAGCCTTCATCGCATCCTCGATCTTGTTGCACTCGACAACCTTGTCATCTTTGGACCATTCTTCGCAGGCGCGACCATACGAGGTGCACGCGCTATTCACATCGGAGATACGCGACGAATAAGTGGAGTCGGAACACGTATAGATCCCTCCATTGCCTTTGCGCGTATTGAGTTCATCGTAGCAGTTGCGTTTGGCGCGCTCGGCCTGATCGAGCGCATCGCGGTGCCCCGAGTCTCCTCCGGCCCAGCATGCCCGATTCTCGCTATCGCGGGCTGCCATGCAGCGCTCGCCATTGTCGATTCGAATCTTGAAATAGTCTTCGGGGGCTTCATCTGTCGAAGGGAAGTTGGTGCAACCTCGAGGTTCATCCTTGCAGTAGCGCTGGATCTGACCCCGGTAGTTGCCGATGTCAGAGGACGTGCAGTCCACGCAAACCTTGTCGCCATTCTGCTTTGTATAGCAGTGTCCACGGTTGCAGTCATCGTCTTTGGTACACGACTCAGCAGTCTTCTTTGGTCCGCCAGCCTGCGCGCTGATTGCAACGAGCGCAATGCAGGCGACCACCAACGATGTCATCATCTTCACTGTCATACCAGCCTCCCATTCAGTTCTCGCACGCCTCGTGCGCCAACGCTTGCTACAGCGATGTTAGCTCAAGGTCAAGATGCTCACGGAGAAAGTGCCGGGGAGCGGCATTTCGCAGCTGCGCAGGAATCAGCCCTTCGGTGGGTGGCAGGAGCTGGCAGTCGAACGCAGGCGACGTATCGTCGGCTACGCTGATGACGACGAGTGCCCTACTCATATGTTCAGCCCCTGGCCTCGACACCTGCTCTGGTCAGATCCGAGATGGGACGCTCGATCGGCGCCGTTCTGGACCAGGAGGCGGAGGACGCCCCACCACGGAGCAGCTCGGCGAGGAGGATGCAGAGGGACTCATTCGTCGTCGGCGCGCCGGCTGCCCAGTTCAGGCCGCCGAGCGGCAGGCTCGGCTGCGGGGCGCCTCTGCATGTGCGCCGACAGCTCGGCGATGAGCTTGTCGCCGTGACGGACGGCGGCGTTGAGGTCCAGGGCGACCTTCGAGACCAGCGTGTAGATCCGGGCGAAGACGCGGCGGAGCTCCGGGTTCGATGTGTGCGGCAGCCGGATGACGGCTTCACCGGCGGCGTGGGCGAGCGCCTCGATGTCGACGATCTCGGTGTGCAGGGCTTCGAGGGCCTCGGCGGCATTGAACGAGTGGATGGGGAGGCGGGTTGCCGCATCCCGGCGGCGGTGTGGCTTCGACATGGCGACTGGCGGTGATCGAGAATGTAGTCGGCGGCGCAGTGCCGAGTAGGCCGACAGATCCGGACCATGACACCGAGTGACACGCGACGAGAATGAAGGTAACGATCCCTGCACGGTGGTCATCGCCCCACCGCAAGAGGACACGCTGATGGCCAAGAGGAAGCTGCCGCAGGACCTGCAGGACTGGATCGAGGCGCGGAAGCGGTTCGGGCTGTCGTACGCGCAGGTGCAGATGGCGCGCGAGCTCGGGATGAATCCGAGGAAGCTCGGCAAGCTCGACAACCACGATCAGGAGCCGTGGAAGGCGCCGCTGCCGCAGTTCATCGAGCGCCTGTACCTGAAGCGGTTCGGCAGGGAGCGGCCGGAGAACGTGATGTCGATCGAGGTGCGCGCGAGAGCCAAGCAGGCCAAGCACGCCGCCCGCAAGGCGGCCCGGCGTGCTGCGCGGGTCGCCGGCCAAGGCACCGCGGGGAACGACGGGCACCCTTGAGCGGCGCGGAACGATGCGACGTCGAGGCACGCATCGCCAGGGCCGCTTCGCTTCGCGAGCAGCTCTCGCGCGCCACGGCCGAGCGCGCCACGTACGAGCAGCTCGCGGCCGACCTCAGGACCGATCAGCTGCAGGCCTACCTGCTCGAGGGCACCTTTCGCGAGATCGTGCAGGGCGCCTCGGTGCGGCTCCTGGAGCTGAGCAGCGGCCGCTATACACTGGACTACACGCACGGCGATTTCTTCGTCATCGATCACGACAACGCGCGTGAGCGGCGCCGCGCCGACACCCTGTCGGGCGGCGAGACGTTCCTGACCTCGCTCGCCCTCGCGCTCCAGCTGAGCGAGCAGATCCAGCGCGCCGCCGGCGCGGTCCGGCTCGACAGCTTGTTCATCGACGAGGGCTTCGGCACCCTCGACCCCGAGACCCTGGCCACCGTGAGCGACGCGATCCAGCAGCTCGGCCGCGGCCATCGCATGGTCGGGATCATCACGCACGTCCAGGATCTGACCTCGGCGCTACCGGCGCGGATCGACGTCGTCCGCGGGCCGGATGGTTCGAAAGTCAAGGTCGTTTCCGAAGTTGACCCATGACACGCGGTGTCACGAGATCTCGAGATCAGACCCCGCGCGTAGCGTGATTCACGTGCCACGACATTCTCCCGGAGAAGCGAAGGTAGTTCGGTGTCTCACCCTGCTGTTCGCCATGGCGCGGGCCAAGCGCGGGATCAACGTCCGGCAGTTTGCCGAGCGCAACGGATGGGTGTGGCGCAACGTGTATCGCGACGTCGAGACGCTGCGTGCGGCCGGTGTGCCGGTCGAGCAGCCCGAGCATGGCCGGTTCAGCGTGCCCGAGAGCTGGCTCCCGCCGGTGACCGTCGAGGTCCGTCCCGACGAGCTGATGGCGCTGTCCGCGGCCCGCCAGCTGGCGCCTGGTCTCAAGGACACCGCGTTCGGCCGCGGACTGGCCAGCCTGTGGAGCAAGCTGTCCGCGCCCGGCCATCAGACCCAGCTTCCGCTCGGCGACGAGACCTGGTTCCACGCCGGCGCGATGGCGCCGATCGACTACGGCCCGCACCAGATCGTCCTCGATGCCGTCCGCGAGTCGCTGCGAACCCGGCGCGCGCTGCGCATCCGCTACTGCAAGCCCGACGCCGAACCCAGCGAGCGCACCATCGAGCCCGCGTTCGTGCGCTGGGATGCCGCCGCGGAGGCGCTGTACGTGCGCGCGTGGTGCCGCACGCGCGAGGAGATGCGCACGTTCGCGATCCATCGCATCGCGCACGCCGAGCTCACCGAGGAGCCGTTCGCGCTCCGGCGCGAGGCGGTCTCCGAGATGAGCAGCGCGTTCCGGCTGTGGGCGCGCAAGACCACCGAGCGGGTGGTGCTGTGGTTCTCACCGCAGGTCGCCGGCGAGGTTCGCGAGCGCCGCTGGCATCCGACCGCGCGTCTGACCGACACCGACGACGGCGGCGTGGTCCTGGAGATGGACGTCGGCGCGCCCGACGAGCTGGAGCGCGTGCTGCTCGGCTACGGCGCGGACGTCGTGATCGAGGCGCCGGCGGTGCTGGCGGAGCGGATCCGCCAGCGGCACGCCGAGGCCGCGGGGCCGGAGCGTCTCGGCATGCTGCGCGCCGCTCGGCCGGAGCGATCGGCAGACGTCATGGCTGCTCACCGGCAACGTTCGAAACCGTGACGTCCATTGTCATGTGTCTTCGCGCCGCTGCGATCTCCGCCGCCGCCCCATTCCCGACCTTGACATCCATTGACAGCGCCCGCCGGTAGCCTCGTGGAATGCAAGCACTGCGCGCGATCGAGCGCCGAACCGAGGTCCCCCCGCTCGTTCCGGCGCGGATGCTCAACGAGCACACGTACTGTCCGCGCCTCGCCTACCTCGAGTGGGTGCAGGGCGACTTTGCCGACAGCGCGGACACCGTCGAAGGCCGGTTCCACCATCGCAACGTCGACGAGGAGACCGGCGCGCTGCCGGCACCCGACGAGCTGGCCGGTGCGCGGTTCCACGCCCGCTCGGTGATGCTGTCGGCGCCCGGCATCGGCCTGGTGGCGCGGGTCGATCTGATCGAGGCCGAGGGCGACGTCGTGACGCCGATCGACTACAAGCGCGGCAAGGCCCCGGACATCCCCGAGGGCGCATGGGAGCCCGAGCGCGTGCAGCTGTGCGCGCAGGCGCTGATCCTCGAGGAGAATGGCTATCGCGTCGAGCGCGGTGTCCTGTACTTCGTGGCCTCGCGCCAGCGCGTCGACGTCGCGATCGACGACGCCCTGCGCGCGCGCACCCGCGAGCTGCTCGCCGAGCTGCGCGCCTCGGCCGCGCGCGATGCACCGCCGCCGCCGCTGATCGACAGCCCCAAGTGCCCGCGGTGCTCGCTCGTCGGCATCTGCTTGCCCGACGAGATCAACCTGCTGCGCGCGCCCGGCGACGAGCGCGAGGTGCGGCGCCTGATCCCCGCGCGCGACGACGCGCTGCCGCTCTATGTCCAGTCGGCCGGCGCGCGGGTCGGCAAGCGCGGCGACGAGCTCGTCGTCACGCTGCGCGATGGCACTCGCGACAGCGCGCGGATCGGCAATACCTCTCACGTTGCCCTGTTCGGGCATGTCCAGATCTCCACCCAGGCGCTTCAAGAGCTCTGCGCACGCGGCGTGACCGTGTCGTACCTGTCGAGCGGCGGCTGGCTGTACGGCATCACGCGCGGCATGGACCACAAGCACATCGAGCTGCGCCGGCTGCAGTTCGCGGCCGCGGCCGATCCGGTGCGATGCCTCTCGCTCGCCCGGCGCTTCACGGCGGTCAAGATCCGCAACAGCCGCACCCTGGTCCGGCGCAATGCCGATGCTGCGCCTCCGCACGCCATCGATCGCCTGAAGGAGCTGATCGACGCCGCCGAGTCCGCTCCGAGCCTCGAATCGCTGCTCGGCGTCGAGGGCACCGCCGCGCGCATGTACTTCGACGCGTTCGCGACCATGCTGCATCCCCCCGACGCCGCCGAGCGCCTGACGTTCGACTTCGACGGCCGCAACCGCCGCCCGCCGCGCGATCCGGTCAACGCTCTCCTGTCGTTCGGCTACGCCATGCTCGTCAAGGACGTCGTGACCACGCTGATCGCGGTCGGCTTCGACCCCTACCTGGGCTTCTACCACCAGCCCCGATACGGCCGGCCGGCGCTCGCCCTCGATCTCATGGAGGAGTTCCGGCCGCTGATCGTCGACTCGGTCGTGCTCTGGGCCGTCAACACGGGCGCGATCCAGCGCGGCGACTTCGTGTGCCGCGGCGGCGCCGTCGCGCTGACTCCCGCCGGCCGCACGGCGTTCCTGCGCGCCTACGAGCGGCGGATGGACGAGCTGGTCTCGCACCCGGTGTTCGGCTACCGGATCAGCTACCGCCGCGTCCTCGAGGTCCAGGTCCGCCTGCTCGCGCGACACCTGTCGGGCGAGCTCGACCACTACCCGCCATTCGCGACCCGGTGACGTGGGTGACGTGAGGAACCGCTACTTCGTCACGTACGACATCACCGACGACCGGCGTCGCACCGCCGTGTACAAGTGCCTGCGCGGCTTCGGCGACCACCTCCAGTACTCGGTGTTCCGCTGCGACCTGACCGAGCGCCGCCGCGTGGAGCTGATTGCTGCAGTGTACGAGCTGATCGACCATGCCACCGACCAGGTGCTCGTGATCGACCTCGGACCGGTCGACGGCCGGGCATCGATCTGCGTATCATCCATCGGCCGCGCCTATGCCAACCCCGAGCGGGCGGTCGTGATCGTGTGATGGGGATGCTCGTTGACAACCGAATAGTTGATCCCGTTGGAGCCTGGTGCTCCTCGTGCGAGCGGTCAGGTGCGACGATCTCCAGGGTGACCGCTCGCGCGGCTAACCGTGCTAGATCTTTGATGATGTTGCGATCAGGAGCATCGGGCTCTGTTGGCTTTGTTCCAACCCACGGAGGTGCTCGAAAACAGCTCCATAAGTAATTGAAATAGCTAGATAATTTAGCCGAACCGTCTCCGTCGACGATCATCGACGGCCCCATTGAAGCTCTTTGCACGTCGTCGCGCTAGCGACGGTGCTCTACGTCTCCGTCGACGATCATCGACGGCCCCATTGAAGCGTCTACGACGAGTACGCGGCGATACTGGCTGCCTTGCGTCTCCGTCGACGATCATCGACGGCCCCATTGAAGCGCCAGCTCCGCGGCGTTCGCCGCCGCGGCAGCCGCATGTCTCCGTCGACGATCAT
>JBGQCL010000159.1:0-23100 GCA_041495365.1 Kofleriaceae bacterium | reverse complement strand
GCCGTCGGTCTTGCCGATCGCCAGGCCCGGGATGTTGGCGGCGGCGCTGCCGGCGAACGCGCGCGGATCGTCGCTGGCGGGGTCGGCGATGATGATGCCGATCGCGCCGGCGGCCTTGGCGTTGTTGACCGTGACGGCCGAGCCGCACGCGCCGGAGAACGTGGCCAGCACGATCTTGCCGGCGGCGTTGGTGTACGGCTGGCAGCCGTCGTTGGCCGGTGGGGTAGCGTCGGCGGGCTCGATCAGGCTGCCGACCAGGTCGAAGCTGGCCGGTCCGGCGGCGAACGGCTCGCTGCGCGGCGTGCCGGTCGGCGCGAACAGGCCGGTGGTCGTGCCCGCGGTCCACAGGAACATCCGCATCCGCGGCCGCCCGCCGTCGGCCGGCGTCGACATGTCGGCGTTGTTGCGCAGGCCGGTGTTCGCGCCCGCCTGCGAGGTGACCAGCAGCGGATCGCCGGCGATCCCGCCGCGGCCGAGGTTATCCAGCTGCCCGTTGCCGGTCCGCTCGGTGAAGCCCGAGTCGTAGTACCAGTCGTGCATCCAGTTGACCATGAAGAACGCGTTGACCGCCCCGGCCGAGGACTGCGTCGCGTTGGCGGTCGGCTCCAGGGTGGGATCGTAGGCGTAGTTGAGGACGCGGCCCGACTTGACCGCCGGGCGGACGTCGCCCGGGGTGAACGTGCGGGTGGCGTCGAGGTCGGCGAACGCCTCGGCGTTGTTCCCCGAGGTCGTGGTCGCGTTGTTCGCCAGCCACGGGTCGAGCGAGCCGTTGAACGCCTCCATCACGACCAGGCTCGACGGCACCAGCGCAGGAGTCGCGCCGTCGGGGATGCCGGTCGGGTGCGGCGAGAAGTCCTGCAGTGGACCGTCGAGCGGCCGGCGGTTGCCGGTGGTCTCCATGTACGCGCGATAGACGAACGCGTCGTGCTGGACGAGGTCGGTGTCGCGGAGGATCCGGCCGCCGTTGTCGGCGATCAGGTAGCTGTGCGCCGAGAACGTCGGGAAGCTCGGGTCGGCGTCCGGATCGGGCGCGCCGTCGCCTTCGACCTCGGCCTCCCAGGCCGGGATCAGCTGGCCGCCGACGCTGGCGAGCGTCCTGCGGGCGCGCGCGCTGTCGATCTGCATCCCCGGCGGCGAGGCGACCTGCAGGGTCTCCCAGCCGCCGTCGGCCGGACCGGCGTCGCGGACCGCCATCTGGGGCCGCGCCGCGCCGAGGTGCTTGTCGAGCGCGTGCTGCACCGCATCGATCGCCGACGACTGGAAGTTCGGCTTGACCGCGGCGGGCAGCAGCGTGCCCGACACCGCGGCGAACGTCCCATCGGAGTGCACCAGGACGTGGAGCTCGCCGTGGTCGACCGGGATGCCGTCGACCTGCTGCTGCAGCCGGACCACGGTGGCGCCGTTGCGCAGCTGCTGGGTGCCGTTCTCGGCCAGCGTCATCGGCTGGCCCTGCCGGACCCACAGCTGCGAGAGCGCTGCGACGTGCTCGCGGGCGGCTGCCGCCGGGGCCATGCCGGCCGCGCTGGGGGCGCGCGGGACGACCGCGCGGATCAGGCGCGGCGCCCCGGCCGCGTCGCTCGACAGGACCGCCACGCCGAGGCCGGTGGCCATCTGGTCGGTGGTCGCGATCGAGAACCCCGATCCGGGGTTCAGGGGGTTGCCGGGATCGCCGGGGTTACCGGGATCGCCGGGATCGCCCGGACCTCCCGGGGTCGACGTCGGGGATGAGCAGGCGGCGCACGCAGCTGCGCACAGCAAGGACGGAATGGCGAACGCACGTATCCGTAACATCAAGGCCTCCCTCGCGAGTTAGCAGCGGCCACAGTACGACTGCCGCTGCGAATTGGGCAATGCGCAGATCGCCTCACTCGTTGGCACCGGACACCAGGTTGTCGACCGATCGTCTCACCCGTCGGCACCGGACACCCACTTGTCGACCGGCGCCCGCCGGCGCTCCTGCGGCGCTCCAGTGAGGTTGGCTCTAACGGTGTCGCGACGTGCGGTCACGCCCGGTCCGTTCGTCGCGTGGGACACGTCGGGCCAGCCACCGGCCGGTCGGTTCCGCCGGTCGGTTCCGCCGGTCGGTTCCGCCGGTCGGTTCCATGATGGATCCGATCACCGCCGCGACCGCTGGGCCGGATTGCACAGGAACACGCCGGCCAGCGCGATCGCGAACCCGGCGATCTGGATGGCGGTCAGGCGATCGCCAAACAGCAGGTACGATCCGGTGGCGGCCAGCGGCGGCGCGAGCAGCAGCAGCGAGGCGACGTTGGCGGCGCGGCCGCGCCGGACCATCCAGACCAGCAGCAGCGTCCCGAGCCCTGACAGGACCAGCGCGGCCCACGCCAGCGAACCCCACAGCGCGGCGCCGGGGATCCAGCGGGCCTCGCCGCGCGCGCAGGCCAGCACCGCGACCATCGCCGCCGCGCCGGCGTTCTGGAGCACCGCCGACGCCCGCAGATCGGCGGCGGCGATCGACGTCTTCTGCAGCACGGTGCCTGCCGTCAGCGACAGCACCGCCGCGATCGCGACCGCGAACACGCGGGCCGGCACGCCCGCGACGCCCCCGGCGACGCCGGGCATCAGCACCAGGGCGACCCCGGCGACGCCGAGCAGCAGCCCGACCCAGGTTCGCCGCGATGGGATCTCGCGCAGGACGACGATCGCGAGCACGGCGGTCAACAGCGGTTGCAGCGCGCCGATCAGCGCCATCACGCCGGGCGCGAGGCCCTGGCCGACGGCCCAGTAGGTCCCGCCGAGGTAGCCGCCCTGCAGCAGCATGCCGGCGAGCAGGTGCTTGGGGACCTCGCGCCCGTGCGGCCAGCGCGCCCGCCCGGCCACCGCGATGCCGAGGAACATCAGGCCGGCCAGCGAGCACCGCACGGCGAGGAACAGATCCGGATCCGCGACCCCCGCCACGACCTTCGCGACGATGAAGCCGGTGGACCAGATCAGGACGAACAGCGCGGCGCTCGCGGTCATGGGCGGATCCGCGGCGGCGCGGGCGCGCGCGCGGGCGCGACCGGCCGCGAGCGCGGGCTGCGCGAGAATCCCGGATGGCATGCGCGTCGCGCAGGGGGCATCGTCAGTGTTTGCCACAGCCCACGGCCCGGGCGCGCTCCGTCACCCTGTTCCGCTTCGGAACACCCCTACCTGTCGTCGGGGGAGATCCCGGGCAGCCTACATGTCAGAGCGGGATCGGTCTCGCATGGATGTGAACTCGCTTTCCACGAGTTCCCGCGCACATCGCCTCGCGTCTGCCTCACGCATCGCGGCTTGCGCGTTCACGCAATGACCTCACTACTTTACGGATGCGATCCACGCCAGCGCGCGCCGGTAGTCGAGGCCTTCTGCTGGCGCTGGCGCTGGCGGCCACGCTGGCGGCGCCTCGCCGGTCCGCGGCGGACGTGATCACGATCGACGACGCCGGTCTGCAGGGCACCACCAGCATCCCGTTCACCTGCTCGGTCGACGGCGACTCGCCGCTGTGGCTGCCGACGATGGGCTTCGTCTACCGCAACGTCGAGGCCTTCGACCTGTCGCCCGGCGACACCGTCGCGTTCGACATCCAGATGCCCGGTGCCGCCACGGACCTCGGGTTCCGGCCCCAGCTCGACCTCGCGCTCGCCCACGCGTCGGATCCGCTGAACCCGTTCCTGCCCGATCACGTCGCGGGCAGCGCCACCGACTTCACCACCATCGGCCACGGCGCGATCGCGTCCGGCCCGGGCAACAAGGTCGTTCGCGACTACGATCTGGTGTTCACCGCCGACACACCGTTCCACTTTCCGGGCGGCGGCCTGATCATCCGCGTCGCGCGGCCTCAGGGTGTGCTGGCGACCCGGACCGACGCCGACTGCGTGTCGGCGATCACCGCCGACATCCAGCCGACCGGCAGCAACCGGCTGGTCGGGACGTTCAAGCTCGACGACGGCGAGTCTCCGTTCGCGAACCAGGGGCCGGGGGTGCCGTTCGTCCGCATCGCCTGGACCCGGTGCGGCGACGGCCTCGTGTCCGGCACCGAGCAGTGCGACGACGGCAACACCGACGACACCGACGGCTGCACCAACCGCTGCACGATCGCGGCGTGCGGCGACGGCGTGAAGGCGGTGACCGAGCAGTGCGACGACGGCAACACCGACGACACCGATGCCTGCACCAACCGCTGCACGACCGCGGCGTGCGGCGACGGCGTGAAGGCGGTGGACGAGGAGTGCGACAACTCCGCGCTCCCCCAGCCCGATCCGTACTGCGACGGCAACTGTCACCTGAACGCGTTCGCCAAGGGCTCGGGCTGCAGCACCGGCGGCGGCGTCGGGGTCGCCGCGGTGCTGCTGGTCCTCGTCCTCGTGCTCGCGCTGCGCCGCCGCGCGGCCGGCCTGCCGATCCTCCTGGTCGGGCTGTGGGCGGGCTCGGCCGACGCCCAGGCGCCGCGGAGCGCGGAGGGCTTCCGCGTCGATCGCTTCGAGGTGGCGCCGTCGGTCGAAGACGGCCTGGTGGTCCAGGACCCCGGCGTGCTCCGCCACATGGTGTGGAGCGTGAACGCCGCGCTGGGCTACACCAACACGCTGCTCCGCGTGGTGCCGCGGCTGAGCTCCAACGACGGCGTGGAGGTCATCGGGACGCGGCTGTCGGCGTACCTCGACTTCGCGCTCGGGCTCCGCGACCGCTTCGAGCTCCACGTGGCCGTGCCGTTCGCGCTCGCCCAGGCGAGCGAGCAGGGCACGGCGGCCGGGCTCATGCTGCGCAGCGCGGGGACGAGCGCGGTCGGCGACGCGCGCCTCGGCGGCGCGGTGCTGCTGTACGGCGTGGACCACGCTGCGCGCGGGGTCCAGCTCGGCGCGGCGGCCGACCTCGCGATCCCGGTCGGCTCGGAGAACAGCTTCACCAGCGACGGCCAGGTCGGCGGCGAGCTCGCCGCGACGGCGGCCTACGCCGGGCCGGGCTACCGGGTCGCCGCCAACGCCGGCGTGCGGTACCGCCCCGAGCACAACTACGTGAGCAGCGATCAGGGCACCGAGCTGATCGGCCGGGCCGGCCTGTTCATCCCGGTCGCCCACGAGCGCCTGATGACGTCGCTCGAGCTCGACATGGCGGCGCGCGCGGCCGGGCGCGACGCGTTCCGGGCGCTGGGCTCGCCGATCCTCGCGATGCTCGGCGCCCGCTACCACTTCCCCGGCGGGATCCGCGCCGGCGCCGGGATCGGCGCGGGGCTGACCGAGGCGCCGGGCAGCCCGGCGGTGCGCGTGATCTTCATGGTCGGCTACTCGCCCGAGCCGCCGCTGCGCGCGCTGGCGCCCCGGCCCAGCGACCGCGATGGCGACGGCATCCCCGACAACCTCGACAAGTGCCCGGACCAGCCCGAGGACTACAACGGCGTCGAGGACGACGACGGCTGCCCCGACATCCTCGAGGTGGACAAGGATCGGATCGTCGACAGCCCGCCGGCGCCGGGCGAGCCGCTGACGCTGGAGCAGGTGGTCACCCTGCCGGCGCCGATCGAGTTCAAGTTCGACAGCGCGATCATGCTGCCGGGCGCCGAGATCTACCTCAACCAGGTGCTCGCCATCCTTCAGGCGCACCCCGAGGTCACCCGGCTCGAGATCCAGGGCCACACCAGCTCGGAGGGCGGGTACGACTACAACATGCGGCTGTCCGACGCCCGGGCCAGGGCGGTGCACCAGTGGCTGGTGGACCACGGCATCGACGGCCCGCGCCTGGTGCCGCACGGCTACGGCCTGACCGTGCCGCTGTTCCCGAACGACACCGAGCCGCACCGGCAGCGCAACCGCCGCGTGCAGTTCCGCCTGGTCGAGCAGGCGCCGGGGTCGCCCCCGATCCACTCGCGGCCGGGCGGCAACCCGCCGGCCGCGCCGGGGACGCCCGCGCCGCCGCCGGGCGCGCCACTCGGGCCGCCGCCGGAGGTCCTGCCGGTCGCGACCCCGCCGCACACGCCGCGGCCGGCCGCGCCGCGCACGCCGCCCCCGGCTGCCCCGCACGCGCACTGATCACGCGCGCTCGCCAGCCGCCGGTGCGCTGACCGCCCCCCCGGCGAGGCGCGGGGCGCGGGCGATCAGACCCCGGGATCGAGGGAGACCAGGAACGGATACGCCGGTGCGCTCACGGTCGGCCACGCCTCGGAGAAGTTCCAGTACACCCGCCCGGTGGGATCCACCGCCACCGTCCCGGCATCGCCCCGGGCGGCGAACGGGAACATCCCATCCTCGGGGAGGATCAACTGACCCGTGGAATCGAGCGCGATCAACTTCGGGCCGCCCGGCGCATTCAGCGCCGAGACCGCGGTGATCGGGCCGCCGGACGCGATGCTGCGCAGCGCGAGCTGATGGAGGTCGCGCGTGTACACGTGCTCGCCGGTCGCCGCCAGCGCCTCGATGTAGACGTGACCGGGGTCGCCAGGCTGCGGCTCCAGGATCGGCCCGCCGAAGCTGATCGGTGCCGGGAACGTGCCGCCGAAGTAGACCCGGCCGCTTGGCGCGATCGCGATCGCGTCGATCAGCGCCTTGTTGCTGGTCCAGCGATCGCTCCAGTCCGGCATGTCCCGATCGAACGACCACTTCTTGACCGATACAATGTCGCGCCTCCCCTGGCCGATCACGAACCCGACGGGCCCGATCGCGATCGCGTCGCCCTGCGCCCCGGTGTACGTGAAGCTCTCGGTGCCGTCGGCGAGCCAGCGCTTGACCCGAGCGACGCTCCTGGGGAACTGGATCTGGCCGGTCGCGACGACGACCGAGGCGGCGTCGGCGCCGATCGCGACCAGGTGCATGTTCGTGCCGACCGGGAACGTCCGGGTCCAGCGCGGCGCGAAGCCGGCGGTGTACGCCTCGACCACCAGGTCGGTCCCGGAGACCCGCGCCAGGTACACGTTGCCCGCAGGGTCCGCCGCGACCTGACCGCCGGCGGCGAGCGTGGCGAGCACGAGTCCGTCGCCGGCCACGCGCTGCGTGGTGGTGTCGGTGGCGATCAGCGCCTGCTGGCCGGTCGCGAGCGGCGCGACCGCGTAGTTGCCCTCGTGGAACGAGCGGACTCCGACCGAGATCGCGTGCCGTTCATTGCAGACCGAGACGATGCCGCGCGGTGAATCGACGATCGCGTTCAGCGTATCCAGCCCAGGTACCCCGAGCTGCGTGGGCCTGAACGCATAGCCCCTGGCGAACTGGACCGAGCTCTGATCACCGGGGGACGCGGCGTAGGCCGAGAACGTATGGGTCTGGCGGTTGGCGAGGATCCGGATGTGCTGCGGCTGACCGGCGGAGTACGGCAGGACCGCGTCGGCCTGGAAGTGATCGCCGTTGCGAGCGTCGATCACGCCGTCCGGCGACAGCCGCACCGCCGCGGCCAGGTCGTTGAAGCCGGTGGCCGGCCCGAACGACAGGCCGAACACGCCGTCCAGGATCTCGTCCGGCGTCGCGACGAATTCCGACGACACCAGGAAGTCGCCGGGCTGTCCGAACGGCGTCGTGACGAAGCCACTGTCCGCCTCGGCCAGCGGGCAGCTGGTGTCGATCTGCGAGACGCTCAACGGGCAGGCCGTGAGCGAGCCCGAGTCCGAGTCGACCTGGACGGCCAGGTTGCTGAGCTGTCCGACCTGCGCCTGCTCGGTCCGGAACGGATAATTCCGGGCCAGCGAGATCGAGCCGCCGGCGGGATCGTCGACTGCGACCGAGTAGATGTGCCGGCCGATGTCGATGTCGATATGGAATCGATAGGACACACCCGCGGTATACGGGACCTCCGCGTCCGCCTGGTACTCCGAGCCCGCGCGCACGTCGATCGCGCCGCTCGGATTGAACCGGACGATCGCCGCGAGGGCGGGAAACCACGACGCCGCGCCGTCGCTGAATCCGACCACCGCGTCGATCGGGCTCTCGCTCGGCGTGACGAGCAGCTCGGCGTGGACCCTGCCGGTCAAGATCTGGAGCGGCCGGTTCGTCCACTGCTGCTCGGGGCTGCCGACCGCGCACGACGGGCCCACGGCTTGCGTGGCGACCGATGTGCCGGTGTCCATGCCGCACGAGACAGCACACGTCATCACGGCGCTGCGCAGTATCAATGAAAACAACTTCCCAGTTTGAATGCCTGACATGCAATCCCCTCTCCGTAGTTGGTTTCTGCGTGCAGCAAGAACCGATCCGGACCGGGACGACACGCGGCAGATGCCCGCGGCGCGGGGATGTCGTCGGGATGATGGCGATCCGCCGGGCCCGCCGCGTCCGGCGATGGCGACAACCAACCTCGTCCGCGACGGTGACAATCAGCCTCATGATGACAAGCAACCATGCCGCGGTGACCGTGCGGGAGCGCCCGCCGGCGCGGAACGTCGATCGCCGGTCCTGGCAGGGCGCTGCGCCCGATCGGCGGCCTGTGCGCCATGGCGCCGACCGCCGCGCGCGCCGCGCGCAGGAAGCGTGCGCGACGGGGCCGCAGCCGTCCCGCCGGCGCGGCCGCGCCTCAGCCGGCGGCGGCGCAGGCCTCGGCGATGAACAGGTCTTCCACGCCGAGCCCGGTGAAGTCCGCCACGGTGATCCCGGCGCGGTCGTAGTCGACCGGCGCGGCGCAGAACGCGCCGATCTCGATCGCGCGAGCGCGCTCGGCCGGCGCGTGCTGGAGCTCGCCGAGCCGCTCGCACTGCGCGCGCGAGTCGACCAGCAGCAGGGCCGCGCGCGCCAGCAGCGCCGGGTCGAGCTCCTGCTTGCCGGGCGAGTCCGCCCCGACGGCCGAGACGTGCGTGCCGGGCCGGACGTCGCCGGCGGCGAGCAGCGGGGCGCGCGATGCGGTGGCGGTCGCGATCAGCGACGCGCGGGCGGCGAGCTCGGCCGGTGAGGGCAGGGCCCCGACCCGGGCGTGCGGCAGCCGGCGCGCGATGTCCCCGGCGCACGCGGCGGCGCGCTCGGGATTGCGGCCCCAGACCCAGACCTCGTCGAGCGGCAGCACCTCGGCGTGGAGCTCGGCCAAGAGGCGGGCCTGGACGCCGGTGCCGAGGATGCCGAGCGCGCGATCGGCGCGGCCGAGCTCGCGCGCGACCAGCGCCGCCACCGCCGCGGTGCGCAGGTCGGTCAGGTAGCCGCCGTCGTCGAGGTACGCGACGGTCTCGCCGGTCGCCGCCGCGATCAGCGCGATCGATCCGTACGGGCGCTCGGCGTAGGTCCCGGCGACCTTGAGCGCGACGTGCCGGCCGCCCCGGCGGTAGCTCGACTTGATGTGGACCTCGCCGCCGCCCGCGGCCGACAGGTCGAGGTGCATCGGCATCGGCGTGTCGCACTCGCCGCGCGCCTGGGCGAGCACCGCATCGCGCATCGCCGCGATCGCCTGCGCCGCGCCGATCCGGCGGCGGATCTCCTCGGGGCCGAGGACCCTCATGCCGCGAGGATCCGGCGGACCGTGGACAGCGCGACGTTGCGGCCGGTCAGCACCGCGACGGCCGGCGACTCGAGGCGGCCGGCCTTGCCGGTGAGGATCGCGGCGACCGCGACCGCCGCCGACGGCTCGATCAGGTGGTGGTGGTGCTCGAGCATGAAGCGAACCGCGTCGAAGATCTCGGCCTCGCTCAGCAGCGCGACGCGATCGACCCGCGACCGCAGGGCCGCGAAGCCGATCCGGCCGATGCCGCCCTCGAGGCCGCCGGCGGTGGTCGCGTACGCCGGCAGGGTCGTGACCGCCTCGCCGCGCGACAGTGACAGCGCCAGCGCCGGCGAGCCCTCGTGCTGGCAGCCGATCACGCGGCAATCGCCGAGCGCGGTCTTGACGTAGTACGCGAACCCGCCCGATAGCCCGCCGCCGCCGACCGGCAAGAGGAAGCTCCGTGCCTCGGGGCAGTCCTCGACGACCTCGGCCGCGACCGTGCCGCCGTTGGCGGCGAGGATGGACGCGTCGTCGAACGCGCTCAGGAACGGCCGGCCGGATTGCGCGGCGGCGGCGCGCGCGAGCCGCTCGGTGTCGTCGTAGCCCTCGAAGTCCGAGCGGATCACCCGGGCACCCAAAGCGACGATGGCCTGGTACTTCGCCGGGTCGACGTCGCGCGGGACGTGGATCTCGGCCGGGATGCCGAGCTCGCGCGCCACGTGCGCGGTCGCCTTGCCGTGGTTGCCCGCCGAGCAGGTCACGATCCCGCGCCGGCGCTCGTCGGCCGACAGCCGCGACAGCACGAACCAGGCACCCCGGATCTTGAACGAGCCGGTGAGCTGGAGCGCCTCGAGCTTGAGGAACACCGGCGCGCCGGCCGCGTCCGACAGCGCGGGCGACGCCTCGATCGGGGTGCGCCGGATCCGCCCGTCGAGCGCGCGGCGCGCGTCGGTCACGAGGGCCATGTCGAGCTCGGTCACGGCGGTGATGCTAGCCGCAGCGCCCGCCGGGCGCAAAGCGCGGGGATCGCCGGGCGCCGGGCCTGACCGCAGAGACCCCCGCCGTCACGGCGCCGGCTCGGCCGCCTCGAAGTCGAGCTCGACCCGCGCGCCGCTGGGGTCGAGGCAGAACAGCTGCCAGGCGCCGGTCGACGGCAGCCGGCGCAGATCGTACGTGACGCCGCGCTCGGTCAGCCGCGCGGCGACGGCGCGCAGGTCGTGCGCGCTGAACGCCATGTGATCGATCACGCCGCGCGGGCTGGCGGGCACGCCGCGCCCGGCGACGATGTGCAGCACCGCCTGGTCGCCGGCATACAGCCACGCGCCGGGGAATCCCAGGTCGGGCCGGAAGCCCTCGGTGAGGCCCAGGAGGTCGACGTAGAATGCCCGCGAGGCGTCGAGGTCGCTGGTCAGGACCGTGAAGTGGTTCATTCCGCTGATCGGCATGGCCGGGGCAGCTTACGCGATGTCGGCGGCGCCGGCCGCCCGGCTTGAGATTCGCCGTGGACGTGAGACCATCACCCCCGGAGATCGCGTCTCCGGCTCCTGATGTCTCCTCGGGCTCCGTTCGATTCCCAGCTCGGCGCCGACCCGATCGCCGGCGCGTGGCGCGACGACCCGCGCGTCGTGCTCGTGCTCGATGCCGGCGGCACGAGCTTCCGGTTCAACGCGATCCAGGGCGGGCGGGCGCTGCTCGACGCGCCGCGCACCCTGCCGTCGCACGGTGCCGACCTGGCGCGCAGCCTGCGCCAGATCACCGACGGCTTCGCCGCCGTCCACGCCGCCACCGGCCGGCGCGCGGTCGCGCTGTCGCTCGCGTTCCCGGGGCCGGCCGACTACCGGCGCGGCATCATCGGCGACCCGCCCAACCTGACCGGGTTCCGCGGCGGCGTCCCGCTCGGGCCGATGCTCGCGGCGGCGTTCGGCCTGCCGGCGTTCATCAACAACGACGGCGCGCTGTTCGCGTACGGCGAGGCGCTCGGCGGCCTGTTGCCGCAGGTCAACCAGGGGCTCGCCGCGGCGGGGAGCGATCGCCGGTTCGGCAACCTGCTCGGCTTCACGCTGGGCACCGGGTTCGGCGGCGGGATCGTGATCGACGGCCGGATGGTGATCGGCGACAACTCGGCGGCCGGGCAGATCTGGATGACGCGCCACCGCGATCAGCGCCAGCGCATGGCCGAGGAGGGCGCGAGCATCCGCGCGGTGCGCCGCGACTACGCCGCCGCGGCGGGCATCGCGCTCGATCAGGCGCCCGATCCGACGCGGATCGCCGAGATCGCAGCCGGCGCGGCCCCGGGCGACCGGCGGGCCGCCTCCGAGGCGTTCCGCCGGCTCGGCCTGGTCGCGGGCGACGCCATCGCCGGCGCGCTGGCGCTGATCGACGGCCTGGTCGTGATCGGCGGCGGGCTCAGCGGCGCGGCCGACCTGTTCCGCGCGGCGCTGCTCGACGAGCTCAACGCGCCGCTCGAGCTGGCGTCGGGGCCGGTCCGCCGGCTGCCGTTCGACGTCGTCGACCTCGACGCCCCCGGCGGGGTCGACGCGCTGTGCCGCGACGACGCCCGCGCGCTGCCGGTCCCGGGCACCGATCGGACCGTCGCCGCGCCGCCCCCCAGGCGCACCGGCGTCGGCGTCACCCGGCTGGGCACGACCGCGGCGATCGCGCTCGGCGCCTACGCGCATGCGCTCGGCGCGCTCGGCCCGGCCGGGGGTCGGTGAATCCTACCTCGAGCTTGCAGGCGGGGCCGGCGGCCACCAGCTCGCGACGTCGAGCGGGACCGCGTCGAACGGCGCGATCCGCGCCTCGGTCTGGTCGCTGTATGTGCCGATCATGCGCCAGTCGGAAGACTCCAGCCGGTGGACCGTCAGCACGCGCGCCTCGATATCGACGAGCCACATGCAGGGCACGCCGACCTGAGCGTAATACGGTTGCTTGCGGAGCATGTCGTGGCGGCGCGTCGTCGGCGAAAGGATCTCGCAGACCCAGTCGGGCACCACGCGGATGGGCTCGTCGACCGGCAGCTCGGGCATGCGCTCACGGCGCCAGCCGGCGACGTCGGGCGAGATCTCGGGCGTGTTGGGGAGCTCGATCCCGGGCTCGGTGACGATCCACCATCCGCCAGGACCGCCGATGCCGTCGTCGAACGGGTCGCCGATCCTGCCCCCGATCAGGCGCGTCGTGCGCTGATGCCTCACCCGCGGCTTGGTCATCGTGTAAAGCACACCCTCGATGATCTCGCCGACGATGCCGGGAGGCAGGGCGTCGAGGTCGGCGAGGGTTGGAGCCTTCGGGCTCGGCTTGGTCGTGCTCATGCGGTTCCCACGCTAGCTCGCAGTTTACCAGAGTGCCGTCACGGGGCGAGGGGTGCTCCTGCGGGTCGCTGACCCGGGCTACCCGCCGAGCGCCGCGCGGTCACGCTCCACCGGCATGCCGGCGATGGCCGAGCACCAGGCCGAGGGCGGCCCGCTCACCGAGCTCGACGACTCGCTCTCCGCTGGGTTCCAACCCGGATAGAAGCGACGCGCTGCATCGCGCGCGAGAGCGCCCGCTGATCAGTTGGTGCCGCCGGGCGGACACAGCTTGGCCGCGCCGGCGAAGGTCCCGTTACTCGAGAACTTGCCTCCGGTTCCCAGCGAGGCACCGCCATAGAACCACGAGAAGTACGCGAGCTCCTGCAGGTGATAGGTGAACCCGTTCAAGGTCACGGCGGGCATCAACGTGCCGCTCAGCGGGTCACCATCCTCCAGGTTGGTCTGGCAGCCACCGACCTGTCCGATGTTGCCCCAGGCCGGCGTCGGGTTCGTCCCGGCCGGATCGTTCAACCACTCGTTCACTTCATGCGACGGCGCGGCAACGTCCGCCACGCCGGTGAAGACCGTCTGATTTCGTCCTTCGAACTCCCCGATTCCGTAGGTCTGACCGGGGGTGCCCAGCGCATTATGATAACCCAGAATACAGCAGTTGTTCAGGTTGTTCGCCGCTCCTCCGGAAATCACCGCATTGTACGTCACGAAGAAGGGGAACTGTCCTGCGTTCAGCCCCTGCGCCGTGATGTAGCTTTGCAGCCGCGCATCGATGGTATTGATATTTACGTCGCGGGATGCGACGCCGGAAGTGCGAGTCTCCGCGAGTCACAGCAGCGGCGAGAACAGGCGCGCGCCGGCCTGGCCGAGCCGGGGCCAGAGCGGCTGGTGCCCGGTGCTGGGCTGGACCTCGCGGCAGTGCGCGAGGTCGGCCTCGAACACGGCGTCGAGGCGGGCGTTCATCGTCGCGCCGTAGATCACGGCGGCGACCTCGAAATCGAGGCGGAAGCTGCGGTTGTCGAGGTTGGCGGTGCCGATGATCGCGACATCGTCGTCGATCACGAAGGTCTTGGCGTGGACGAAGCGGGGCAGGCACTCGAAGATGCGCGCGCCGGCAGGCCGTTACCTCCCGGGTCGCGGGCGTTCGACATGGGAGCCTACACGACGCGATGCCCCCCACCGCACGGGATCGGCGCGACCATCATCCCGGTGGATCGGTCATGCCTGCGTGATGGCTGCCCGCGCGGCGGCGGCGAAGCGCTCGATCGAGCCGGCTCGCTGCCCTGGCCCGAGGCCGTGGACTGTGCGCAGCTCTACCGGCCGTGCTGGCTCGGGTTACTGCACTTCGTCGACCGGGACCTGGATGGTCTCGCCGTCCGCCTCGCGGATGAGCACGCTCTGGTACGCGACGCTGCTCGGGCTCTGGTCGTAGCGGACCGACATCGAGGTGACGTGCTGCGGCCAGATGCCGGGCAGCGGTGTGACCTTCAGATCGAGGATCAGGTCGGCGGGGTTGATTCCCTGCGGCGAGGCCGCGACCAGGCGCACCTCGAAGCCGGGAGTCGGCAGGACGACCACGCCGGTGATGTGGAACGACGCCGGCCCCGGCGGCATGCGGTTGATCCAGGCATGCCAGTCGTGGCTATCCACGGTCACCGGATGCTTGGGGCATTCGTGGGCGGGGCCGACGGGGATGCTCGCCGAGCCGACGACGCGATCGCCGAGCATCGCGAACGCGAGCACGCTGGTCTTGCCGGCCCTCGGACCGAGCTTCAGGTTGCGCAGATGATGGCGGACCGGCGTCAGGACCTGGAGCACCCGGCCGTGGCGCGCGCGGATCTCGAGCAGCACGGGGAAGGTCTCGGGTGTGAGCCGGACGTTGGGAGGAACTCCCGGGCGCGCACGCCCGGCCGAGTATCCGCTGTTGGGGGTGATGGTCACGGCATCCAGCGTGTACTCACCATCAGGCTCGACAGACAGCTGCAGATTGGGTCGAAAGATCTCCACCGTACACTCTCCTCTCTCGCGTTTCGCGAGCAACTCGAACGCAATATACGCCATCGAGGCCGGAAGACAAACCGGGGCGATTCTGTCGCTGCCGGCGCGCCGACCTGGCGTGCGCCGATCCGGCGCGACCTCCTCCTCGCTCCGACGTCATCCAGGCCGGCACGCTCGGCTTCGTGCTCGCGACCTCCGGCGACCGGCAGCGCGCTGGCGACCGACGAGATCGTCGCCCACCGAAACATGTCGCAGGTCGACACCCGCACCAACCCGGCCAGCCACCTCGGGAAGCCGCCCGCCCGGGTCAAAGCCGGTTCAACCCGCTGGGCCCGAGCTCCGGAAGCCCCACCTCGTCGCCGTCGTGCGCGGCCGTGTTACCCGACAGGGCCAGGTTGAGCACGCCGAGTTCGTGAGCGCCGTGTCGCGTGGGCGAGATCCGCTGGGCGAGGAAGTCCGGCCAGCGCTGGTTGGCGTTCAGGGTCAAGAACGGCCCGTCGCTGATCGAGTCACCGAGCACGACGACGGCGCCATCGCCCCGGTCGTCGCCGCGCACCTCGACCCCGGCGAGGAAGTAGAAGTGCTCGAGGGTCATGGCTGCTGCGCGCGCAGCTGGAGCCGCACTTTCTGTTCAATGCGCTCAACACCATCGCCGGCCTCGTCCGCGGGGCGCACCCGGAGCTGGCGACGCGGGCGCTCGCGCAGCTCAGCGAGCTGTTGCGCTACGTCATCGAGGCCAGCCGTCAGGACCACGTGCCCCTCGCGTGGGAGCTCGAGTTCGTCGGGAACTATCTCGAGCTGCAGCAGATCCGCTACGGATCGCGCCTGCAGGTCGCCATTCACCAGGACGCGGCGGCCAGGAGCTACGACGTGTGCCGAAACCTGCATGAGGCCTTTGACTCGCCGGATACTGCCCCCGGAGGATGATGCTGCGTGGCGGGCACCAGGCCGTCGGATCGACTGAAACGTAGCACGGAGCTTGAACCTGTGCTGGCGTCCAGGGTGAGCGGGGATGAAGAACCGGCGGGATGAGAGCGACCTACGCCGACGAGATGCCGGCATTCCCGGAGGCGCTCAGCCGCAGCCAGGAATCGGAAAGCGCACTCTCGTCGAGGCGATCCCCGGAGCGGGTCGGCCGGCGCTGAATGCGCCGCAGACCGCGACGCCGGCTCCTGTGCCCGATGACCGTGCAGCGTCACAGCTTGGGATCGGAAAGCAGACACGCATCGACCAGCTGTTCGGTGCACAGACCGCAGCATCCCCATCGCCACCCGCTGCCGCCGACTCGACGTCGGAAACACCGGCGCCGCCGGCGCCGGGAGACGCGACCGCGCAGGGCGATGCAATGAACCTCGACGGCCTCGAAGCCGCGCTCGGCGGTGGCGACGCGCCCACGGGCCCTGAGGCCCAGCTCGCGCAACGCATCGGAGCCGATCCAGCGGCGATCCGCGTGCATCGCGGTCCGGCCGCAGCTCAGGCAGCTACGCAGCACGGCGCCGTCGCATTCGCCGCGGGTAACCACATCGTCATGGGCGGCAGTGCGCCTGCCGCGGGCACGCCGGAGGGCGACGAGCTGTTCTCGCACGAAGCCGCACACACCGCGCAGCAGCGAGATGCTACGCGCGATCCGGTGCAGCGCCAGCTCCCGATCGGCGCCGAGAACGCCGCCGCCGAGGCCAATGCCCACCACCTCGTGACACGCGGCGACGGTGCGATGCGCACCGGCGTCCAGCTCCAGCGCAGCCCCGATGCCGGCGTTCGTCGCGATACCTACTACCGCCGCCACGAAGTTGCGATCGCGGTCGGCGCGGCGAATCACTTGATGACGCTGCCATTCGCGACCTACGACCCGGCGGTTACGTGGACCGCGACCGGCGCCAGGCAGTTCGCCCGCGCGGTCGCTGAACAGATCGTCGTCCCTACCACCGCGGCCGATCTCGACTCGCTCGTGCGGCCCGAGTTCATCGGCAAGCTCATCGATCAGTCGCGCGTGATGAACAAGGAGCCCAACAGCGGCATCACGACCGACACCGGCACCGACGCGTACGTCCCCGGCGTCGGCGTCGAGGTCGGCAACGCGCTCGCGCGCCGGACCGCCGAGTCCCTGCAGCGCGTCGTCCCCCGCTACGCCCAGGCCAAGCTCACGGCAGGCGGCCGAGAGCCATCCCTCAGCGGAGTGACAGCTTCGCATCCGATCGATCCGCCCGTCATCCGCGCGCTGACCACCGGCAACGTCGTCGCGATCGACAGTGCCGCGTTCAAGAGCCGGCACCCCGAGCTCGCTGGGCCCGCGACGCCGCAGCTCCAGACCCGTCGCCTCGTCATCGAGCACGTCGGCGGTGGCGGCTACTGGTACCGCCTCAAGGAGCCCCTCGACGCAACCCCGGAAGAGGTCGCCCACGCGCTCACCGGCTCCGCCACCGAGGCCTTCCGGCTCGAGATCGCGCATCCGCTCTACGGCCTCAAGGGCGACACCCGCGGCAAGCTCGAGACCTCGTCGGACTACCAGAACCCCGCGGCCGTCCTGATCGACGGCGGCGGCGCGCTCGCCGACGAAGCGGCGCTCGCCCAGACGCCCACGACCAAGAGCGCGCGCTCCGGCGACCGGATCCTCGAGCAGATGCGGCTCAACAGTACCCTCCTCAAGACGTCGGTGCGCGAGGCGGCCCAGCGGTTCGGACTCGGCCGGCTCCTCGACGACGCGGCCAAGGCGATCTCCGATCGCGCGGCGCGGCTGTCCGCGGCCGGTGACCGCGAGATCGCCAAGTGGGACGCGCAGACCCAGAAGCAAGCCGAGGTGATCGCGCGCGGCGCACGCGGCCTCGAGGTCGACTTCATGCGCCTCACCACGTACGCCATTCAGTTCGGCAGCTCCGCGGCGAAGGACCCCGCCGGCCTCGCCCTACCCGAGGAGCACCGCCAGGTTCTGCGCGCCGACGCCGAGCTATGGACGCGCGCCATCGCGATCTCGGACATGGCCACCAGCGCCGAGGCCAAGCTCGTGGATGCATCGCAGCACTCGATGACCCTCGAGATCGAGATCCTCGAGCGCAGCCTCGGCACGCCCCAGGCCGCTGCCCACGGCGCCAAGGATGCCAAGCAAACCTCCGCCGACTTCGACGCCAGCAAGCTCGGCGACCGCGAGATCGCGCTCCGAGAGCAGTTAGGCCAGACCCGCGCCCAGCTCCTCGCCGACCCCACCAAGGTCGACAAGGCCGCCTCGGAGACCGCCACCGCCGACACTCGCAACCTGATCTTCGAATCGCAGGTCGTCTGGCAAGCCGGCGCCATCGAGCAAGCCTGGAACGCGCTCGACGACGCCGACGGCTGGATGTCGACCGTCACCATGGACTCGGGGACGCTCGCTAGGCTCAAACGCGAGGGCGCGGGCTACTACGGCCGCTGGAAGGCGATCTCCGCCGACATTCGCAAGGGCGAGAAGGGCGACAAGCCGGCGTTCGCCGCCGCGCGTACCGCGTTCGAGAAGCTGTGCAGCGAGAAGGAGTTCCAGGACTACCTATCGCGCGTCAACGACCTGCTCAAGAAGGTGCAGAAGCACCACCTGATCGCGACCCTGATCGCGATGGTCGTCATCACGGTCGCGAGCATGGGCGCCGGCGCTGCCCTGTCCGGATTCCTCGGCGGCACCGCGATCGCCGTCGAGGGCGCCGAGGTTGTCGTCGGTAGCATCGGTGTCGCCCGCAACGCTGCCGCCGTCGCCGGGTTCCTCACCGAGGTCGCCACCTTCACCTACCTGTCCAATCGCGCATTCTCCAAGGACCACAGCGTCGGCACGCTCACCGTAGAGTTCGGCAAGAACCTATTGATGTTCGGAGCGATGCGCGGCGTCGCGGCAGGCTTCAGAGCCGTCGGCCTCACCAAGGTCATCGAGACCGGCTTCAAGGACGGCGCCACCCTCGCTCAGGCGATGAAGGCCGGCGGCGCCGAGCTCGCCCAGACCATCGTCAACGGCGGCGTCGGCGTACTCATGGCCGTGATCGAGGCCAAGGTCAAGGAGCAGCTCGGCGGCAAGCCCATGACCGAAGAGGAGCTCGACCAGGCGATCAAGATGACCGTCGCACAGACCGTCATCATGACGATCGGCGGACGCCTCCTCCAGTCGCCGCTCAAGAAGCTCACGGTCAAGTCGGCCTTCGTCGGCAAGCGCTGGCAGGCCGCCCTCGACGGCTGGGCCCTCGAGCACAAGGCGGTCGATGCGCTCCAGGCGACCAAGAACCCACCGCCCGAGAAGGTCGTCAAGGCCGCGGCCCGCGATCGACTCCAGATCGAGAAGGAGATTGCCGCGCTCGAGGAGCTGCGCGAGGCAGCCGAGCACAACCCCAGGGCGCTCGACGGCACCGGCACCAGCGCCAAGCAGCTCGACGCCCAGCTCGCCACCCTCCACCAGCACGCCGACAACGCCCTCGGCATCGAGCTCGCGATGTCGATGAAGGAGCTCGCCCCCAACCATTACGAGGCTCCCCGCGCCAAGATCAGCGACATCCTCGCCACCCACGGCAGGCTCAAGAGCGGAATCGCCCTCGAAGCCGCCGATCCGCAGACCGGCGCCCGGACCTGGAAGATCACGCCGACCGGCGACCGCGCGCCGTCCTTCCATATCACCGAGGCGATGCCGGACTGGGCGCTCACTCTCACCGGCAAGCGCGTGATCGAGGCCGCGCGAAAAGCCGGCATGGACGACGCTGCCGTGTTCAAGCTGCCCGAAGCCGAGCGCGTCAAGCTCCTCGCCACCGACGACCACCTCGCGAAGTCCGGCCTCGACCCGGCGACGCTGCACAAGGTCGAGGAAGCCCTCGTTGCCGCCGGTCGCAGCCCGCGCGCTGTGGAGGCGGTTGGCAAAGCTACGCCCGCGCAGCTCCAGCAGATCGCCAAGATGGCCGAGGTGAGCGCCCACGCTACCGGCAAGCTCCTCAGCGCGGTCGGCCTCGATGCGGCACATCACCACCTCGAGCCAGGCTCCGCCGGTCAGGTTCGGATCAACGGAGAGCTCGAGATCCATCCCAGCCGGCTCGACGAGATCGCCGACGCCCACCTCCGCACGATCCTCGAAGCCACCTCGAAGTCGCCGGTCGACACCGCCGCGCTGGCCGAGTTCGCGAAGTCCGGATCCTACAGACTGCGCTTCCGCTTCCAGCTCAAGCAGAACGAGACGTGGTTGACGGAAATCCTCGACAAGGTGGCACGCCGTACGGATCCCGCGGCGAAGAAGATCCTGGACTCGTTGGACGATGGAGGCAGAGCTCGGCTTCAGGAAGCACGAGGCACCAGCAGAGATCTCCCATCCGGTGTCGGCGAGGAGCTGCAACAGGAGGCCGCAGACTACGCGCTGGATCGCAAGCCAGCTTCGGCGCGCGAGTTCGTAGACTTCTTCGAGATGTTCGTCTCCGAATTCATGCGTGCGCGAAGCGCCAAGCGCCAAGCGATCCAGGATCGGACCGCGAAACTCGTTCAAGGCGGCATGGATACGCACACTGCTGAGCTTCAAGCCTCCAAGGAGGTCTTGGGGAAAGAAGTCAAAGGCTTCAAGAGTGCATTCAATCGCGCCGTCGCTGATGACTTCACGGTCGACCAGGTGGACAAGCGAGCCAGCTCGCTTGGAGCTCAGTTGCGGGGCCGAGTCGGAGCGCGATCGCTCGGGACCGGACCTGACGAAGCTACGGTCGTCGAAGCCGTACGAAAGCTTCCCAGTCTACAGTTTGCATCGGAGTCGACGGGCACTTATCATCCAAACAAGCATTCATTGCCGTCGGATCACCAGAAGCAAGGCTATGCCACGGGCTATGCCACGGATGAGGTGTCGCGGTACCTGAAGTCCGCCAACGAGACGATCCGACATGGCGTGCCCGAGAAACAGCACAGCCAAGACGGTGGTTTCTTGATTTCATTCACGGCAAAGTATCCTGGCAAGGCGATGTGCGCCATCGTGCGGGTCGATATCGGCGGAAATGTGGTAATAGTAACCTACGGTGACGCGCCATGACACCAGCAATGCTTGATGCTGCTGAAGCCCTTCGTCGCGCCGCGAACGAGCCTATGGCGAGCGACGAGTTGAATGCATTTCTCGAGGCGCTTGCAAGTTACGGGAGAGAGACCTCGCAGCTCGCCACCGATGACGGTCGAGAATTTCTGCGGCAGACCGCCCCACTCATCCAAGCAGCCCGCGTGCCATTGCATGACTACCTCGACAGCGCGGAGAGGTTCACGAGGCAAGAGTTCTATGGCGACGAGTGGCGTGGCGCTGTTGAACGTCGCAGCAAGCTCGAGTTTGTAAGGGCCTTGTACCGAGAGTTGACAGATGTTGATTGGGATACCTTTCTGGATACGGGAGACCTCGATCACGTCCTTCATGGCAAAGGACAAGACGAAGGCGGTCTCAGTTCGGACCAGATACCTGCTGGCACCCCACCATCGCACTGGTGGTGGTGGTATCCCCGGAATCCCCCGGAGGCTACTTCGTTGCAGTGGCGAATGCGGTTGGCGCCACGCCTGAAATCTGGCTCGGAAGACGTGCAACGCTGGATGAGACAGAGCGTGGACAATGTCTCCGTGTCGGCGCCTGCGCCTGCCATGGGTAAGCCGACAGCGGAGCGATGGCACGTGCGTGGGTTTGCAGCGCCGGGCGCGCGTCACTACCGTGTGTTCGTCGTCGACGCGGCGCATCCGACCGGGTACGATGTCACCGCGCACTTCGCCGATGATGGGCTCCTGTGGGTGCTCGATCAGCCCGATGATCATGCACTCGTCGTGGTCCTCGCTGGCACCGAGGCCATTCCCGGAAAGTCGCTCGACGAAGCTGTGGCCGGTGTGGAGCGGCGGAGCGACGTGCATGTCGGGATGCGTGACGTCAGCCCACCAGCGCGATGAATGCGACGTGCTCAAGTTAGCCTGACCTAGCCTCGTTCGATGCGATCCGTTCACAGCGTCCGCTCGCCCGAGCCGCGCGGCACCAGCCGGGTCGGCAGGACCACGCGCTGGGTCGGCCGGCGATCCCCGGAGATCCGCGCGAACAGCAGCTCGGCGGCGGTGTGGCCGAGCGCCGAGGCGTCCTGCTCGATCACGGTGAGCGACGGCCGGAGCAGGTCCGCGAGCTCGAGGTCGTCGAACCCGATCAGCGCCGGGTGCCAGCCGCGCATCGCGGCCAGCGCGCGGAGCACGAGCACCGTGATCCGGTTGTTGCCGGTGACCAGCGCGGTCGCGGGCTGGCGCCCGGCGCGGAGCCGGGCCAGCGCCGCGCGGACCGACTGCGCGGTGTGCGGCCCCATCTCGACCAGCCGCGCCGGATCTGGCCCGCGCAGCGCGGCCATGCCCTGGGTGAAGCCGCGCAGCCGCTCGCGCGCGGTGTAGATCGCCGGGTTGTCGCCCAGAAAGCCGATCCGGCGGTGGCCGTGCGCCGCGAGGTGGGCGACCGCGGCGCGCACGCCGCCGGCGTTGTCGACGAGCACCGCGTCCGCCGAGACCCCGGCGCCGGGGCGGTCGACGAACACCACCGGGGTGCCGGCCGCGATCTCGGCGCGCAGGTAGCGCTGATCGGTGCCGGCGGGCACGACGATCAGGCCGTCGACGCGGCGCGCGCACAGGGCGAGGGCGAGCTGGCGCTCGCGGCCGGGGTCCTCGTCGGACGAGCCGGCGAACACCAGGAAGCCGTGGCTGATCGCGACCTCCTCGACCGCGCGGGTGAGCAGCGAGTAGAACGGGTCGGCGACGTCCATCAGCACGATGCCCAGGCTCGCGGTGGTCGACCCGCTGCGCAGGTGCGCGGCGCCGTCGTGGCGGCGGAAGCTGAGCGCCTCGATCGCGGCGCGGACCCGCTCGGTCGTGCGCGGGGCGACCCCGGACTCGCGGTTGACCACCCGCGACACGGTCTTGAGGCTGACCCGCGCGCGGCGCGCCACGTCGACCATCGTCGGGCGCGCGCCGGGCCGCCGCCGGCCCCGGGTCATGACCCTCCCGCGGATCCCGGGGCGCGCGCGTCGCCGCCGGGCTCGCCGGGCAGCGCCGCGCCGGTGTCGGGATCGAAGAAGTGCAGCCGGTGCGGGTCCATGCTGACGGTCAGCGGCCCGCTCGCCGGCAGCGCGAGGTCGGCCGGCAGGCGGATCGTGAACCGGGCGCGGGTCTCGTCGGGCAACAGCAGCGCGTCGTCGCCCGCTCGGGTCTTGAGCGCGGCGCGCGTCGCCTCGGTGTCGACCCGCGGGGCGTCGAGGTCGAACAGCACGTAGCGCTCGTCGCCGAGCTCCTCGACCACCGCGGGCGTCACCGCGAGCTGGGTCCAGCCGGCGACCCCGGCGGGCGCGAACGCGGTCGGCCGCACGCCGAGGATCACGCGGCGATCCGCGCCGAGCAGCGGCGAGCCCGGCGGCAGCGCCACCGCATGACCGGCGAACCGGACCTCGCCGCCGGCGATCTAGGCGGGCGCGAAGTT
>JBGQCL010000158.1:0-23119 GCA_041495365.1 Kofleriaceae bacterium | reverse complement strand
CGGGGCTGGTCGGCGCCATGGCCCCCGCGGCTCCCGACGAGGCGACGCCGGCCGACGAGGCGACGCCGGCCGACGAGGCGACGCCGGCCGACGAGGCGACGCCGACCGACGAGGCGACGCCGACGTAGCGAGCGTCGCGCGCGGGGTCAGGACGTGACCTCGGCCCCCCCCCCTGGACGGCGTCCACGAACCGCAGCGGGTCGGCAGCGATCGCGGCGATCCGTCGTGCAATGCATGCCAGATCAATCGTTGCCATTGCCTCGCCGCGGTCATCACCGGCTGCGCGACCACACAGATCGTCAACCGCGGCTGGAGGTGACGCGGAGGCGCGGGAGCGCTGCCGCTCGCCTGGCAATTGCAATGCTCCGGCGCCTCGCTGTACCGTGAGCGACGCCGACGCCTTGGTGGCTCGGGTCAGGGGTCAGATGAGCGTCCTCTACGGATTGCCCGATTTCGGGGCCAGGCAGCCGACCGACGGTTTCGAGCTCTGTGCGCCCTACGAGCCCGGCCCGTTTCTGTTGTGGCCGAACGGGCTCGACGTCAAGCGGACCGCGCTCGGCCGGCCCGATCTGCAGCTCGTGTTCGTACGCACCTCGGGCGCCGGTGCCGACTACGGCGCGCTCGACTTCGGCATCGAGCGCGTCCAGCCCTCGGAGGGCGCCCTCACGTGGCTGCGTCGCGGCCACCCCGGCGCGACGCTGGCGATGGTGCCGTTCGAATCGGGGTTCGTGCGGCTGGTCGCGGGGCCGGACCTGGTCAACGTGCCGCCCGATCTCCAGCAACCATCCCCGCTCGGCTGGGGTGGGATCGACTCGTCGCGCTTCAACCTTCGGCTGTCGTCCGACTCGGCATCCATCGTGAAGGCCGGATTGACCAGCACCCTGGCGATCAGCGTGCGGTTGGAGGTCGAGGTCCGGGGGGTCGCGCCACGCGTGCCGGCGACGGTGGTGTTCGATCCGGCGGCGCTGCTCGGCCCGCTCGTGCCCGCGGGTGCGAGCTCGCGGCAGATCCCCCGGAGCGTGCTCGACGAGTATTTTCTCGACGCGCCGGGGAAGCTGCCGCTCGTGCTCGAAGGCGATCCGCCGTCCGATCGCGCCGCGTTCGCCCAGGCGATGGCCGGGCGCGTCCGCGCCGAGTTCGGCCGCTTCGTGCCGTCGCCGACCGCCGCGGGACCGAGCTATCTCGAGCTGGCGGAGCTGCCGCACGGCAGCGTCCGCTGGAACCTGGCGGAGCCGGCCGTGGTGCGGCATGCGTGGGTGTTCACGCTCGATCCGTTCACCGCCGCGCGCGAGCTCGCCAGGGTGGCCGGCATCGACGCGGTCTACCGCGAGGTGACCAAGGCGCCCCTGCCGCTCGGCTTCTTCGACGTCGACGTGCAGGCGTTCCTGCCGCCGACCCGGCTCGGGGTCGTCGAGCTCGGGGTCGAGCTCGCGGTACCCGCCAGGCCGCCGTTCCGGCCCGCGGCGGATTCCCGATCGGTGCCGCTCGTGCCGCCGGGAGATCACGGGGTGGCGCACTTCCGGCTGTCGCCGTTCGAGAAGCTGAGCTACGCCTACACGACCTACGCCGCGGTGAGCGAGCGCGGCAAGATCCGCCGGCTCGACGGTGAGTCGCGGAACGAGACCACGCAGGCCCTGGCGCTGCAGGCGCACGATCTGCCCATCGACCTGCTCGAGCTGAGCGCCGATCCGGCGCTGCTCGCCGTCGCCGGCCTGTCCGGCGCACTCGGCTACACGGCACCGAGCGGCGCGCAGGTCGCCACCAGCTTCGCGCTCGATGCCGCGCGGCCGCGCACCTCGGTCGCGCTGCCTCGCGACGCCGCGTCGGCCACGCTCACCGCCGATGCGCGGCCGCTCGACGGGGCGGGCGCGGCGATCCGGCTCGGTCCGATGCCGGCGGCCGGTCAGCACTTCACGCTGGCATCGTTCGCCGGATACGGCGCGCACCAGGTGTCGATCGCCTGCGCGTTCGACCCCGGCGCCGCCGGTCCATTCGCGATCGACCTCGTCGCCGATGGCCAACCCGACGCGCCGGCGAACATCACCACCGTGTTCCTGACCAGGGACGCTCCGACCAAGGACTGGACCTACGTGGCGGTCTCCCCGTTCCGGGCCGGATATCGCTGGCGTGCCCACCCGGGCGGCTCGTGGTCGGCGCCGCTCGCGCCGGGCGCGCGGCTCGAGCTCACCGCACCCGGAGGACCCGTGGCCCAACCGACGATCTGGAACCTGCGCGGCGTTCACCTCCATGCCCGGCCAGGGGATCCGCCGGGCCGGGTGCGATACGTCCCGGGCGATCCTGCGCCGCAGCTCGACAACCAGGGCCGCCCGACGCTGCTCCTGCTCGACACCGCCAGCCGCGCGGTGCTGTCGCTCGGCACGCGGCTCGAGGTCTCGGACGCCGAGCGCGCCGATCTCGAGGTCGACCTGCTGACCGAGCTGACCGCGGTCGATCGCATCGACTTCCAGCCCGCGCCGTTCACCGTCGGCGCGGTCACGCTGTCGCTCGGCGACGGGGCCGGGGGGTACACACCGCTCGGGACCGTCCCGTCGATGGGTGCTCCGCCCTACAACGCGACGTTCTCGGTCCAGCTCGACGCCGATCAGCGCGCGCGCGTCATCGCCGCGCTCGGCGGCGCGCCGCGGTCGCTCAAGGTCGACTATCCGATCGCGCTCCCACCCGAGGTCGCGGCGACGTTCGACGGCGCACCCGCCGCGATCACCCGCACCACCGACGTCGCCACCTGGTTCGCCGGCGGCACCGGCAGCGCCCACATCCAGCGGATCGGTTGACGACCGGGCGCCGCGTCACGCGGTCTTCGGCGGCGGGCGCAGGACCAGGACCGCGTCCGAGGCCGGGACTTCGGGGAAATCGTAGCTGGTATTGTCTACCTGATACAGGCTGAGCTGGTAGCGATAGGTGTGGCGCTCGACCGCCCCCAGGCGGAAGCGCCAGCTGAGCGGCGCCGCGAAGTCGACGACCTGCAGGGTGTCCTCGGCATGGATGCCGGTCTGCGGGTCGTCGAACTTCACCTTCAAGGTGCCGAACGCCCACGGCGTGCCCTTGAGCAGATAGGGCAGCACCGTCACCTTGAAGCCGAACGGGTCGCCCGCCGGGAGGATGGTGGCGTCGCTCGGGCGCCAGTCGTCGACGCGGGTCACCCCGCCCGCGTAGAACACCGTCACCTGGTACTGATAGGTGCGCAGTGCGCCATTGACCAGCGGTACCTTCCATTCCTTGACGTCACCCTCCTTGGTGAGCATGAACGATGTATTTTGATTGTAGTTGTTGGCGCTGTCGACATAGCGCAGCGCCACGCCGACTTGCTGGATCAAGCCCGTTCCACCGAACGTGCCGACGCCGACGATGGTGACGCCGAGCTGCTCGCCGATCGGCTGGTTGATGACCAGCGCGCCGCGCTGCTGGGCCGGCTTGATCTCGAGCCGCTGCTCGGTCTTGTCGACGAACGTCGCCGACCAGGTATACGGCTCGGTCACCGGCGCACCGATGACCTCGACCCACTGACGGCTCTGGTGCTGCGCGTCGAGCATGAACTCGGTCGAGTGCGCGCCGTACGACAGCTTCACCATGACCTGGCGGATCTGATCCCAGTCGACGATGCCGATCTGTACGTCGACCTTCAACACGCCGAGCCGATCGGCGGCGAGCACCAGGATGGTCTCCGTCGAGCTGCCGCTGATCGAATACCTGTCGGCGGTTCCCTTGTAGTAGATCTCGTATTCGTAATTGTACGTCAGCTTGTCGGGGCCGCCGATGTAGGTCGAAAACCGCTGCTGCGGTGCTGCACCCTTTTGAAACAAGTAATCGTTGATCTCGTGGATCGGCCCCTGGGGGCCGTCCGCAGCATAGCTCAGGTGCGCCTTGACCATGGCGATCGGATCGTTGTCGAAGTCTGCGGTGCAGACGACCATCACATCGAGGAACTTGTAGAACGCCGAGTCGAGCGACACCTGCACGCGGTAATCGTCGACGTTCTGGCCATCGAGCAGGTCCGACATGTTGTCGTTCGGCGCCAGCGTCGACTGCACCACCGTCTGCTCGGACAGGTGGTAGTGGTACGTGGCGCTCATGCTCTCGTTCCATTGCTTCATGCTGTAGGCGTGGACCGAGTCGCCGCCGTACTTCTTGCCGTCGTTCACGGCCAGCTCTGTGGTGATGTCCGGATCCTTCTGGTCGGCCGCCGGCGCCTGGGTCGGCTTGTAGTCGGTGAAGGTGTCGGCGATGAACTGCTTGACCTGGTCCTGCGCCGCGGCCTCGAGCTGCTGGATGTACTCCGGCTTGATCACGTCGGGGGGCGCCGACGGCGTCACCGTCACTCCGGAGAACTCACCCGAGCTCACCGTCTGGCTGACCACGTCGGTGAGCGAGGTGCTCTTGCCGTGACTGTAGGTGTGCCATCCGCCGTCGTCATGGTACTGCCCGGTCTCCGAGGCGGATGCGATCTGTGATTGCAGGGCGTTGTACGCCTTGTGCGCGTCGCACCACGCGTCCACCACGAGGCCGACGATGCGGTAGTTGAAGGTGAGGTTGTAGGCGACGCGGATCACCTTGAGGTTCTTCTCCATCGCCGCCCAGACCAGCGCGGCGCCGTCCATGGTCAGCTTGGCCATGCACGAGGCGCGCTCGTTGCCGGTCATGCTCACCGGGCCGGCCCCGACGAGCTTGGTCACGAAGTCGCCGGCCGCCGCACCGTCCTCGGCGGCGATCTGGATGGTCACGGTGCCGCCCGACACCGGGACCATGCCGAGGATGAGCTGCTCGGCGAGCTTGGCCTTGTCGACCGGGCGCGGCGCACCCTTCAGGGTGTAGAACCGGCCGTTGCTGAACCGCTGGCTGCCTTCATAGGCCGCCTGGACGATCGGATCCTCGGCGAGCTTCTCGCGCATTCGCTTGCGCTCGTCGGGCGTGGCCTTGAGCTCGGCCGACAGCGCGAGGATGCCGCCGCCGAGCTTGGTCGCGCGATCGGCCTCGGGCACCGCGGACAGGTCGCGCCGATACATGATGAGCGAGAACATCGGCTTGCCGTCGTCGAGCGCGATCCGCGGCCCGCCCGGCATGAAGTAGAACTGCAACGGGTTGACGTCGTCTCGATAGACGTTGAAGCGCTCGAATGTGGTCTGGCCGGTGAGCGTAATCATGGGCCCCTTCCCGCAAGAAATGAGAATCGAGACCTTATCATACGCAAGCAAGTGCGGCTTTGTCTTTCCAATTGCGCTTTGCCTGGGATACAACGGCGATCTCGCCGTGCTGACCCTGGCGGACAACCTGCGGATGGGGGCGTTCACCATCTTCCGCGACGTGGCGCTGTCGGCCCAGGGCGGCGCACGGACGCTCACCTCCACGTTCTACGTGCTACCGGACGCGCCCCGGCTGGCGCGCGACGACGACGGTGGGCCGGCGTTCCGGTTCTGGTGGTATCGGCGCCCGCTGGATCCCGGGGCCGCGGCCGTCGTGCGCGCGGGCGGGCTGCTGATCGTCAGCGTCGACCTCGGGCCCACTCCCGACGAGCGCGCGCAGCTCGTCCACGACCTGGCGGCCCGGTTTCAATTCGACGCATCAGCTGTGCAGTTATTGCCGATGCCGTTCGTGTCCGGGACGGTCGCGCTCAGCTTCGCCGCAGAGTCGGGCGCGGCGGGCGCGGCGGGCGCGGCGGGCGGTGAGCTGACCAGGCGCGTGGCGGGAAGCGGTCCGGCCAAGCTGGCGGGCGACGAGCAGGCAAGCTTTGCCATCGAGCTGACGGCTGACGGCGCCGCGCTGCTCGCCGAGGCGCTCGACAAGAAACTCGACGTGCTCCAGGTTCGCTACGATCTGGTTTACGAGTATCATCTCGACGGGGTGCAGCTGCACGTATGGTGCGACGCGCGCAAGGCGCAGGCCACCGCCCAGGCGCAGGCCGCGCTCGGGGCGGTCGACGCGTCGGCGCTGCGCGTGGCGCTGACCGCTTCTCGGCTCGCCGGGGTCGACATCACCTCGGAGACCCCGGTGCCCGCGGATCAGCAGGCGGCGCTCACGGCGCTCGGCCAGAAGCTCATCGAGGCTGCGCTCGCCGCGACGGTGATCGCGGAGGACGGCAAGGCCGCCAGACCGTACGACCCGGCGATCGCGGGTACACTCAACCACACGTTCACGTCGTCGTTCCCGGCGCAGCAGCGCGCGGCGGCCGACGCGATCCTGGCGCTTCCCGCGGACGACGCGACCCGCGCCTCGCGCGTGCGGGTGGTCGACCTCGCCACCGAGCCCCAGCCGATCGACGTCGTGATCGTGTGCCCGATCGACTTCAGCGCGGGGCTGATCAGCGCGGTCCATTGCTTCCTCGCCTACGACGGCACCGGACCCGACGGCAAACCGGTGCATCGCGCCGACGACTTCCTGTTCAGGACCGGGACCAGCCGCGCGACGTTTCACGCGCTCGCGTCGGCCGACTCGCGCAGCTATCGCTGGCACGCCGAGGTGTTCTACCGCGACGGCAGCACGGCCGTCGTACCCGAGGTCGCGAGCGACGAGCGGTTGCTGGTGATCGCGGTCGATGGGCTCGGCGTGCTCGACGTCGAGGTCGCGCTCCGCGATGTGCCGCTCGCCGGCGTGAACCACGTGATCGTCGATCTCGAGTATCCGCCGAAGCAGCAGGCGCACCAGCTGATCCTCGACGGCGCGCGCACCGCCGATTCCTGGCAGGTGGTGGTCGGCGACGTCCAGCCCGGGGCGCTGCGCTGGCGTGCGACCTTCCTGACCCGCGACGGACGGCGCGTGGCCGGCGACTGGCGGTCCGGCGGTCCGCTGCGGATCGCGGTCGACGCGCCGCCCGGGCTGATGGCGATGGCGAGCGTCCAGCTGGTCGCGGCCGGCGACTTCCAGGGAGTCGCCCAGATCCTGGTCGAGCTGCGCGAGACCGCGAGCGCCGGCGCGACCCAGCTGCGCTTCACCCGGTCCGGCCAGACCGAGACCTGGACGCCGCACCTCGCGCCGGGTGCCGTGCTCGCATACCAGGCGCGCACCACCATGCTCGGCGACGACGGAATCCCGCACGACCTCGGCTGGACCGATCAGGACTCCCCGCTCCTGGTGGTGCGCGACCGGTCGCGCTTCACGGTGCAGGTCGTGGCGCGGCTGCTCGACCTCGGCGGTGCGTGGTCGGCGGCGCTGGTCGCGTTCGAGCAGCTGGACCCGCCGGCCGGCCTCGACGAGCGCGACACCGTGGTGCTGCGCGATCGCACGATCGACGGCCACTGGAGCTTTCATCTTGGTTCCTCGGGACAGCACAGGTATCGTTATCAATTGATGCTGGTCCCGAAGGGGGGAGGGCAGCGACGTGTGCTGCCCTGGCATGACGCCGAGGACGAGGTGCTCGTCCTACGCCCACCGGACGCCTGACACGAGCGGGGGAAGACATGCTGACCTTCGAAGCGCCGTTTTACGAGATCAAGAACGTCATCTGCTTCCGCGACCACGCGGTCAAGACGCAGTTCTACTACCTCGCCGGCCTGCCCAGGCTGAGCCAGGACACCCACAAAAAGCCGCAGTTCACGCTGCTCAAGTACCGGAACGCGCTCGACGCCGGCGGCTCGCTGATCAAGAACCGCGAGTCGCTCGGCGGCGCGTTCCTGATGCTCGGCGTCGACTGCGGCGTCGACGTCGACTCGATCAAGGGCGAGCTGCAGACCAAGGTGGAGGCCGACGGCGAGCTCACGCTGACTCCGGTCCTGTACACCGGCGGCACGGTGCAGATCGTCGCGCTCGACTACCAGCCGCCGGACTCGGGCGCGCCGCCGGGCACGCCGGGCAGCCACTTCGTCAAGGCGGTGATCGGCACCACCACACCGTCGCTGCTCGGCGATCAGCACGCGATCTTCTCGCTGTCGCTCGACACCGACGCCGCGACGCTGATCGAAGCGGCCTACGAGAACGACATGTCGCCGATCGGCGTGATCTACAACCTGCAGTTTGCGGGGCTGCGCCCGGCGATCTCGGTCTCGGCCGAGGTCGACTACAAGCGCGTGTACGAACAGCTCAAGATCGACTTTCAGTTCGGCCTGCACACCGGTGGAGGCTCGCAGAGCGGGACCGGGAACAACACCGGGACCGGTGGCAACACCGGAACCGGTGGCAACACCGGAACGGGTGGCACCAGCGGGACGGGTGGCACCAGGGGCACCGGCGGAACGAGCGGCACCGGCGGAACCAGCGGCACCGGCGGAACGAGCGGCACCGGCGGAACCAGCGGCACCGGCGGAACGAGCGGCACCGGCGGCACCAGCGGCACCGGCGGAACGAGCGGCACCGGCGGAACGAGCGGCACCGGCGGAACCAGCGGCACCGGCGGGACCAGCGGCACCGGCGGGACCAGCGGCACCGCGACCGCGCCACCGCTCAGTCAGCAGATCCAGATCAGGATTCAAACCGGCGGCGCGCTCGGCACCGCCGCGTTCAGGTACCTGCTCGGTGACACGGCGGTCACCGCCACGACCGGCACCTTGGTCACGACGGCCGCGCCGTCGGGGGGACTGACTGTGTTTCGCTGGCCGGTGCCCAGCATGACCGGCGTATCGGTCGACTTTCCGGCCGGGACCTACGTGGTGGGGGATCGATTCACCATCACCACGGGTCGCACGACCACGCGGGTCAATGCCAGCACGGCAACGGGTGCTGCGGCTTCGCCTGCGGTCGCGCTGGCGCCAGCCGCACAGGCGCTCGACGTACCACCGCCGCCGACGGTGAACCCGGGCGGGACCAGCGGGACGAGCGGCACGGGCGGGACCAGCGGCACGGGCGGGACCAGCGGCACGAGTGGCACGAGTGGCACGGGCGGGACGAGCGGGACCGGCGGGACGGCCGGCACGAGCGGCACGAGCGGCACGAGCGGCACCGGCGGCAACACGTCGAACAACAACGCAGCCGGAGGCACCCAGGTCGGCATCGACGTCAACATCGACTACTCGATGACCAAGCTGGAGGAATCCGGCGCCATCAAGATCACCATCATCCGGCAGCAGGAAGGCGCCTCGGTCGACGAGATGCAGCGCGAGGCGATGAGCCTCATCAAGGAGGATATCCTCAAGGACTTCTTCAAGCCGGTCATGACCTCGCAGCCCGCCGCGGCGGTATCTACAGCGGTCGGGGCGGCGCAGAACGCCACGTCGCAGGCGATCAACCGGGGCACCACCGGCAGCGGCACCCGCGTCGACATCGGCTTCCAGCTCCAGGAGCGGCACGAGGAGGAGCTGCGCACGATGACGTTCAACTACGACGTGCAGGCGCCGGAGACCCGCACCCATGCGCCCAACGGGTTCTTCTCGGCGCTGGTGTCCAGGACCAACAAGGCCAATCTCATCAAGCAGATCGATCTCGACGACGAGTTCTTCAAGACCGTGCAGGTGACGGCGTCGAGCATCGCCGACTACAGCGCGATCGATCTGAAGACCGTGGTCCTCGACCTCGCCTACGGCGGCACCCCCGACGAACCGTCGAGCGTGAGCTCGCCGAGCTTCACCGCCGCGGACACCGACCCCAAGACGTTCCAGAGCTTCATCGAGAACGGCGAGATGTCCTATCGCTACCGCTCGTCCTACTACTTCGGACAGAACGCGCTGGTCGGCGCCCAGACCACCGAGTACCACACCGACTGGCGCTCGACCGTCAGCCGCTCGCTGGTGGTCAACCCGCCGCTCGACGTCCCGATGCTCCACGTGTACCTGGCGCCGGGGCTCATCGACTGGGACATGGTGGCGCGGGTCGAGACGCTGCTGAGCTACGATGACCCGGCCAACCACTTCCACGCCGAGCGCATGTACATGATCGATCCGTCGTTCCAGCACGCCGAGTGGATCGTCCGGCTGAGCAACCCGGCGCTGACCACCTACAGGGTGCAGAACACGTGGATCATGAAGGACAGCGGCCGGCCGATCAAAGGCCCGGTGCAGGAGATGTCGGCGGCCCAGTACTTCATCTTCGATCCGTTCGTCGATCGGCTCCAGATCCGGGTGCTGCCGGAGGTCGACCCGGCCGCGGTGTCGCGCATCCTGCTTGCGTTCCACTACCAGGACAATCGCCAGCAGCTGGACGTGCGCAAGCTGGTCGAGATCGGGCCGCCGTTCAGCACCACGAAGGTGCTCCTGCCGATCATGGATGTGAAGAAGCGCAGTTACTCGTATCAGATGACGCTGTTCAAGCCGGGCGGCGGCGCCGACAACCGGCCCGAGATCTCCACCGACCAGACGCAGATCATCGTGGCCGACGGCGGGATGCCGAACGACATCAGCGTGACGCTGGTCGGTGACGTCGGCCAGGCCGGGCTGGTCGCGCTGCAGGTCGACCTCCGCACCGACCCGCCCGACGGCCAGGTGGCCAAGATCGAGAGCCACCTGTTCGAGCCGGGCGGCGACAAGAAGTGGGTGCAGCGGCTGGTCATGCGGGCCGATCGCCCGGTGCGCGCCTACCAGGTGCAGACCACGGCGTTCTACCCCGACAAGGATCCGGTGGTGAGCGACTGGAACGATCACGACACGGCGATCCTGGTGATCCAGCCCGCGCGTCTGCAGCCATGATCGATCTCGGGCGCGGTGCGTTGCATGCCGCGGGCGTGACGGTGTTTCCGGATCACGCCGATCCGGCGCGGTTCCATTTCCTGCCCGATGCCCCGCGGTTGCGCACGCGACCCGACGGAACGCCCGAGCTGGCGCTGCTCAAGTACCAGCTCGACCCGGCGCTGAGCCGGGCGCTGGGCGGTGGGCTGCTGTCGCTGACCGTGGACCTCTCGGTCGACGACGACGCGCTGGCGCTGGTCACCCGCAAGCTGAAGCAGCAGTTCGCGATCGACAAGCCGATGCTGTCGCCGGTCACCGTCGAGGACGGCAGCTGCGACATCGTCGTGATCGACAGGCCGTCGGACGCCGGGCTGGTCGCACGCGTGCTCGGCAGCGGCGCGCCGTCGCTGTACGGCGATGAGGCCTGCACCTTCATGGTGGTGCTGGCCCCCGATGGCGTCGGCCTGGTCGAGGGCGCGCTCGCGGCTGGCGGGCTGCCGATCGGCGTGGTCTACCGGCTGGGCGTGCTCGGGCTTCGTCCCGCGCTGCGCGCGCGCATCACCGCGCGCTGGCAGGACGCGTACCGCTACTACGAGAATCGCCTGCACGGCGGCAAGCTGCTGCTGGCCGTCGACATCGGCACCACGGTCGACGAGCTCGTCCACGCGGAGGTGATCAAGATCGAGGTCGATCAGCTGGTGCCACCCGACCAGCAGAACCCGGTCTATCAGGGCGCGCTCGATCGCGTGCAGCGCTACGTGATCGAGCAGATGTTCAAGCCGACGCTCGGCCAGGCCCCGCCGCCGGCCGATTCCTCGACCGGCGCGCTCGCCACCATCGGCAACGCGATCAAGGACATCGCCGGTTTCTTCTCGCTCACGTATTCGCTCGTCGACCTGCACCGCGACGAGCTCAAGACCATGAGCTACGACCTGTCGGTCGCACAGGCCGAGAAGCTGACGTTCGCGCCGCAGGGGACGTTCTCGCTGCTGGCCGCGCCGGCGGGCGGGGCGCTCGACGCGTCGAAGCTCGTCACCACGGTGCCGGCGGCGGCATCGGACCAGATGGACTTCGACATCGCCGCGGCGATCGATCTCGCCGCCGAGCAGATCGATCACGTCGAGGTCATGCTGTCGTACGGCACGCGCGACGTCGACGTCGTGCTCGACGCCGCGGCGCCGCGCAAGACGGTGAGCATGTTTCGCGAGGATGCGCTCGGGCTGGCCGTCGCGTACCACTACGAGGTCCATTTCCAGGCCGGGACGATCGGCATCGCGGGCCTGCTGCGCTCGCCCGACGCCCGCACCGAGGACCGCGTGATCCGCATCAACCCGCGCGAGCTGTACCAGCGCGTCGCGGTCACCGCCCTCGCCCAGGGCGTGGTGTTCGAGCGCTACCCGCAGGTGATCGTCGACGTCCAGGTCCCCGATCCGGCGGGCGGCGGTGCGACCGAGCAGACGCTCACGCTCGACGCGGCGCACCCCGAGGCCGGCTTCGTCGTGCGTGCGCCCCTCGGCGCCAAGCTCCCGCTCAGCCGCCGGGTGCGTTACGTCGACGCCCGCGGCGTCGAGGCGCAGATCGCGGACTGGGACTCGTTCCCGGCCGGCATCCTGGTGATCCCCGATCCGACGCCGGAGATCCTCGACGTCCAGCTGCTCGCCTCGGCGCGGTTCGGCACCGCCGTGAGCCGGCTGGTCGTCGAGCTACGGCTCGGGTCGCATCCCGAGCAGGTGACGAGCAAGCTGCTGACGCGCGACCAGCCGTCGGCGACGTGGTCGGTCGCGCTGCCGGATCGCGCCGCCCGCGCCTGGCAGTACCGCGTGACCGTGCAGACGCCGCTCGGCGAGGTCCGCCAGGGCCAGTGGCTCGACGGCGACGGCGCCCGGCTGATCGTCGGCGAGGGCATCGCGCGGCTGCGCCAGGTGACGGTGATGTTCGTCGGCCGCACCCTCCGCCAGCTCGACCTGCTCGGCATCAAGGTGCGGTTCGCCTACGACGATGCGAACGCCGAGCTCCACGCCGAGGACGAGGTCATGGTCACCGACACCGGCAAGCCGCTCGCGTGGTCGTACCCGATCGCGGATCTCGGCCGGCCGGCGTACAGCTACCAGCTCACCCTGGTGCATTCGGACGGGCGCAGCGAGGTCCGCGATCCGGTGACCGCGTCCGACCTGCTGCTCATCGTGCCACTCGGCTGACAGGGGGCCCGCATGCTGACCATCGAGCCGCCGTTCTATGTCGTCCGCGGAATCACGATCTTCCGCGATCACCAGGATCCGGATCAGTTCTACTTCCTGCCCGGGGCGGCGCGGCTCACGTCGTTCACGCTCTACAAGTACCGCACCGCGATCGCCGCCGACGGCAGCGATCCGACGCGCGCGCCCGGCGCCGGCATGGCGCTGTTCGACGTCGAGGTGCCGCTGCCGAACCTGGCCGCGCTGACCGGCGAGCTGGCGAGCGAGGCCGGGCGCGAGAACGCGCGGCTGTCGCCGGTGATGTTCAGCTCGGCCGAGGTGCACGCGATCATCCCGCGCGCCGACGGCGACAAGCTGTTCCAGGACCTGCTCGAGACCCACGCCGCGCCGCTGATCGCGCCCCACCACACCGCGTTCGGGCTCGCGCTGTCGGCCGAGGGCGCGACGTTCATGGAGCGAGCCGCGACCGCGCCACCCGCCGGTGACGGCGAGGCACCGACGACCGCGCTCCCGATCGGCGTCGTGTACGAGCTGCGGTTCCTCGCGCTCACGCCGGCGCTGCACGCGCGCGTGACGATGAACTACGTCGAGTGCTACGACCGGTTCTCGGCGTCCGCCGCCTTCACCTACTACGTCCGGGCGGCGCTCGACCTCGACCTGGCGTGGCTGGTCGAGCACGACTTCATCAAGGTCGACATCATCGCGTTCAGCGATGCCCAGGACGCCGAGCGCCAGCGCACGCTGGTGATGAACCTGGTGACTGCGCGCATCCAGCGCGACTTCTTCCGCTCCGCGATGCCCGAGGACGACTCGGCGGCGCCGTCGGGGCCGCTGGCGGCGCTGCTGGGGTCGGGCGGCGGCGCGATCTCGTCGCAGAGCGCCGTGTTCGTGCTCAAGGCCAGGTACGAGGTGACCAACCAGTCGAAGGACTTCGTGCTCACGTTCGACAGCCGCACCGCGGTCGAGCTGACCCATACGATCTCGCGGCACCTCGACGCGCTCGCGCAAGGCGGGTCTCCGCGGATCGAGGTGATCGATACGCGCGACCCGTTCTTCTCGCGGCTCGACGTCAAGCTGCTGTCGGCGGTCGACTTCACCGCGCTGCGCGATCTGCGCGCCGCGGTGGTCGACGTGTCGTTCGGCGACGTGCGCAACTCGTACTCGATCACGGCGCAGTCGGGCGGGCCGTTCGCGTTCTCGGCGGCGCTGGCGCAACCGGCGGAGGACCAGTACGCGTACGACGTGCAGTACGACTTCGATCTCGATCTCGGGAATGGCCCGGTGCGCCTGACCGCCGGGCCGTTCACCTCGCGCTCGCGGGTCCTGGTGGTCGATCCGCTGCTCCACCTGCGCTACCGGCAGGTGAGCTTCGTGCTCGGGCCGATGGATCCGGCGCAGGTGCCGCGGGTGCACGTGCGCGTGCGCGTCCCGGCGGCCGACGGCGGCGCGCCCGATCTGGCGCGCGAGGAGCTCATCCTCGACGCCCGGACCCCCGAGCGCGTGTTCCGGGTGCACGCAGCGCTCGACGCCGGTCCGCTGCGCGTGCTGGCCCGACCGAGCTGGGAGGACCCGCACGGCCAGGTCCACGACGGCGACGAGACCGAGGCGACCTCGACCGCGTTCCTCGTGCTCGGCCCCTACGCCGACGTGCTCTCGCTGTACGTGATGCCGGCCGTCGACTGGTCGCAGACGACGCAGGTGATGATCGAGGTGCGCTATCAGGACGGCGACCACCTGCTCGACAGGACCCTCACCTTCAACGCCGCGAACAAGGCCACCGGCCAGCAGCTGGCGATCCCGCTGCTCGACGCGACCCGGCGGCGCTACTCGTGGCGCTGGTTCGTGTTCAAGCTCGACGGTACGCAGTCGCAGACCGAGCTCGTCGAGGCCGACGCGTCGGTGCTCGCGCCGTCGTCGCTCGCCAGGGTCACCGCCGACGTCCGCCTGGTCTGGGTCGGTGCGCCCGGCGACGCGCTCGGGTTGCGCGTCGATGTGTGGGCTCAGACCCCGTCGGGCGACGAGCAGCCGGTCAGCGCGTTCCTGCGCGCGGGGGTCGACGGCGACAAGCTGATCACGCTGCCGCTCGACGGCGACGGCAAGCTCAGCTACCGCTACCAGGCGGCCAAGATCTCGCTCGCGGGTGAGACGCCGATCCGGTCGGCGGTCGCCCAGTCGTCGCCGCTGATCGTGCTCCAGACCAGCTGACGGCGCCGGGGCCGGTCACGCCGGCGCGGCCACCGAGCGATCGAGGTAGAACGTGGCGTCCTCGACGTCCTTCTGGTGCTGCTCGGAGGTCTTGCTGCGGTCGTAGGCGAAGTAACGCACGTCGATGTCGTAGCGCCGCGGCGAATCGGCCGCGTACTGCGGCACGCTCCAGGTCTGCTGCAGCGCGGTCGACTTGCTGAACCTGAGCTCCTGCGCGAGGTCGCCGTTCACCGGATCGTGATAGGTCAGCTTGACCGCCACGAGCTGGACGTCCTTGTCGAAGTCGACCAGGTCCGGCACCACGGTGATCTTGAACGGCGGGAACTGGACGAGACCGACCGGGTGGTTGCCGATGCCGCCGCGTCCGGGCGGCAGCGGGATCTGCGAGCCGTCGCTGCGCACGATGCGCGCGACCCAGGTCACCTCCTGCGGCCCACCGTCGAGGATCGGCACGTCCATCGCGTACGCCGCGCTCAGCTTGTCGAGCGAGAACGTCTTGACCAGCTTGTAGCCGTGCGCCGCATCCTCGTAGGTCACGTCGCCCGTGATCGCGGCGACGTCGGTGAACGAGCCCTGGGGCGTGAACAGGAAGCTGAGCGTCCTGGAGAACGGCGTCGGCACCTCGAGCGTATCGAGGACGACCGTCTGCGGGGCCAGGGTGATCTGTCCGGCCGCGATCGTCTGGTAGGTGAGCTGGTACGTGTAGGCCAGCGGCGGCGCGCCGGGCGGGCGAATCTCGCCGGTGGTCTTGATCCAGGTCTTGCGGGCGTCGTCGGGTGTCAGGATCACGACGTCGGACAGCACCTCGCCGGAGGCCTTGCGGTAGCCGAGCGCCACGCTCACCGAGCGAATCTCTTCGCGCCGCGCGGTCAGCACGAGCTGGACGCGCACCGCGCCCATCGCCGCCGGGTTGACCGTGAGCGCGTCGGCCTCCCAGGGCTGCCAGTCGGTCGCCAGCACCACGTTGCTGTAATAGACCTTGGTCGTGTACTCGAACCGGTTCCTGGGAACGCCGGCGGCGTCGCGCGACAGCGCGAAGTCCCAGTGGCCGGTATCGGTCTCGGACTTCAGCACGACGTCCGGGTGCAGCGCGCCGGCCGGCGGCTGGTGGCCGATCTCGTCCGTCGCGGTGTAGCGGCCCGAGACGGCGATCGCCGAGATGCCGTCGGCGGCGAAGTTGATCCCGGCCGTGGAGACCACGACGTGCTTCTTGCTGAAGAAGTCGTTGCCCAGCGTGATCTGCTTGAAGCAGGTCTCGAGCACCCTGGGGTCCGAGATCAGGACCTGGAGCGCGCTGCTCGGATTGACGTTGCGATCGATGACCGAGTTCGAGGTCATGTTGATGTGGAAGTGCAGCGTGCTCGTGTCGTCGCCCGGCAGCTGCAGGAGCTGCTTGGTGGCCGCCGGATCAGTCGTCGCGTCGGAGCCGGGCTGCGGCTGCGGCGCGGTCTGGCCCTGGCCCTGGCCCGTGCCGAAGATCGCGGGGATGATGTCGTTGGTCAAGAGATCGGTCGCGAGCTTGAACAGCGCCTCCTGGACCTTGGCGGAGCCGGCGTCGCTGCCGCCCGAGTCGGTGTTGATGACCACGGTGATGGTCTTGTCGGTGACGCAGCTGTGGACCGCCCGGGCGACGTTCTGCGGCTCGACCATGGCCACGGTGCCGGGCACCTTGCGCTTCATCGCCGCCAGGGCCGGCCGGTCGAACGTGCCCTGCACCGGCTGCCGGATGAAGCGCTTGCGCCCGGGGTCGAACACGTACGGCGCCGGCTGCGCCCGCTCCCACAGCTGCTTGATCACCGTCGAGCCCTCGGCGTCGATCGTGAGCGTCGCCGACACCCGCGCGCGATAGGTCAGCTGGTAGGTGATCAAGATCGGCAATTTCTGTGTCTGATAGTCGGAGAACGCGGCCCAGAACACCGAGGCGCCATCGGGCGACAGGCTCAGCCGGCCGCTCGCGCCCAGCGCGCCCGCGAGATCGCACGGCAACGGCTGATCGGGCGACACCGTCACCAGCCCGTCGGGCGCCGCTTGCATGGTGAGGACCGAGACCGTGCCCTTGGTCCACAGCGGGTCGGCCAGCACGGGATCGGTCGAGCCGATCGCGAGGCCGAACGGCTTGTGTCCGGACGCCTGGTCCTGCGTCAGGATGTCCTTGAGCGCGGCGATCACCTTGCCGCGTCGCGCGGCATCGATCGTGAGCACGGTCCGGAACTGGACGTAGCCGCCCTCCTTGTGCCCGGCATCGACGCCGCGATATTGAATGAAATAGAAGTCGGGTACTCCGTTGCCATCGGTCGAGATCACCGGCTGGTCGGGCAACAGGTAGAACTTCCGCGGATCCTCGTCGTCGCGATAGACCGTCAGACCGTCGATGTCCACCGGATCCATGATGCTCAGCATTGGACTCCCACTATCCCTTGGCCTTGGCCTTGGTGATCGGTACGTACAGCGTGCGGTCGGTCGATGTGGTGAAGTTCCCGATCTGGGTCTCCCCGGAGTTTCGATACACCGTGATCTGGTACTGATAGGCGCGCCGGGTGGCGTCCTTGATCGCCACCTCCCAGTGAAACGTGTCGGCACGCGCGCGAAACACCGCGGTCTGGATATCTCGCACGCGGTTGTCGGGATCGAGATATTGCAGCAAGACGGCGATGGTGCTGATCCCGGCTTCGGGCAGCTCGAGCTCGCCCAGCGTCTTGACGTCGACGACGAGCTTGTTCGCCGCCACGCGGCCGACGAACAGGACCGATGCATCGCTGGTCTGCCAGTCCTCGGTCTCCACGCCGGTCGACAGCGTGCGCTCGACCTTGTAGCGATAGCTGCGATCGGCGGGATCGGGGAGATCGAGCGCCACCGCCGCCGCGGCGCCCGGCTTGTCGAACACGAACGTGCCGGCCGGCAGATCGGCGCGCTTCTGCACCGCGACCACCACGCGCTCGAGATCGGTCCAGTCGTCATCGGCCAGGATCTGGACCGTCATCGTGCCGGGAAACGGCGGTGGCAGCCGGAACAGACGCGTCGCCACCGCGACCGGCGGCACGTCGACCGCGCGTCCGTCGCCGAGCAGGTGATGCGTGGTGCAGCGCAGGGTGTCGCCGGGGCGAAACTCGCGGAACCAGGCGGTCTGCCTGGGCTGCGAGGGGGCGAGCATCAGCTCGCGCGACCCGCCGATCGGGTCGGCGCCGCGCAACTGCTGCAGCTCGGCGCGCGTCACCAGCACGCGCGCGTCCGTCGAGCCCTGGACATCGACCGCCCAGAGCCCGAGCAGCGCCTCGAGATCGAGCGTCAGCTCGCGGCCCTGTCCGCTCGGCCCGTCGAGGTGGATCTTCACGCCGGGGTCGATCGGCGCGTCGTCGGCCAGCGTGATGTCGAGCGGCAAGGTCCAGGTCCGGCTCTGCGACTTGTCGGCATAGGTCGAGGCCGAGCCGTCGGGGGTGCCGCCGGCGATGCGGATCGGGATGTGGGTGGATCCGTAGGTGAAGTCGGCGACCACCTCGCGCGTGAAGGTCGCGGCGAGCGGCCGGGCGGTGGTCACGTGCAGCGCGACGCGCTCGAAGAACGGGTTCTCGGGCGCCGCGTCGCTGATGTGCGGATCGGCCGGCGCGCTGCCGAGCAGGTCGGCCAGGTGCGCGGTCTGGGTCAGCGTCCGCACCACGACCGCCCGCTGCGTGAAGTCGACGTCGGCGGTCCCGCGCTCGATCTGGGTGATGTTCTTGAACCCGTAGGCCGATCCGACGCCGAACATCTCGCCCGCCGTGCCGAGCCAGGCGCGCGCCGGCCTGCGATCGAGCGGCAGCACCGGCTGGCAGAACTTGTCGACGATCTCGCGCTCGATCCATGCGAGCGTGCCGGCGGGGTCGGGCTGCGGCGCCGACGGATCGGGCACCAGCGCCTGTACCACCTGCACGGTGATCGCGCGGGTCTCGACCAGATGCTCGGTCATGGTCCGGATGTCGTCGAGCGTGAACAGCGAGCCGTCCTTGCTCTCGGTCGACATCTGGTCGTAGATCCGGCCCCAGTCGAGGTGCGCGACGATCCTCTGGGCCGGGCGCAGCGCCTCGACCTTCAGCCGGTAGACCACCCCGATCGGGGCGCCGCCCGAGCGCAGCGCGGCCTCGACCAGCCGCGCGCCGTCGGCGGTCAGCGCCACCGAGAACGACGCGGTGTACGGCGGCACCAGCCTGGGGGTCGTGGTGCCATAGGGACGCCGCACGATCGCGCTGATCCCGCCGTCGGGCCGGGTCTCGCGCCCGAGGAACAACAGCTCCGCCTCGGCGCCGCTCGGCGTCAGCGGGCTCAGCGTGACGCGATCATGCTCGTCCTCGAGCTCGGCGGTGAGCTGGACGCGCGCGGCCTCGAGGATCTCCGGCGGATGGAGGAGCTCGACGGTCAGCTCCACCAGCCCGCCGGTGAGCTGCCCCGCGTTGACGAACCGGAGCAGGCTCACGAGCGGCCCGCCGCCGTCGCCGAGCGCGATCCGCGGCGGCGGCGGCAGGATCCAGAACGCGAACGGATCCTGGTCGTCCCCCGCGAGATCGACGCCTGCCACGGTGCGGGTCGGGATCTCGAGGTCGATCATCGGCGGGCACCGTTACCTGGGCGGCGCCAGCGGCGGCACGACAAACGCCTGTCCCGCGGCCGGCGCGGTCGGCGCTCTGGTGATCTGACCGCTGCCCGAGAAGTAGGTGACGTCCACTGCATACGGCTGCACGCCCTTGCCGCCGGTCGACGCGCGCCACACCTGCGGCGTCGAGGTCTCCTTGGTGAACGTGAACGTCCCCGTGCTCCTGATCTTGCCGTCGTCGGACGCATAGCTCAGGTCGACCTGCACCATGCGGAACGCGTCGGGATACCCGGCGAGCCCCAGCAGATACGGATAGACCTGGACCTCCAGATCGTACTCCGGACCGACGACGATGAACCCCGGCTGTCCCGGGAAGTACCTGGTCTTGTCGGCCGGGAACTCCTGCACCAGACCGCCCTTGTACACGACGGTGTATCGATACTGGTAGTCGCGCAGGTTGGGATTCTCCAGATCGACCGACCAGTGCTGGAGCTGCTTGTCATCGGTGAAATCGAGGCTGCCCTCGCGGTGCACGTTGTTGTCGGCGTCGGCGTAGACCAGCGCCACGAGGACGTGCGAGATCGGGTCGCCGCCGGCACCGTCCTTGAAGTTGCCCGAGCAGACCACCGAGACGTCGAGGTGGTCCTTGATCGGCGCGTCGAGCGCGACGGTCAGGTCGTGCGAGGTCTGCCACGTGCCGGTGTAGGTCTTGTTGTCGGCCTTGCTCAGCCAGTCGACCTTGTACTCGTAGCTGCCGTTCCACTGCTCGCGGATGATCGCGGTCCACACGTGCTCGGGCGTGTCCTTGCCGAGCGTGAACTGGTCGCCGAACTGCGCGCCCGAGGCCGACTTGTAGCGCACGCTCACCGCCGCCATCGGGAACTTGTCGAAGTCGACCAGGCCGACGCCGAAGCTGACCGAGATCATGCCGATCGTGCCGACATCGATGATCAGGAAGCGATCCTTGACCTGCCTGCGGCTGAGCGAGTACGTGTCGTTGGTGGTGCCGCCGGTGTTGCGGTAGTGCACCTCGGCCTTCCATGCGTAGCTCAGGCTGTCGAGCGTGTTGGCATAGGCGTCGAAGGTCGCGAGCTGGCCGCCGTCGGTGAAATCGAACGACTGGGTCTGATCGGTGGTGCCGCCGGCGCTCGCGGCGTCCTTGCTCCGGTAGCTCACCGTCACCATGACGTGCGAGATCGGCAGCTTGGCGAAGTCGGCGTTGACCCGGATCGGCACGCGCAGGATCTTGAAGAAGTCGGTGTCGAGGTCGAAGTACGAGATCAGCTTCTCCGCGTCGCTGCGCTGGAACACGCTCTGGATGTTCGCCGACGGGGTGTACTGCTGGACCAGCACCATGCGCTGGTCCAGCGTGAAGTTGAGCGAGTTCGACGCGTCCGAGCCCCACTTCTCCAGCCAGCTGCGATCGACGTCGGCCGGCACCGGGTTGGCGGTGACCACCTTCTCCAGCTCCTTCTGCAGCATGTCCTCGCCGAACTTCTCCAGCGCGGTCAGCGTGTCCTGATCGATCGCCGAGCTCGAGGGCACGACCTCGACGCCACAGGTCTTCTGCCGGACCATGACCTCGGTGGCCTTGGCGATCTTGTCGGTGGTGGTGTTCTCGGTGCTGGTACCCTCCCAGCCCGAGTCCTTGGACTCCTCGGTGTGGTACGTGGTCTGGATGAGCTGATAGCTCGATGACACATCGCACCACACGCGCATCGTGACGCCGAGCAGGCGGTGCTCGTACCCCATCTGGTAGCTGACGTTGACCGGCAGCGTGCGCACCTTCTCGATCGCCTGGCCCATCAGCGAGGCGCCGTTCTGGGTCAGGTTGACCATCACCGCCTTGCGGTTGTCGGCGACGCCGATGATGTCGCCGGTGCCGACCGCGTCCTTGACGAACTGCGAGGTCGCTCCGGCAGCGCCCGTGCCCTCCCCGGCGACCGCGATCGACACCTTGCCCTGGATGAACTGCACGAGACCGACATCCACATCCGCCGGGTGATCGGCGTCGCCGTTCACGATCTGCTTGAGCTTGGCGGTGATCTTGTCCAGCGCCGCCTGGGGGACGGCGAGCTCGGTCGTGAACGTGAGGATGCCGCCGCCGACCTCCTGATCCGGCTTGCCGGGATCGATCCGGTCCGGAGGGATGCGGTAGACGATCAGCGAGAAGATCGGCTTGCCCTCTCGATCGCGCGCGATCGTCGGCTTGTCGGGCAGCACGTAGAACCGCCGCGCCCGCAGGACCTGCTTGGCCGGCGGCCTGGGCGGCGGCGGCGGCACCGCACTCTTGACGCTGTCGTCCAGGTTGACCGCAGATAAGTTGTCGGTGATCTGACCGGACTCGCCGCGCAGCGCGTTGACCAGCGCATCGGACCGCGCCTTCTCGTTCTTCAGGACCGTGTCGATGCGATCCTGCATCGCCTCGATCGCGTTTTCATCGTCGTGGAAGACCGTGTATCCTTCGATGTACATCGACTTGGTCAACGTCAGCATGACTGCCCCCGATTGGAAATCGTATCCCGGCCGATCGCATCCGCGCGATGAAGTTCTCCCACGGTCGTCCTCGGCTGTAGAGCCCCGTTGGCGGTCCTTGGTGCACTGCTTGACCGCGACCAGCCCCGACACGCTATCACAGCTGAACGAGGGGTTGGAACGAGGATTCGCCTGCGGCGGGTTTGTGTGCGAGGTGACCGCAGGGGCGCCGTTCTCGCACTACGGCGCGCGCCTCACGCTGCGGCATGACTTGCCTGGCGCGCTGGGGCGGGCGTTCGGATTCGACGATCATCCGTGGGGGCCGCCGCGCCTGGTGGGCCTGCGGATCCGTCCCGGCGGCCAGCTGCGGGCCAAGCCCTACCATGCGGTCGATCGCCTCGACGAGCGGTTCGAGCTGCCGGCGGAGTGGCCGCGCGACCTGTATCCGATCTGGGCCTCGCTCGACGGCGACGTGGTCGAGCTCTATCTGGGCAAGCGCGACGCCTGTGAGTTCGGCGAGTTTGCGGCGCGCTGTCTGGCGCCGCTGGGGGCCGCCCCCCCCGAGACCGCGCCGGCGCCGCGGGCCCGGTCGAACGTGTTCGGCGTCGGTGTGCGCCGGGAGCGGGGCCGCCTGACCGCGATCTCGGTCTACGCCGGATGGCGATCGTTGCCACGCGATGCCGAGATCGAGCGGCAATAGAGCGCGGGCCTGGACGAGCCGGATCGGCGCGCCTACGAGCTGACCGTCGCAGGTGTGCGCTCGACCGGGTTCCTGCCCACCGGCAACTGGCACGACCTGCTGTGGTGGACGACCGAGGCGGACGGCCGGCGTCATCGCGCAGTCTCGCTGAAGATCGCCGCGCGCTGATGGACGGTTCGAAAGGCCGCTGTGGTACACTGTGATGTTCAGGGGGGCGGATGCCAATCACGCCGGTCGATACCTATACGGACACGTGGAGCACGGGATGGTCCTCGTTCGAGCCGTTCGTGCTCGGCGGCCAGCAGTACTACCTGGCCTACAAGATCGATTCGGGCCAGGTCGCGATCGACCGCGTGCGGGCCGACGGCAGCGGGGTGGACTCGGCGTCTCAGGCGACGTGGACGACGGGATGGAGCACGCTCATGCCGTTCGTGCTCGG
>JBGQCL010000157.1:0-23184 GCA_041495365.1 Kofleriaceae bacterium | reverse complement strand
CGGCGACCGCCGGCGCGGCGCGCAGCTGGTCGCCGTACATCGCGCGCGACGGGAACGCCATGATCTGCTGGTGCATGCGGTGCTGCTGCTCCAGCATCACCGCGCCCGGCGAGTCGCCGGCCGGGCCGCGGCGCGCCAGGCGGTCGAACACCGTCGAGCCCAGCGTCGCCTCCAGGTCCGCGCCGCCGGTGACCACCGGACCGAGCTGGTGCGGATCACCGGCGAGCACTGCGACCCGTGCGCGGCCGAGCGGGACCAGCAGCAGCGGGTCGGGCGCCTGGGTCGCCTCGTCGATCACCGCGCAGTCGAACACGATTCGAGCACCTGGGCCGGCACCTGGGCCGGCATCGGGGCCGTCCTCGCCGCGGCCGAGCAGCGGGTGCTCGCTGCCGGCGCAGGTCGCCAGCACGACCTCGGCGCGGTCGACGATCGCGCGCTCCGCGTTGGCGATCTCGCGCGCGGCGTCGCGGTCGAGCGCGCGGGCCTCGGCCCAGCACTCCTTCGCCTCGGGGCCGCGCTTGCCGGTGGCCGACCGGCGGAGCTGGCGGGCGCGGTCGCGCCACTCGCGGGCGAGCCGCGATGCGCCGTCGGCATCGACCTGGGCGTCGAGCGTGAGCTCGATCAGCGCCGGGTGGACGCGCGCGGGGTGGCCGAGCCGGACCGTGCGCAGCCCGACCCCGGCGAGCCGGAGCCCGAGGTTGTCGACCGCCGGGTTGGACGGCGCCGCGCACAGCACGCGCTCGCCGCGCCGCACGCGCTGGCGCACGACCTCGACCAGCGTGCGGGTCTTGCCGGTGCCCGGCGGGCCGTGGATCAGCGCGAGGTCGCCCGACCGCAGCGCGGCATCGACCGCGGCGCGCTGGTGGTCGTCGAGCGCGGTGTCGAGCGCGGTCCACCCGACCGGCGCGACCGGCCGCGGCGAGCGGATCCCCGCGGCGACGTCGCGGATCCGCGCGAGGTCCGAGGTCGCGAGGGCGGCGTGGGCGCGCGCGATCGCCTGGTCGCCGCGGTCGAACGTCACCTCGGGAGCTTCCGGATCGATCGCGTACTCGCGATCGATCTCGATGATCCCACGGGGGGCTTTGCCCCCCGCCCCGCCGGCAGAGCCGGCAGGGTCCCCACCCCCCATCTCGCCTGGCTCGATCCCCCGATCGAGCATCAGCCACAGCGTCTGGTCCTCGCGGCGCTCGTAGACCCCGCGCAGCGCCTCGGGCTCGTCGGGGTGCTCGGCCCACAACCGGATCGGGTCGCCGGGGGCGAGCCGCAGGTTGTCGAGATCGATCGCGTCGGGCGCGGCGACCTGGATCCGGATGCGATCGCCGGGCGCCGATTGCTCGTCGACGATCCGCAGCGGGGCGAGCGCGATGCCGAGCGCGATCCGCTCGGTCAGCGTCCGGCCCGAGCGCTCGAGCGCGATCCGGCGCCGCACCGCGGTCCGCTCGGCGCGCCACGCGCGCGCCACCGCATCCAGCCAGTCCCGTGCATCGGCCACGCACCGAGCGTACGTCAGTTCGGGCCGCCGGCCCACGCCGCAGCGGGCGGCGGCCCGGTCCGCGGAACCAGAGGCGCCACGGGGTGCAAGGCCGGGTGCAACTTGGCATGATGCATCGCCATGCCGCCGTCCGCCCCCGAGCGCCTGACCCGGAAGACCACCTCGCTCGCCGAGCTGCTCGCCCGCCGCGTGCGCGACACGCCGGATCGCGAGGCCTACCGCTACCCGGTGGGCGACCAGTGGCGCTCGATGACGTGGCGGCAGTCGGGTGAGCGGGTCCGCGCGATCGCCGCGGGCCTGCTGTCGCTCGGGCTCGATCGCGAGGAGCGGGTCGGCATCCTGTGCAACACCCGGGTCGACTGGCTGCTCGCCGACCTCGGGGTGCTGTCGGCCGGCGGCGCGACCACCACGGTGTACCCGTCGAGCACCGCCGAGGAATGCGCCTACATCCTCGCCGACTCGGCGGCGCGCTACGCGTTCGTCGAGGACGCCGCACAGCTCGCCAAGCTGGTCGGGCACCGCGCCGGGCTGCCCATGCTCGCCCGCGTCATCCTGATCGACGGCGCGCCGGCCGACGCCCAGCGCGACTGGGTCATGACGCTGGCCGAGCTCGAGGCGGCGGGCGCGGCGCACCTCGAGCGCGACCCGCGCGCGGTGGACGACGCCGTCGCCGGCATCCAGGGCGAGCACCTCGCGACCCTGATCTACACCTCGGGCACCACCGGCAAGCCCAAGGGCGTGCGGCTGCTCCACGAGTGCTGGGCGTACTGTGCCGACGCGATCGAGGCGACCCGGCTGTGGGTCGCCGACGACGTCCAGTACCTGTGGCTGCCGATGTCGCACTCGTTCGGCAAGGTGCTGATGGCCGGCCACATCGCGTCGGGCTCGGTCACCGCGGTCGACGGCCGGATCCCCAAGCTGGTCGACAACCTCACCGCCGTCAAGCCGACCTTGCTGTCGGCGGTGCCGCGGATCTTCGAGAAGGTCTACAACAAGATCCTCGACAACGCGCGGCAGGGCGGGGCGCTGAAGCACCGGATCTTCCTGTGGGCGCTCGGGGTCGGCCGGGCCGGCTCGCAGGTCCGCCAGCGCGGCGGGACGCCGGGCGGGTTGCTCGCGCTCCAGCTCCGGCTCGCCGAGCGCCTGGTGTTCGCGAAGGTCAGGGCCACGTTCGGCGGCCGGGTGAAGTACTTCATCTCCGGCTCGGCGCCGCTGTCGCGCGAGATCGCCGAGTTCTTCCACGCCTGCGGCGTGCTGATCCTGGAGGGCTACGGCCTGACCGAGACCTCGGGGGTGGCGTTCGTCAACCGGCCGACCCGGTTCTCGTTCGGCAGCGTCGGGCTCCCGGTGCCCGGCACCGAGGTCCGGATCGCTCCCGAGGACGGCGAGATCCTGCTGCGGTCGCCCGGCGTGATGAACGGCTACCACAACCTGCCGGATCAGACCGCCGAGGCGCTGACGCCCGACGGCTGGCTGCGCACCGGCGACATCGGCGAGATCGACGGCGACGGCTTCCTGCGGATCACCGATCGCAAGAAGGACCTGATCAAGACCTCGGGCGGCAAGTACATCGCCCCGCAGTCGATCGAGGGCAAGCTCAAGGCGGTGTGCCCGTACATCAGCCAGGTCATCATCCATGGCGACCGGCGCAACTTCGTCACCGCGCTGGTCTCGCTCGACGAGGAGGCCACGATGAAGTGGGCCCGGGACCACGGCCTGGGCGGCGCGCCGTACGGCGACGTGGTGAAGACCGATCAGGTCAAGCAGCTGCTCGCGCCGTACTTCGACCAGGTCAACAAGACCCTGGCCAAGTACGAGACCGTCAAGCAGTTCGCCATCCTGCCCCGGGATCTGTCTGTCGACGAGGGCGAGCTGACCCCGAGCCTCAAGGTCAAGCGCAAGGTCGTCGAAAAGCGCTACGCCGCGCTGCTCGACAAGATGTACGAGGGTGCGGTCGCCGATATGGGATGATCGCGTTCGCTGCAATGCGAACCACCACGTCGGCGTTTGGTCTCGTGATGCCCGCCGTCCGGCCGATCCTTGCCTTGCCTGCGCTGCTGCGCCCGGTCCTGCGCTCCGCCGCCGTGTCGCTCGCCGTCCTCGGCGCGGCCCTCGCCCCGGCCTGTCACGGCGGCGGCCCGCCCTCGCCAACTCCCGAGCCGGGCACCACCCACGCCACACCGCCGGCCCCGGCCGAGCCTGTGCGACCGGCGCCGGCCCCTGGATCGGCGACCGGAGCCACGAACGGATCTGCGACCGGGGGTGGGGCGGCCGCAACGACCGCCGCAGCGGTCCCCGCCGCCCCGGCAACGGCGGGCGTCGACTTCATCGGCGACGCGAAGCTGCTGTACCGGGTCGCGGCGTGCGGCGGCGCCGAGTCCCCGCTGCCCGACGCGCTGACCGGCGGCGACGTCAAGCTCGCCGCCAAGCTCGACAAGATCGTCGGCCACCACTGCAAGGCGATCCTGGCGCGCATGGCCGAGTTCCGCACCGCGTACTTCGAGAAGGGCCGGGCGTGGTTCGACGCCGTGGTGCCCAGGGACGTGCCCAAGACGGTGGTCTACCCGTTCGGCGGCGGCGACCTCCTTTCGGCGCTGGTCGCGTTCCCCGACGCCACCGAGATCACCACGATCTCGCTCGAGCTCGCCGGGGACCCGCGGCGGCTGCGCACGCTGTCGCCCGAGGCGCTGGAGCGCAGCCTCGGCGCGCTGCGCAGCGAGATCGGCGGCCTGATCTCGGTCGGCTCGAACACCAGCGAGAACCTGTCGCACCAGCAGCGCAACGACCTGCCGGGCCAGGTCAGCTCGTTCCTGCTCGGCCTGGTCGCCGGCGGCTACGAGCCGGTTTCGATGCGCTACTTCACGCTCGATGACACCGGCGCGGTCCACTACCTGGACCAGGCCGAGATCGACGAGCTCGATCACAAGGCCAAGCAGGGCCGTGCGAGGAGCCTCAAGCACGACTGGCAGTCGCCCAGCTTCTCGCAGGCGTTCTCGAACGTCGAGATCCAGTACCGGAGGCCGGGCCAGGACGCGGTCCGGGTCCACCGCCACATCGGCTGGAACCTCGGCGACCCCTACCTCGCCAAGCACCCCGCGCTGATCCGCCACCTCGAGAGCAAGGGCACGGTCACCCTGCTGACCAAGGGCGCGAGCTACCTGCTGTGGCGCGGCGACTTCTCGATGATCCGCACCTACATGCTCGATCACCTGGCGTGGATGCTGTCGGACTCGACCGGCATCCCGCCCGCGTTCACCCGCAAGGCCGGCATGGTCCAGGACACCTACGGTCACTACGCCGGCGCGTTCCTCGAGGGCACCGACGAGCGCCACGACGACGCGTTCATCGAGCTGTGGCGCGCGCAGAAGACCCGCCGGCTGCCGTTCCGGTTCGGCTACGTCGACAAGGACAAGCAGGCGCACCTGGTCGTCACGCGGCCCAAGGCCTGAACGCACGCCTGGTCCGGGGTAGCCACCGTGGTCATCACCGGCCAACCAACGGACGCATCCAGAAGTGGGAGCTTCCACTCGGATCGTCGAGCGTCTGGGCGCCGAGCACGCGCACGCCCCAGCCCCTCGAGGTCGGCGATGTCAGCCGCCTCGATGTGGGCGACGGCGGCCTTCGAGCGCCTGCATGTCCCAAACTCACCGGAGGATGTCCGAGGTCTTCGTGTCGGGCGCCCCCGCAGAGCAGCGGGTCTACCTCCCCGCGCGTTGCCTTGTCCGCGGCCCCGCCGTCCGCGGCTTCCTATTCATTCCCAGCACCTCGTCCACCGAATCGGCGGACACCGCGCGCACGATCCATTGCTCCAGCTTCTTCGGATCGGCGCACTGTTCGATCACCGCCTGCTGCTTCACGGTCGCCGAGAGCCCGCGGGTTCTCAGCAGCATCCGCAGCGCGTTGCGCTCGCCTTCGGCCCGCCCCTCGCGCTTACCTTCGGCCTGGAGTGCGGCCTTGAACCGGAGGTACGCGGCCGCCGAACGGCCGGCGCGGGAGATCAGCTCGCCACGCGCGCTCGATCTCGACGTGCACCGCCGCCTCGGCGCGGCCGTCGCCGATCCCGAACAGGTTGTCCGTGGTCCGCTGCCGCGGCCGATCGACGCTGGGGTCGAGCGGGCCCGCAGGCTCGAGCGCGCGTCGTATGCGGACCGAGTGGGTCGCCTGACTTGCCGAGGAGCTGCGGCACCCGGGAGCCGGCCGTCGAGTGTTGTCCGCAGCTCCTCGTCGGGACGCCGTTACATCCCCGCGCGCTGCTTGGTCCGCGGCTTCCGGTCCGTTCCCAGCACCTCGCCCACCGACTCGGCGGACACCGCTCGCACGATCCACTGCTCCAGCTTCTTCGAGTCCGTGCACCCCTCGATCAGCGCCCGCTCCCCCGCCGTCGCCGAGAGCCCGCGGGTCCTCAGCAACGTCAGCAGGGCCATCTGCTCGCCTTCGGCACGGCCTTTGATGCGGCCTTCGGCACGGCCTTTGATGCGGCCTTCGGCACGGCCTTTGATGCGGCCCTTGTCCTCCCACTCGCGGATGAGCTCCTGGACATTCGGGTCTTGGATGAGCGATTCCACGTGGAAGATCCTCCGGGCCGTATCACTACCGAGGATAGCGGCCGATACGACGTACAGCAACTGCATCGTGGTCTGCCGATCGCGCCTGGTCAACCCGCGATCGGTCTGCACTTCGTCGGCGAGCTCCTCGACGAACGCTTCGTCGGCGCCCCGCATCGCGACGCAGAATGGGGCCCCCGGGAGCCCGAGCTCGGCCCGCATGCGCCGGGCGTCGAGCCGCCACAGCGGCACGACCTGATAGCGGTACACGACGGCATCGCCGCGGGCGCCCGGGACGCGGTACACGCCGGTGCTCCGCGGCGGCCGCCCGCCGGGTCGGAGCAGCACCACGACCGACCACACCGGCAGCCGGGTCGCCGTCATCGCCGCGCTCGCATACTCGAACAGCCGGCGCGGGAGATCCGCTCGCCACGCGCGCTCGATCTCGACGTGCACCGCTGCCTCGGCGCCGCCATCGAGGACCCGGAACAGGTTGTCCGTGGTCCGCTGCCGCGGCCGATCGACGCTGGGGTCGAGCGGGCCCGCAGGCTCGAGCGCGCGATGCGGGAACGCCAGGCGCAGGATCGGTCGGGGGAGCCCGCGCAGCAGGTGCCGGAAGGTGACGTCGGTCTCGCCCATCGCCGAACCCATACCTCGCCCCTCTGACAGCGCGAGCTCATGCTGTCCGAGACTCGGTCACGATGTCCGGTATGCGGACGCATCACTGCACAGACCCAGGCAGCGGCTGTTTCCACGGCGCGGGCGAGCGCGTCGAGGTGGCCGACTCGACACGGACGTTCTACCAGTGGCCTGCGTTGCCCGCGCGGCGAAAGACCACTGGCCGGCTGACGACCTGCGACCGCGCGTTCTCCACGAGAGGTCGTTCGCGCGCACATGCGCAGCGACGCCGGTCAGTCGTCTCCAGCTACGTCGCCGATCGCAGGTGCGGTCATCGAGGCCGTCGATCAGCAGCACCGACCGCTCGCCGCGGGCACCAGCGCGCATCTCCGGCCCACGTGGAGTACCACCGGCGTCAGCGCGACCTGGGTCCCCAGGGATGTCTCGACGTGCGCCACCGTGAGCGCCCACTCCACCGGGCGGTGGGTGGTCAGGATCGGCGGGGCGGGGCCGCGTGCGTCCGCGGCTCGCCGCCTTGTTCTGTGGGCGCCGTCACGCCAGGGCTTCGGTCGACGCGGCGCGCGGCGTGCGGCGACGCGTGCGATTTGTCCACGCCGTCGGCTATGGTGTCATTGCCGTCATGCCATGCACGCGAGGCAAGGGATGCAAGTAGATATGACTCGCTCGACGTTCCTGCCCTGCGGCAACGCGACGCGCGCCCGGGTCGCCGCCGTGCTGCTCGGTCTCGCGGCCTGCGGCGGCTCCCCCGACGGTGGTCCGGACGCGCCACCGGACGGGCCGAGCGGGCCGGCGCCCGGGACCGCGCAGCTCACGTTCGAGAGCGGTCCGGTCCGGCCGCTCGCGGTGTCGTCCGACGGGGCGCGGGTGTTCGTCGCCAACACGCCGAACGGCTCGCTCGACCTGCTGCGGGTCACGCCGGCGGGCCTGGTGGTGGATGGCTCGGTCAAGGTCGGGATCGATCCGGTCGCGGTCGCCGTCCGCAACGACGGCGAGGTGTGGGTCGTGAACCACGTGTCCGACAGCATCAGCATCGTCGACGTCGCGCACGCTCCGCCCCGCGTGGTCCGCACGCTGCTGGTCGGCGACGAACCCGGCGACATCGTGTTCGCCGGCGCCGGCCGCGCGTTCATCACCACCGCCCACCGCGGCCAGCAGCGCTCGAGCCCGGATATCGCCGATGTGCCCGGCGCCGGCGATCCGCACCTGACCACGCCGGGCGTCGGGCGCGCCGACGTCTGGGTGTTCGACCCCGCCAACCTCGGCACCGAGCTCGGCGGCCGGCCGCTCGCGATCGTCACGCTGTTCGGCGACACGCCGCGCGGGCTCGCGGTCGGCCCCGGCGGCGCGACGGTGTACGCCGCGATCTTCCACTCCGGCAACCAGACCGCGCCGGTGTCGGCGGCGCTGCCGTGCCAGGGGCCGGTCGACAGCAACACGACGTGCATGTCGCAGATGGGCGAGACCATCCCTGGATCGCAGCTCGGGCCGGCGACCAACCACGCCGGCATCGCCGCGCCGAAGGTCGGGCTGATCGTCAAGCAGGACGCCGCGGGCGCGTGGCGCGACGCGCGCAACCGCGACTGGTCGGCGGTCACCAAGTTCCAGCTGTCGGATCAGGACGTGTTCGCGATCGACGCCGCGTCGCTGACCCCGAGGCAGTCGTTCCAGCACGTCGGCACCACGCTGTTCAACCTGGCGGTCAACCCGAAGACCGGGGTGGTCTACGTGTCGAACACGGACGCGCGCAACGACCTGCGGTTCGAGGGTCCGGGCACGTTCGCCCCCGGCGTCACGCTGCAGGGCCACCTCGCGGAGGCCCGGATCACGGTGATCGGAAGCGATTCATCGGTGAAGCCTCGCCACCTCAACAAGCATATCGACTACGCGACCCGGCCCGCGCCCGCCGGCGTCAAGGACCACAGCCTGTCGACGCCGGTCGACCTCGCGGTGTCCGCCGACGGCGCCACGCTCTACGTCGCGGCGTTCGGCTCGGGCAAGGTCGGGGTCCTGCCGACCGCCGAGCTCGAGGCCGACACCTTCGATCCGGTCGCCGCCAGCGCCGGGTACATCCCGGTCACCGGCGGCGGTCCGAGCGGCGTGGTGCTCGATGGCCACGGCCACCTGCTGGTCGCGACCCGGTTCGACGACGGCGTGTCGCTGATCGACGTGGTGAGCCGCGCCGAGACCTCGCACGTCAAGCTGACCAACCCCGAGCCGGCCAGGATCACCGCCGGCCGGCGGTTCCTGTACGACGCCCAGGTGTCGTCGTCCAACGGCGAGGCGGCGTGCGCGAGCTGCCACATGTTCGGCGACACCGACCACCTGGTGTGGGACCTCGGCAATCCCGACGGCGACGTCGTCCAGACCCCGGTCGCGATCAAGCTCGGCTTCGCCTCGCCCGGCACGATCAACGGCGGCGGCACCGGCGGCCCGGCCGGCCTGCACCCGATGAAGGGCCCGATGGCGACCCAGACCCTGCGCGGCATGGTCAACCACGGGGCGATGCACTGGCGCGGCGACCGGGTCGACGGCTTCTTCGGCCGCGACACCAGCGCCGGTCCGCCGTACAACGCCGAGCTCGCGTTCAAGAACTTCATCGTCGCGTTCGACGGGCTGCTCGGCAACGGCGCGGCGTTCTCGTCCGGCGACATGCAGGCGTTCGCCGGGTTCGCGCTGGCGATCGTGATGCCGCCCAACCCGGTGCGCAGCCTCGACAACGCGCTGACCGTCGCCCAGCAGCACTGCCGCGACTTCTTCATGGGGTGCGCCGGCGTCGACAGCTCGACCGGCGATCCGGTGACCTGCCAGGACGGCCGGCCGACCGGCGCGGGCCACTTCGCCGACGGCGTCGGGATCGACCAGCTCGGCTTCCGGTGCGAGGGCTGCCACGTGCTGCGGCCCGAGCTCGGGTTGTTCGGCACCGACGGCGAGATGAGCTTCGAGGCCTTGCCGCAGACCGTCAAGGTCCCGCAGCTCCGCAACCTCTACACCAAGGTCGGCATGTTCGGGATGCCGGCGATCCCCGGCGACAACCCGGGCAACAACGTCAACCAGGGGGCCCAGGTCCGCGGCAGCGGGTTCCAGCACGACGGCAGCGTCGACACGCTGTTCCGGTTCCTCCAGGCCCGGGTGTTCAACGCCAACGCGGGGAACCGGGTCGGGTTCGCCGGCGGCGATCCGCAGCGCCGCGACGTCGAGCAGTTCCTGCTCGCGTTCGACACCGACCTCGCGCCGATCGTCGGGCAGCAGGTGACGCTCGACGCGAACAACGCCGCGATGGTCGGCCCGCGCATCGGCCTCCTGATCGCGCGTGCCCGGACGCCGTTCGCGTCCCAGGTGCTCGGCCCGGGTGCCACCGAGTGCGATCTGGTCGCGCGCGGCGTGGTCGGCGGCCACGCCGTGACGTTCGCGCTGCGCGGCGGGATGTTCACGCCGGACGACGGCGGCCCCGCGGTGAGCGACGCCGCGCTGCGCGCCCTCGCCGCGGTCGATGGCCAGCAGATCACCTACACCTGCCTGCCGCCGGGCTGGCCGCACTGACAGGGACGCTGACCGGAGGTCATCGTCTCTTCAGCCTCGGAGCGCCGCCGGAAATCGAGAAGGAGCACCGCTGGCAGGTGCAGGGCCGCGCGACGCGACGCGCGGAGGGGTGAATGGGCCGGCTTGGCCGGCCCATCCCCAGAGGGGGTCATGGGAAAGTCCCCTCTCGATCGACAAGCGCTTGCATAAGCCGCCAGAAGTTGCTGGCCCGCCGAGCCGCATGCTACGCGGAAGGTCGCGTGAGCGAGCCCCAGGCCCCGCAGCCGGCCGAGCATCGGCCCGAGCCCCCCGGCCCCGCGGTGGGCCCCGGGGCGCGGCCAGCCGTGGCCAGGGCGACCGGCGCCGGGCGCGGCGTGCTCTACATCGCGTTCGCCAAGTTCTACTTCATGCTCGCCGGCCTGGTGATCCAGATCCGGCTGCCGGCGGTGCTGTCGCGCGCGGCGTTCGGCAGCTTCAGCCTGGTGTCCAACATCGCGTCGCTGGTCAACAACGTGCTGGTCACCGGCACGATCCAGGCGGTGTCGCGGTTCGCGGCCCAGGAGCCGGGCAAGGCGCGGCGGGTCCAGCACGCCGGGCTGCGCATGCACATCCGGCTCGGCCTGGTGATCGCGGTCGGCTTCATCGCCGCGGCGCCGGTGGTCGCGTGGCTGCTCCACGACATGACCAAGACCGCGCCGCTGATGCTCGCCGGCCTGATCGTCGGCGGCTACTCGTTCTACGCCGTGTTCATCGGCACCGCGAACGGCCTGCACCAGTTCCACAAGCAGGCCGGGCTGGACATGACGTTCGCCACGCTGCGGGTCGCCGGCCTGCTCGGCATGGCGATGGCCGGGTTCGGCGTGATCGGCGTGATCGGCGGCTGGGTCGCCGCGGTCGGCCTGATCCTGTGCGCCGCGGTGGTGTGGATCGGGCTGCCCGGCCGGGTCGCCCGCGAGGACCGGCTGCCGGTCCGGCCGATGATCGAGTTCTTCCTCGGCGTCGCGCTCTACCTCGTGCTGTTCAACGCGCTGATGTTCGTCGACAGCATCCTGATCAAGCGGCTGACCACCGAGCACTTCGCGGCCCACCTCGGGGCGCTGGACGGCGCGCTCGCGGGCGCGCTGCCGTGGGCGGTGGCCGCGACCGGCTACCACCCCGATCCGAGCGTGCTCGCCGACGTCCAGAACGGTTACTACGCCGCGGTCCAGAACCTGGCGCGGCTGCCCTACCAGGCGATCATCGCCGCGACGTTCGTCGTGTTCCCGCTCGTGTCGCGCTCGACCTTCACCGAGGATCGCGAGACCACGCGGCGCTACATCCAGGTCACCACGCGCTACTCGCTGATCTTCGCGATGGCGCTCGCGGTGGTGATGGCAGCCAACCCCGGCGACATGCTCGGCCTGGTCTACGCGCCGGACTACGCCGAGCTCGGCGGGCCGGCGCTGACCGCGCTCGCGCTCGGCAACGTCGCGTTCTCGATCTTTGCGATCGCCGGCACGATCCTCAACGGCGCGGGCCGGACGCTGCCGGCGGTGATCACCGCCGCGCTCACGCTCGTCCTGGCCGCGGTCGGCAACTACATCGCGATCCCGATCGCGGCCGAGCGCGGCGCCGTGCTGGTGGTCGCCGCGGCGGTCACCAGCGGGGCGATGCTCGTCGGCGCGCTGGTCTCGGGCTGGGCGCTGCGCCGCGAGTTCGGCGCGTTCCTGCCGGTCGCCAGCGTCGTGCGGGTCGCGATCGCGACCGCGGCGGCGATCGCGGTCGGCCGGGAGCGGCTCGCCGAGCGCGCGATCGGCGCCGTGCTGCCGATCCACGGCAAGCCGATGACCCTGATCCAGGCGGCGGTGGTCGGCGCGGCGTTCCTCGCCGTGCTGGTGATCACGCGCGAGCTCGGCCGGCGCGACCTGGAGGCGATCAAGGCGGTGCGGCGCAGCCGCGCAGCCAACGAAGCCCAAGGAACATGATCGCGTTGACTCTTGGCCAGGACAGCCTCCCCGCGCGACGCGACGGCCCCGCTATTGATCGAAGGAGCCACCCATGCGAGCGGCACTACTTGCGATCCTGATGCTCGGCTGCGGCGCCGCGCTGCACGACCAGCCCGACCTGTCCGAGTCGGTCCGGATGTTCAACGACGGCGTGCGCTGGGAGCGGTTCACGGCGGCGGCCGGCGCGCTGCCCCCGCGCGATCGCGCGCAGTTCGTCGACGACATGGATCAGCGATCCGGCGAGGTCAAGATCACGGAGTACGAGGTCATGCGGGTCGACCCGCGCGGCGAGCGCGAGGCCCAGGTCCAGATCAAGCTCAGCTGGTACAAGGCCTCCGAGGGCACGGTCCACGAGACCCACGCGGTCCAGACCTGGGAGCGCCACGGCAGGGCCTGGTGGATGGTGGACGAGGCCCGCCTGCGCGGGGCGCCGATGCCGGGCCTGGCGGAACCACCGGAACCGCCGGAACCGCCGGCGAAGCCGGTCTCGGTGATGAAGGATTAGTACCCACACCCGTGGCGATTTGGCCGGGGCGGCGCTGGTCGAGGTAAGCTTGGTGCCAGGTGTCGCAGAGCGACTTCGTCACGCGCGGCCAGGCGCTGGTCAGCTCCGGACAGTACCAGGAGGCCGTCAAGGTCTGCCGGCTCGGCCTCCTGGGGCGGCCGACCACGGTGGAGGGCCGCGTCGTGCTCGGCCAGGCGCTGCTGGCGCTCAAGCGCTACGACGAGGTGCTCGCGGAGATGCGGGTCGCGCTCGAGCTCGATCACGCGTCGCACGCCGCCCAGGTGCTCAAGGGCGAGGCGCTGCTGCGCAAGGGCGACGGCCACGGCGCCGCCGAGGTGCTGGGCAGGCTGCGCAGCCAGGGGCTCGCCGACGCGCACGTGGCCGGGCTGCTCGCCGAGGCCGAGCGGCTGGCGAGCCGATCGCCCCCGGGCCACCCCGGCGCCTCGGTCGGCTTCGTGGAGGACCCGGCCGCGTTCGCCGTCGACCAGGGCACCAAGAACTACCCGGCGCGGGTCGGCGAGCCCGGCGCGGAATCCGACGGCCTGGACGGCGGCGGCGAGTTCACCCGGCCGACCTCGCTGGCCGCACCCGGCGCGCGCAAGCGCTCGAGCCCCCAGCTCGCCGCCCCGCCGCTCGATGCCACGCCGTCGCCGGCCGTGCTCGCGGTCGGCGATCGGTCGGGCACCGTCGAGGTCGACCACGAGCGCGACGGCGCGGAGCTGCGCGGCGGCGGCGACGACCTCGGCGAACCGGTCGGTCCGCCCGTCCTCGGCGATCGCGCCGGCCACCGCACCCGCAGGCCCGGCGGCGCCGGCGGCTGGGCGGGCCCTCCGCCCGATGAATTCGACGATCTCGACGCGGCCGCCACCGGCGTGCTCGATGATGGTAGGCGCGGCGAGCGCCCCTCGAAGTCGTCCTCCCGATCGCCGGCGGCCGCTCCCGCGGTCGCGGCGAAGAAATCACGGCGCGCCAGCATGTTCAAAGAAGAGGTCTCCACGGTGGAGCTCGGCGACGACGAGGTGATCGAGCTCGAAGACAAGCGCTCCCCGCGATCCGCCGAGCCGGAGCGCGCGCTCGCCGGCCGCCGGCCGCCTGGCCCCGGCACCGCAGTGCGCAACGCCGTGAAGCTGCCGTCCGGGCCGATCGACCTTCCGGCCCCGCCGCGGCCGACCGGGCCGGCGATGCCCGCGCCGCCGCCGCCGGCCCCGCACCTGGCCCAGCTGATCGCGAACCAGCCGCACGTGATGAACGTCCTGCCTCCCGCGCCGCTGCCGCCGCCGGTCGCGCTGAACCCGCGCAGCGCGATCGCTGCCGCGCTGCCGACCGCCGCGGCGCTGCCGATGCCGTCGCCGCCCCGGCCCGGGATGGCGCCGCCCGGGATGGCGCCGCGGCCGACGGCGATGGGGTACGGCCCCACCGTGCCGGGGCCGGGGATGCCGATGGCGCTCGCGGCGACGATGCCGGCGGGTCAGCCGGCGGCGCCGCCGGTCTCGCCGCCGCATCTCGCCCAGACGATGATGGCGCAGCCCAACCCGTTCGCCCCCCCGGCGCCGGCCCTGGTGAGCGCGGCCTCGATGGCCGCCGCGGCGCGCCCGACCATCGCGCTCAACCCCCAGCAGCAGCTCAACCCCCAGCAGCAGCAGTCGGCCGCCGCCGTCGACGCCGTGTTCGGCGCGGACGGGCAGGGCCAGGCGTGGGGCCGCGGCCCGATGCCGTACGCCGCCGAGGAGGCGGCCCGCGCGGCCGATCCCGGGATGCACGTCAGCCAGGGGTCCGGCGGCGTCCCACTGGTCGGGTTCGGCGGCGAGAGCTCGGCGGTGAGCAGGTCGGCCCGCACCGGGCGCCGCGGTTACTCGCGGCTGCTCCTCCTCTGGTTCCTGATCGGCGCGATCGTGATCAGCGCCGGGGTGTTCGGCGGTCTCCAGATCCGGGGGATCCGGCTGCGCGGCCAGATCGCCGCGGCGCGCGACCGCGCCGCCGAGCTCGCCCGGACCGATACCTGGCAGGGCTGGATCGCTGCGCGCGACAGCCTGTCCGGCATCGTGGTGGCCTCGTCGACGGCGGACAACAACGCGGCCGTCGCGCATGCGCGCGGTGTGCTCGCCTTCGAGTTCGGCGACACGGTGGCCGACGCCCGGGCCGCGCTCGCCGGCCTCGCCGGCGCGGGACAAGAGCTCGATCTCGCCGCGGCCTACGTCGCGCTCGCCCTGCGCGATGTGAGGGTTGCGCACGACGCCGCCGAGCGCGCGGTCCAGGCCGCACCGAGCGACGCCGCGGCGCTCTACGTCTCGGGGCAGGCCGCGCTGCTCGCCGGCGACGTCAAGCTTGCGATCGATACGCTGCGCCGCGCGGTCGAGCGCGATCCGCGGCCGCACTACCTGGTCGGGCTCGCCCGCGCGCTCGGTGAAGCCGCCGCCTGGGACGATGCGCTCGCCGCGGTCGACCGCGCGCGCGACAACCCCGGCGCGGTGATCGCCCGCGGCGTGCTGCTCGCGCGCGCGGGCCGCGTCCCGGCAGGGCAGGGTGGTCAGGGCGCGGAGATCCGGGCCCAGCTCTCCAGGCTGGTCGGCGATGGCACGAAGCTGAGCGACCCGGTGTCGCCGCTGCAGATCGCGCTCGCCCACCTCGCGCTCGCCCGGGTCGACCACGCGCGCGGCGACCACGCTGCGGCCCGGGCCGACTACGGCGCGTCGGTGAACATGAAGCTCGACGACGACCTGCAGTTCGCCGAGGAGCTCGGCGACACCGTGCTGGCGATCGGCGACCTGGAGTTCGCGCAGAAGGTGGTGACCCGCACACTCAAGGAGTGGCCGGTGAGCCGCCGCGCGCGGATCGCGCTGGCCCAGATCGCGATCGCGCAGGGGCGCCCGGCCGCCGCGGTCGAGCTGTTCACCAGGTCGCCCGAGCTCGCGGCCGGTCCGGTCGGCCACACCGTGCGCGGCCAGGCCCGGCTCGCCGCGGGCGACGTCGACGGGGCGCGCGCCGACTTCGACGCCGCGATCAGCAAGCTGTCGGGGTACGAGCCCGCGGTGATCGCGCGGACCTGGCTCGACCTCGCGGCCGGCGAGGTCGACGCCGCGCGCAAGCGCGTCGAGCCCAGGTTCAACCCCAAGACCGCGACCGCGGCGATGGCAGCGGTCTACGCGGCGGTCCTGCGGGCGACCGGCCGGCCCGATGCGCGCGACAAGGCCAGGGCGCTGCTCGAGCGCGTCGTGACCGGCTCGGCCGGCCCCGACACCGCGCGGGCCCAGCTCGAGCTCGCCCGGATCGATCGCGATCTCGGCGACCTCGCCGCGGCGCGCACCGCCTACGCCGAGGCCGCCCGCGCCGGCAACTTCGACGCCCGGCTCGAGGGCGGCACCCTGTTGATCGACAACCGCGATCCCAGGGGCGGCCATGACACCCTGGAGGAGCTGCTCAAGGAGTCCGGCGATCAGGCGCCGGCGGCGCTGTTGCTCGAGGCCGCTCGCGCGCGCACCCTGGTCGGCGACCACAAGGGCGCGTTCGAGCTGCTGGCACGCGCCGGCAAGGCACCCGGCGTGATCCGCTGGCAGCTCGACCGCGAGCGCGGCCGGATCGCACTGCGCAAGGGCGACATCGCCGGCGCGGCCCAGGCGCTGAGCCGGGCGCTCGACGACTGCGGCGGCGATCTCGACAGCTTCCTGCTCGCCGCCGACACGGTGTCCTCCGACGACAAGCGTGCCGCGCTCGCGGCCAAGCTCAAGGCGCTGATGCCGGCCCGGCTCCAGGGCAAGCCCGAGATCGAGATCATCCACGGCAAGCTCGAGATCGCGGCCGATCGGTTCGACGAGGCCGAGAAGCACTACACCGCCGCCCACGACGCGCTGGCCCGCGACAAGGCGTCGCCGCGCCGGCTCGCGCAGTGCGATTTCGGGCTCGGCGCGACCGCGTACTTCAAGCGCGAGGACGCCCTCGCGGCGTCGCGGCTCAAGCTGGTGCTGTTCGAGGACCCGTCGATCGACGCCGCCTACCTGTTCGCGGCCGATCTCGACCGGGCCCGCGATCCGGAGAAGGCGCTCGAGACCGCGCGCCAGGCGGTCGGCTACAACCCGGACTCGGTCGAGGGCTGGAAGATGGTCGGCACGATCGCCGCGCAGCTGCCCCGGCAGAGGAAGCTGCTCGACGAGGCGATCGGCCGCGTCAACGATCTCGCGCCGGGCAGCGAGCAGCTGCACCAGCTCCAGCGGCTCCGGTCAGGCGGCTAGTGCATCAAGTACACGACCGCGATCGCCGCGGCGGCGGCGAGCACGAGCATGATCAGCGCGATGACCAGCCACGACGGGCTCTTGCCGTCGCGGTTGCGGTGGTGCCCGGTCCGCTCGGGCTCGAGGATCTGCTCCAGCGACTCGATCTCGGGCGATGGCGTCGGCGAGGTCACCCGGTCGCGCGGCATCGGCCGGGTCGGGCGGCCTCTGGGATTGGGGTGCTGGCCGGGGTGCTGCGGCGGGTGCTGCGACCCCAGCCCCATCTCGCCGGCCCAGTTCGAGGTGTCGACGAACGCGCTGGGGTCCAGGCTCATCGAGCCCTCGGTGGTCTGCGCCTCGGGAGCGCCTTCGCCGTCGACCAGCGAGGTCATCTTCTGCATCTCGTCGAGGATCAGCGCGTCGATCAGCGAGTCCTTGGGCTCGGCCGAGCGCTTGCGCATCATCTCGACCTGGGTGTCGCGGACCAGCGCGGCGATGTCGCGCGCCGTGACCTTCATCCGCCGCGAGAACAGGAACTGGGCGAGCGCGTCGCCGAGGTCGGCGGCGCTCTGGTAGCGGTCGTCGGGGTCGCGCGCCAGCGCCTTGCGGACCACCTGCTCGAGCTCGGCGTCGATCTCGGGGTTGAGCGCGGCGATCGACGGCACACGGGCCTGGCGGACCAGCTCGACGGTCTGGTAGTCGGTGTCGCCGTAGAACAGCCGGCGGCCGGTGAACAGCTCCCACAGGATGATGCCGACCGCGAACACGTCGGCGCGGTGGTCGACGTCGAGTCCGCTCGCGGCCTCCGGCGACAGGTAGCTGAACTTGCCCTTGACCACGCCGGGGTCGGTCGACTCGATCTGGCTGTTGGCCTTGGCCAGCCCGAAGTCGACCAGCTTGATCTCGCCGTTCTTCGACAGGAGGATATTGGGCGGCGAGATGTCGCGGTGGACGATGCCGAGCGGCTCGTTGGTCTCGGGGTGCTCCAGGCTGTGGGCGTACTGCAGCGCCTTGCAGCACTCGGTCATCAGGTAGACCGAGTGCCCGATGTCGATCCGCTTGCTCTTCTGCTTCTGGCGCTCGATCAGCGCCTTGAGGTTGCAGCCGTCGACGTACTCCATGACCAGGAAGTACGCGTTGTCCGGCGTCTTCGAGATGTCGAACACCTGCACGATGTTGGCGTGCTGGAGGAACAGCGAGAGCCGCGCCTCATCCAGGAACATCGAGACGAACTTCTGATTCTTGGTCAGGTTCGGCAGGATCCGCTTGATCGCGACCGCCTTCTTGAAGCCCTCCATCGACTCCGCGACGCCGCGAAAGACCTCCGCCATGCCACCATGGTCGAGTCTCTCCGTGATCGTGTAGCGGTCGCGCATCCCCGACGAATGCATACTACCAGAGGTTGCAGACGCCGGGAAATTTGCTGGCATGTTCGACGGGGTACCTCGTGGCCTTATTCCGCGACCTCGTCGGCTTCGACCTGTTCGCGCGCGGTCTTGCACTCGAAGCACAGCGTGGTGACCGGCCGCGCCAGCAGGCGCTTGAACCCGATCGACTCGCTGCATTCCTCGCACTCGTCGATCTCGCCGGCGTCCAGCCGGGCCATCGCCTCGCGGATCTTGCCGAGGAAGAACGTCTCGCGGTCGTGTAGCCGGAGCTGGGTGGAGTAGGTCTCCTCCTCGGTCGCCTCGTCCATCGAATCCCGACCGATCCGGTCGCGGTCCCGGTCCATCGTGAAGTCGAGGGCAGAGTGGGCGTGGTCTGCGAGGCGGCTGAGGTCCGCCTGCAGGTGCGCTCGCAGCTCGTCGGTCTGCTCCGGCGTCAACATGCCCTCAGTCTACGAGCGTCGGCGGTGCCGTCAATCGAACCCGCCACCCGGGCATCGATCATTTGCTCATTTGCGCGTGTCATGCGGTGTGCGGGCGGTCGCGCCCGGCGAGCGCTGGTGATCCACCCGGGTCCGGCCGGGTCGGTGAGGACGAGGCTCCCGGTTGACACGCCCGTGACGCCGGGGTTGCCCAAAAGCTTCCCCGGCGGCGCCGGCGCGCTGTGGCGCAGGTCGCGAACCCCCCCGGGCGCACGGCACTGCCCGCCGGGGCTCACGCCCCGATGGCGCGCGGCGCGCGGCGCGGGATCGCGCAGGCTCCGATCGGCAGGCCTCGGACCGGCCGCCGGAATGGATCGATACCAGGCGGCGTTCGTTTGACACAGACACTGCGAGCATCCCGAGGAGTCCCGTGACATCACTGACGCGCTGGAAACTGGCCTGTGCCCTGTTCGCCGCTGTCGCCGGCTACGGTATGTTCAGCCACCGCGCGGGCGCCAACACGCCGGCGCCCGCGGCGACCGCGCGGACGGCGTCGATCCCGTTCGTGCTCCGCCGCTCGCTGCACGTCAGCGCCGACGCGGCGGGCGTGTCGCGCAGCGACCTCGTCGAGCGCGTCCTGCGCGCCCGCTCGCTGCGCGACGTCCAGATCCTGACCGACAAGCTCGGCGCGGTCGGCGACGATCAGGTGGTCGACCAGCTCTCGCGGCTGCTGTCCGACGGCCGGCGGGGCGTACCCGAGGCGATCCTCGCGTGCTACGGCCGGATCGGCACCGAGCACGCGGTCGCCGCGCTGATCGAGCGAACCACCGACGACCGCCCGGCGGTCCGCGCCGCCGCGATCGCCGCGCTCGGCGCGACCCAGAGCGCCGATGCCGAGCCGCCGCTGATCGAGCTCGCGGGCAGGGCGGGCGACCCTGCTCAGGGCGCGGCGCTCAGCGCGCTCGGCGAGCTCGGCAGCGACGGCGCCGTCGCGGCGCTGATCCGGATCGCGACCGGCAGCGACCCCGCGGTGGCCGCGCAGGCGGTGGCCGCGCTCGGCTCGATCAACTCCGAGGCCGGCACCGCCGCGCTGCGCCGGCTGATCGACGCGCCGGACGAGCGGGTCGCGTCGGCGGCGATCGCCGCGATCGAGACCATCGACGACGCGCTGCTCGCCAAGCTGAGCGCGATCGTGCGGTCCGGCGACCGGCGGCTCCCCGCCGCCATTGCGGCGCTGGCCCGCGCCGGCGAGGCCGCGCTGCCCGTCCTGCGCACGGCCGCTGCCACGGGCGCCGTCACCGGGCGGACCGCTGCGATCGCCGCGATCGGAGAGCTCGGTGGCCCCAAGGCGATCCAGGCGCTGGGCGAGATCCTCAACGCCGGGGACCGGACCTCGGCGACCGCGGCAGCGGCTGCGCTCGCCGCGATCGGCGGCAAGGACGCGCGCGAGCTCCTGATCAACGCCGCCATGGGCGAGCGCGGCGAGGCGAGCGGCGCGCTCGCCCAGCTGGCCGAGATGCAGGGCGAGGACGTCGAGCAGGCGCTGATCACCGTGCTGCGCTCGGGATCGAGCAGCGAGCGGCGCGCGGCGCTCCCCCGGCTGATCAAGGCCGGCCGTCCCGAGGCGCTCCAGCTCGCGATCGACCTGGCGCGCGGCGGCGGGCGCCAGGACAAGCTCGAGGCGATGCAGCTGCTCGCCAGCTCCGGCGCGCCGCGCGCGCTCGACGCGCTGGCCGACGTCGCCGGCAAGGCGCGCGGCCAGACCCGGGTCTCGGCGCTCGAGCTGCTCGCGCGGGCGCGGCCCGGCGACGCCGGCGTCACCCAGCTGCTCGCCGACTCGCTGCGCTCGGGCCGGCGCGACGAGGCGATGTACGCCGCCAACGTCCTGGGCCAGCTCGGCACCGAGCCGGCGCGCCAGGCCCTGCTCGGCGCGCTGACCGGCAAGGACGAGGGCCTCGCCACCGTCGCAGCGGCGGCGCTGGTCGAGGTCGGCATCGCCGGCCCGGTCAAGACCGCGCTGCTGTCGGCGGCGCAGCGCAGCCCGGAGATCAAGCAGCAGCTGATGGGTCAGCTGCTCCAGGCCGGCGAGCCCGAGGGCATGCGGATGGCCGAGGAGCTGCTGAGCAGCAGCGACGGCAGCAGCGCGAGCGCGGCGGTGTACGCGCTGACCGGCGTGGACACCCCCGAGGCCAGACAGCTGCTCGACCACGCGCTGACCGCCAAGGAGTCGAGCGTGCGGATCGCGGCGATGTCATCGCTGGTGCAGAACCCCGACGACAAGGCGGCCGACACGCTGGCCCGGATGGCCAAGGATCCGGACGCCGAGGTCCGGGCGATGGCGCTGGCGAGCCTCGGCCAGGTCGGCTCGGACCGCGCCCAGCAGGCGATCTTCGACGCCGCGCGCAGCCCCACGCCGGAGGACCGGATCGCCGCGCTCAGCGCCCTGACCACGCTCGACGACGAGCGCGCGACCGCGCAGATCGCCCAGATGATGCGCGACCCCGACCCCCAGGTCGCCCAGGCCGCGATGCGTTCGTCGTCCGGCAGCGGCCCCGAGGCCGACCGCACGCTCGCCGCGATCATGAACGACCCGGGCAGCAACCTCGACCTGCGCCGCTACGCGGCCAGTCAGCTCCGTCGCCGCGGGCCCGAGCTCGACCCGGCGACGGCGCAGTCCGTCACCCAGCTGCTGGGCGCGGCGGCCGGCGGCGCCGGCTACGGCCGGGTGATCGTCACCGACACCGAGGTCGACGTCGACTGAACGCCGGGCGGCGGCGGGGCGGATCGCCTCAGCCCGGCAGGTAGACCCGGAACACGCTGCCGGTGGGCCGGCCGTCCTCGACGTCGATCCATCCGTCGTGCTCCTTGACGATGCCGGACACCACCGCGAGTCCCAGGCCCGTGCCGCCGCGACCCTCGCGCGTGGTGTAGAACGGATCGAAGATCCGATCGCGGATCTCTGCCGGGATCCCGACCCCGGTGTCGGCGATCGCGATCGTCACGAAGTCCTGCTCCGCGCTGCCCTCCAGCCCGGGACGCGTCCGCCGCACCGTGGCGGTCTCGACCGCCAGCGCACCGCCGTCCGGCATCGCCTGCACCGCGTTGAGCAAGAGGTTGATCAGCACCTGCTGCAGCCGGTCGGAGTCGCCAGCGACCCGCCCGGGCTGCGCGCCGCGCTCGAGCCGGACCCGGACCCGCGCGCTCGCGAACTGGCCGGCGAGCAGCTCGATCGTCGAGGCCGCGATGTCGTTGAGGTTGACGTCGGCGGCCGCCGCGCTGCCGACCTTGCGCCGCGTGAAGTCCAGCAGGCGCTGGATGATCCGCGTGATCCGCGCGGTCTGCTCGGCGATGATCCCGGCGTTCTTCTCGATCGCCTCGGGGTCCCGAGACTTGCGCTGGATCGAGCGCGCGCGCCCGGCGATCACGTTGAGCGGCGTGCCGACCTCGTGCGCGATCTCGGCGGCGAGCTGGCCGAGCGTCGCCAGCTTCTCGGTCTGGCCGAGCCGCTGCTCGAGCGCGAGCTTGGCCTCGTTCTGGCGCTGGGTCTCGCCGCGCGACTCGCGGAGCGAGAACGTCATCTCGTTGAACCGGGTCGCCAGTGCGCCGATCTCGTCGTCGCGCTCCGACAGGATCACGTGAGACAGGTCGCCCTTGGCGACGTCGTCGATGCCGCGCAGCAGCTTGGTGATCGGCCGGGTGACCAGCCGCATGGCGAACACGCCGACCATCACCGTCGTGATCCCGACGATCAGCGCGGCCAGCGTGGCGATCCGCCACAGATCGTCGCTGGTCGCGTCGAGCGCGTCGGCCGGCTTGGCGATCTCCAGCATGCCGATCACCTCGGGCGAGTCGCCGCGATCCAGCGCCGAGCGGATCGGCAGGTCGTAGTAGTACTGGCCGGCCTCGATGTCGGCGTTCGGCCGGGGCACCAGCACCATCGCGTTGAGCCGGCGGAGCTGGGACACCGCCGCGCCGTCCTCGGGCGATCGCGAGCCCAGCGCGCTCGGCAGCACCGTCACCTTCCAGCCCGAGGCGCGGCGGGCGAGCTCGCGCAGGGCCGCGTCGCTCGACGCCCGGAACGCCGAGGGGGCGGCCTCGATGTCGTAGCGCAGCGCGGTCGCCACCGCGCGGGCCTCGCGCTCCAGCGCGCCGCGCCGCTCGGCCCGGCGCGACCGCAGATCGACGATGGCATACGACACCGAGGCGAGCGCCACGACGACGGCCGTCGCCGCGGTGATCCGGGCCGCGACTCTCATCTCCGCCCGGAGTGTAGCCGAGCGGCGCACCGCGCGCCGCGCGGCCTGCCCCCCTGTCGATTGGAAGCGACCGTCGACGTTGCCCTCATGGCGCGATCGCCAGACGTCAACGCGAATCGCCGGGGGCGACCGCGAGCGGATGGGGTCGGGCGCCGCGACCGTGATTTGGATTGGCCGGGTCTTGCCCGCACATACCTCGCGGAGTCCGCGCAGGACGGGGGGTGATTCGGCG